>CALMIR010000095.1 GCA_937864265.1 uncultured Saprospirales bacterium | reverse complement strand
CAAACTTTTTGGTAGCGGCCTTTGGCCGCCGCGTGTCAGCCTCTGCACCTTGCAATTCTGGCGGTTTTTACTAAGATTGCAATACATAGGCGACCTCGTTGAGGTCATGTATATTGGCTAAGCTCCGACAGCGCATTATTCCTATATCACTTCGCTACAGGTAAAGGGTTTTTATTATAAATCAAGTATTTAGCGCGCATTGTCTTAAAACTTTCCAGGCCTGCCTGCCAAGAATCCCTGATTTGTTCCTCCGTCCAGCCTGCTCGAATCTGTTGGCGCAAAGTGGCGTTGCCCGCCAGTTTGTCAAAAAAATGATTTTCCAGAAAAAAGCGCTCTTTATCCGGGAATGCCTGATAAAAATCCATCAGGTATTGCAACTTTAACTGCCCGATAGCAAAAAGACTGTCTGTCGCTATGCCAGAAAGGTTGAAGCCCCGGCAGCGCTGTCCTTCCAACTTTGGGTATTTTGCCCCTGGCATCGATACCGGCGTGAAATAGTAATCGCCTATACCCGACTCAGGATGCCCGTATATCTGGAAAGGATGCTCGGTACCCCGACCCTCGCTGGCAATTGTCCCTTCAAAAAAACAGGTGGAAGGATAAGAGTAAATAGCACCCATATCGGGGAGGTTGGGACTGGGTTTTATGGGTAATTGGTAGGCATACTGGTGGTGATATCCTTGGCAGGGGACGACTTCAAGCCGACAGGTTTTGCCCGCCCCCAGCCAGCCTTCTCCATTGATCATCTGGGCGTATTCACCCACCGTCATGCCGTGAACGACCGGTACAGGATGCATCCCTACAAATGAACGATAATTCAGATCGAGTACCGGGCCATCGACATAATGGCCATTGGGATTGGGGCGATCCAATACCATAAAGGCAATTTGAAAGTCGGCACAAGCTTCCATCATATAATGCATACTGGAAATGTAGGTATAAAAGCGCGCTCCAACATCCTGGATGTCGAACACCACCCAGTCAATGCCCTCTAAATCTGCTGCTTTGGGTTTTTTGCTGGCGCCATAAAGCGATATTAAAGGCAGCCCTGTTTTGGAATCTCGGCTGTTTTTGACCGATTCGCCTGCGTCGGCAGTGCCGCGAAAACCGTGTTCGGGTGCGAAAATTTGTTTAACAGGTACACCCAAGGCCAGCAATGTATCGACCAGATGGGTTGATCCTATGGTGGAGGTTTGGTTTACCAATAAAGCAACCCCACGACTAAGTCGCAAGCGAGGCAGGTACGAGTCCAGTTGCTCGGCGCCTACCCTTAGCGACATGGGCAGATCAATGGCTATGGTATCGGCGTTTGCCATGTTTTCGTTTTCCTTTATTGTCGTATCCATACTCATCAGTGTATCCAATGCAGTAGGGGCGTTTGTCACTGGCACTTCTGTAGTTGGGAGGGCAGATTTTGTACCGCAAGCCATTTGCAGGAATAAGACTATGGTGAGAAAAAGAGGAAATTTTAGCATACCATTTATGGATTTAGACCGTTTACGGTTTGATAAAAGTAGAAAATTCAATAACATCTCTTGTTAATCCGATCTATTGTTTTTGGTTTTCTGACGATTCTTGTGATTTCCTGCCTATCAGTATCCACGAAAAGTGTCGGGGAAAGTTGTTTTTAACCAATAGCTGCAATTGCGGGTTCAGCCGGGTATTATCCTGCTTCAGCACCATTTAATTGCCTCGGGAGCAGATTGCGTGTTTCTTTGTCATAAAAAAAACATGAAGCAAGTATTTTTTTTCGGAGTTTTCTTGTTGGGGCTATCCCTGAGCAGTTGTACCAATATCAGCGATGACGATTCTTCCTCCTCCAATATCAGCCCCGATGCTACCTCGGAAACGCTGGTCCAGGTGGGGGAGTGGCGGGTTTCCTATTTTTACGACAAAGACAAGGACGAAACGAGCGATTTCAATTCTTACACATTCCGATTTAACGACGATGGCACGATGGAGGCCGTTCAAGGTACGAGTACAGTGACAGGCACATGGAAAGAGATTAACGATGACGGCTTCCGTAAATTGGTCATTGCAATCGGGGTGACAAAGCCGCTTTCAGAATTGAACGACGATTGGATCATAGAAGAACGGACAGACGTAGTGATCAAGTTGAGGGACGACAACGACGAACATTTGGAGGCTTTACATTTTAGTGCTCTATAGATTTGTTCCCCCTTTTTTGCAAGCCTTCCTCCTTTGCATGGCAGGGGATGGAAGGCTTCCTATTTATAGAAAAATGGGCATTTAAAAATACAAATTGTTTCATTAAACTTTTTTTCTTTAAAAAAATGGTATATTTACCCCTTTCCTATTGAAAACAGCATGAGCGAAAAACATTATGCCATTGTGGATGTGGAGACGACTGGCGGCAGTGCCGCGAGGGACAAAGTCATTGAAATCGGTATTGTAGTTCATGATGGACAGCAGGCCCTTAGAACGTTTCACTCCTTGATCAATCCGGAGCGTTATGTGCCTTATGGCATTACCCAACTCACGGGCATTACCCAGGAAATGGTACAAGACGCGCCCAAGTTTTATGAAATTGCCCGCGAAATAGTTGAAATAACAGAGCATGCCATTTTTGTAGGCCACAATGTGCGCTTTGATTACAGCTTTTTGAGAGAAGAGTTTCAGCGGTTGGGGTTTACCTATTCCCGTAAAACCCTGTGTACCGTTCGCCTCAGCAGGAAGGCATTCCCCGGTTTTCGGTCTTACAGCCTGGGCAATTTGATCCAGCAATTGGCAATTCCGGTAAGCAACCGCCACCGAGCCTTGGACGATGCACTGGCTACGGCTCGTATTTTGGAGCTGATACTCGACCAGGAAAGCAATCGGGAAGAGGCAAAAGCGATGATCAACTTGGGTATCCGAGAAGCACTACTGCCCAAAAACCTGAGTTTAGAAAAAATCCACGCCTTGCCGGAAGCTTGCGGGGTTTATTATTTTCACGATCAGAAGGGGGAGGTGATTTATGTTGGCAAGAGCATCAATATTAAAAAAAGGGTGGCGGAGCATTTTGCCGATAAAACGGAAAAAGCGGGGAAGTTGCAACAAATGGTACACGATATCAGCTACGAACTAACGGGTAGTGAATTGGTGGCCTTGCTATTGGAATCTAACGAAATCAAGCGACTGCGACCCAGTGTTAATCGGGCGCAACGGGTGCGGCAATTTCCCCATATCATCTATGCTTTTCAGGATGAGGCTGGCTATTGGTGTTTCAACCAGGCGCACGCTTCGACCAAAGCCCGGCAATCTCTAAAGGTCATAGCGGAGTTTCCCAAAGTGAGCATGGCCAGGAGCCGTTTGCAAAGGGCTATGGAATTGTTTGACTTGTGTGGACGCTTATGTCATGTACAACCCGGCAACAAGGCTTGTTTTAATTATCACCTCAAAAAATGCCGGGGAGCCTGTGTGGGCATGGAATCGGTAGAGGAATACAACAGTAGGGCAGATGAAGCCATAAGCTGGCTGTCAACGATTTTTTCTGACGACTTTTTTATACTTGATCGGGGGCGCAACGAGGAGGAATACGCTGTCGTATTGGTTGAAAATGGCGCGTATCAGGGATATGGTTATGTAGAAAAAGAACAAGGGGATGTACATGCCTTGAGAGACAGTATTCAGTATTACACAGGAAACCCAGAAACAACCCGTATCATTCAGGGCTATCTGGATAATAAGGGGGAATGGAAGATAGTCCCCTTGAGGCAGGACTAACTTCAATGCCCCTTAACGGTTAAAAAACCGCTACTTGCTGATAAAATCCTTTTTTGAATCAAGCCCGCTCCTGCAAAAAATCGGGATAGCTACTGTCGCTGGAATGGGAAATTTTGTTCAATTCTTGCAATAACTCGCCCGACAGCAATTGCTCTGCATTCAAAATGGGTACCTCAATTTGCTGGCGAACCTCCCGGATCAACAAATCGCTGGCCGTAAAGAGTCCAGAGACAGCTAAAGGATGTATTTTGAGCTGTTCCAACAAACGAATACTGGTCAGCGTGCCGAGGCTATCGCCGCAGGAGAGAATAACGCCATGTACCGTTTGCATAAAGCTAGGGTGGCTCAGCAGCATGTGGGTTTCTCTTTGCAAAATGCCGTCAGCAATTTCTACGATGATATAATCGGGAGAAGATTGTTTGACAACCCGATCGATCAGCGTTTGATAGATAGAAAGAATGAGGGGCAGATCCAATAAGTAGGTAGAAGGAAAGCCCAAATCAGAGAAGTCGCAGGCCATGTCTGCTCCACGGTCGTAAACATAGCGAACATCCTTGGGGAAAGCAGTACCGGTCAGTTTGATATATGCAGCGCTAAAGCCTTTCTTTTTCAGGCCAGCGCAGGCATTGGCTGCTGTGGTTGTTTTTCCGCTATCCATAGAAGTACCTACGGATAGAAGCACCTTTGTCTTGATCGCATTGGGCTTGAAAGGTAGCAATTCTCCATATTGTATGGTATTGACGATACTACCCGATTCATCGCGCAAAAAACCCTCCAGCTTCAATTTGACGATAGGTCGGTTGAAAGTAGCGTTGGCACTTTTAATTAATCCCACTACGCCGCCACGGGCAATCAAATCGAGGTACAACTGCGGGCTTTCGGGAATATAACCTTCGTATTGATTGGTTGCATAACGGTTACCAAAAGCGGCGGTTATCAAGTCGCCATCAAATAAGTAATGCGATCCGCCCAAGGGATCTTTTAAGTATTGGTTGAGGGCCGATTCAACGCGAAACAGGCCTACATCGCCTATCTGCGGAACACAATAATGGATGGCTTCGCTGTCAATATGGTATTGTGGAAGCCGGTTGCAGATGAATGCATTTTTAATCCGGGTAGCCATGATGTTTTAATTACTGCATCAAAAGTTCCTTTCCATAAGTAGGATGTGCATCTGAGTTTTCGTTTTTTAGCAGCAGATGTCAGCACTACCGCCTGCAAATGTATCACCCAATTGCAGTAATGTTATCGCTTAGTAAAAAAAAATTTTCAGACCCGGATTTGGCATGAAAAACTCGAAGAAAAAGTGTCCTGTTTAGGACAAATGGATAGCGTATGATGAATTGAAAAAATGGTTTAAAGCATTGAAAAACAGTTTGTTATATTTGGAAGGGTTGGCCTGTTATAGATTTGTGATGTTTTCGTGAAACCTCTGGGATAGCTCCCGCCTAATTTTGTCCCTGTATTGATTCAACATCAAATTTTTTATCAAAATTTACAGTTTATGAAAAGCATGACTTGGCTTTTGTCGGCCGTATTATTTTTAAGCATTGGTTTCAGCGCTTGCACTGAAGATGAAGCGCCCCAAATCATCGATCCCACCGTACCAACAGGAACATTTGTGGTACAACGCAGTGGCTCTTTTACTGCCCAAAATGGCACGCCTACTGCAGGCAGTGCCGCTTTAGGTGTGGACGATGACAATGAGACATTCCTGCGATTTGCCGATGGTTTTGTTACCGAATTGGCAACAGGCACGGTTACCGTTTATTTATCCACTTCTGAAAACTTTGTAGCAGATCCGGGGAATGGAAATCCCGATTTGAAATTGGTAGGGGTGGTAGCCGAAAATGGGGAGAATTTTTTCCGCATATCAAGCACAGTAGATAGCAAATACACCCATGTTATTTTATGGTGTGGTTCGGCCAATATCCCATTTGGCTATGCGCCTTTGCAATAATTTGATTTTGTGATAAAAAGCGGTGGTCATTAGACTGCCGCTTTTGCATTTTATGCCGTTTATGAAGACAATTTTTATCTATTGGCTTTTGTTTTTTTTTCCTGTTTGCCTCCTGCAAGCTCAAAGTGGGTGGGTGCGCGCTAAAGGGAGTGGGTACGTTCAGGCGACCGTTTCTTATTTTACTTCTGATCAGTATTTTGGGCTGGACGGGACAGAGAATAGCAATGCCAGCACTTTCCAATCCTATGCGCTGCAATGGTATGCCGAGCATGGCTTGTCAGACCAGTTGACGATCATTGGCCAGGGGCCTCTGGTAAAATTCAATCAACTGAGTTCAACAAAATCTGTGGCTGGTGTAGGGGATATCCAATTAGGTGTTAAATGGGGGCTTGCTAAAAAATGGCCACTTGCCCTAAGTGTAGTCGCTGAAATCCCGACTGACGATGGGATACTATTTGCTCAGGCAAAACAGCCCAACGAATTAGGTATCCTGGAGCAGATCAACTTACCTACTTCCGATGGGGAGTGGAATTTTAGAACTACCCTGGCGCTTTCTAAGTCCAATTCAAGCGGGAATATTTATGGAAGCTTGTATGGCAGTATTAATTGGCGTACGGAGCAATTTTCCCACCAATGGCAGTCTGGATTGGAATTGGGCTACGCTCCATCCAAAAAATGGTGGCTTATCGCCAAACTACAACTACAGGAAAGTTTGTCCGATTCGCCTCGCAATGTCTCCTTCTTGTACGGGGAAGGCACCACGTTTACCGCTTTTGGATTCACGACTTTTTATGCTGTGAACGATCGCTGGAAAATAACAGCAAGCTATTTTGATTACACGGATGTAATCGTCGGGATAAATAATTTGTACAATGGGCCGACTTTTTCTTTGGGCGCAGCTTTAGAATATTGATGTATATTTAGGCGATTAATTTGCTTAAATATGAAATTTTACATCACTTTATTGGCGCTTTTTGGGTTTGTTCCCGTTTCATTTGCCCAGGGATTTACCAACTGGATTGTCGGAGATACTGCCGACTACATCAGTTCGACGTATGTAGCAGGAGTAGTATTGGCAGGTGGTGGCACGGATAATGACCAGGCCATGGTATGGATGCTCGAAAGAGCAGGCGGTGGCGATGTAGTAGTCATTAGGGCTTCCAATTCGGACGGCTACAACGATTATTTTTATTCAGAATTGGGCGTCGGTGTGCATTCCGTCGAAACCATTCGCTTTGATGCCCCTGAGGCCGCTTATGATCCCTATGTGCTCCGGCAAATTAGCCAGGCAGAGGTTTTGTTTATAGCAGGCGGCGATCAGTTCGATTACTATGAGCTATGGAAAGACACACCGGTTGAAGACACCATCAATTACCTGATCCTTGAGAAGGGAATTACGGTGGGAGGTACCAGTGCTGGGATGGCGGTTTTGGGCGGTGCGTACTACACCCCTAACGCAGGTTCGCTGACTTCTGCCCAAGCCTTGTCCAATCCTTTTCATGCAAATGTGGACATTTTGGGATGGGGTGATTTCATTCATACCCCCTTATTGGAAAATTTGGTGACAGACACCCATTATGACCAGCGAACCAGAAGAGGCAGGCATGTCACCTTTTTGGCCCGTCTGATCAATGACTTTGGTTTTTTGCCCCAAGGGATTGCCTGCAATGAATTTACGGCAGTTTGTGTTGATGAAGCGGGCATCGCCCATGTATTTGGCGAATACCCGCAATACGATGATTTTGCTTATTTTCTAAAAAGCAATTGCCAGGAAGATTACGGCCCGGAAATCATACAAGCTGGGGTGCCCCTCACCTGGAATCGCCAACAGGCAGCCGTGAAGGTGTATAAAGCACCGGGAAGGATAGATGGCGCTACCACTTTTGATCTCAATGATTGGGAAAACGGCTCTGGCGGCGCTTGGGAGGATTGGTATGTAGAGGACGGTGAATTGCTGGCAATCGCGCAAACCAATGGGGACTGTGCCAGCGTGAATACTGCTTTGAGTCCGATTGCTCAACAGCCTATCCAGGTGTATCCCAATCCCTTCCGCCGCTGGTTGTACATTGATCAAGGCGAGGGAGAGCTGGCGCCGCTTAGTCTGCGCCTCGTCAATTTACTGGGTACAGGCGTTTGGTCGGGGCGTTTTTACGAAAAACAGTTTCCGCTGGATATGGGGAGTCTGCCCGCCGGTGCTTATTGGTTGGAAATCAATAGCGGCGCTTCGGTAGAAGTGGTAAAAATCATTAAAAAGTAAATACCAGTAACCCAATATGAAGGCATTAAATGTACTACTGCTATGCTGCATTCTATACGCTTGTTCAAACCCTAAAGTGGAACAAGTTAACTTGCCTGCCGTCGCCTCGGGCACTCTGGTGCGTTTGGATAGCTTTCCTTCCAAGTGGGTTCAAGCCCGGCATGTGGATATTTGGCTGCCGGCAACGTATAACCCCAAGCAGCAATGCCGGGTTTTGTATATGCATGACGGGCAAATGCTTTTTGATGCTGCGACTACCTGGAATAAACAGGAATGGGGCGTAGATGAAGTACTGGGGCAATTGATGGCTGCCGAAAAAATTCATCCTTGTATTGTAGTCGGCGTATGGAACAATAGCCCTGCCCGACACGCGGAATACTTTCCGCAGAAACCCTTTGAAAGCCTGCGCCAAACCTACCGGGACTCTCTGCTGCATACTGCCCGACGCAATCCATCCACCGCCTTATTTTCAACAGAGATTCAGTCCGACCATTACCTCAAATTTCTGACTGAGGAGCTAAAGCCTTATATCGATCAGCACTATGCCACTTTCCCGGATAGGTCGCATACCTTTATTGCCGGATCGAGCATGGGCGGCTTGATTTCCATGTATGCCATTTGTGAGTACCCAGATATTTTTGGTGGGGCAGCCTGCTTGTCCACGCACTGGCCTGGCACGTTTGAAGCAGAGAATAACCCTATTCCAACAGCCTTTTGTAATTACCTGGCCAATCACCTGCCCGACCCTGCCACGCACAAATTTTACTTTGATTACGGGACGGCTACTTTGGATTCGCTGTACGAGCCTTTTCAGTTGCAGGTGGATAGCGTGATGTTGCGCAAGGGATACGAAGCCTCTCATTGGGTCACCCGAAAATTTGAGGGCGAGGATCATTCGGAGCGCGCTTGGCGAAAACGATTGGATGTGCCGATATTGTTTTTGTTGGGCAAGGAGTAGGGCGTATTTATTTAGAGTTGTTACCTGAACGGGATTGTTATTTTTAATGATTTATTTGCATATTTGAAAATAATAGATTAGTTTTGCAAATGCAATTTTTTAGATTATGGTGAATTGGAATCATAGGGTCAAGCGACTACTAAAATCAGAGCTAATAAAAAGAGGCGTTTCTAACGCAGAACTTGCTGCGCTTTTAAACGAAATTGGTATTCCAGAAACCAAATCAAGTATTGATAGTAAGATAAGCAGAGGTAGCTTTAGTGCTTGTTTCCTGCTTCAGAGTTTAACAGTTATAGGTTGTTCCAAAATAGAAATTGGAGATTTTAGCAGGAATCTTTTGTTAGCAGCTGAACCTATGGTAGCATACAACATAACTTCAAATGATGAAAAGGAACAAAATTAAGTTCATTGATTTGTTTGCTGGCCTAGGCGGTATCAGACTGGGTTTTGAAAACGTATTCAAAAGCTTAGGGTTTGAAACAGAATGTGTGATGACTTCTGAAATAAAGCCCTATGCCGTTAAAACGCTAACACACAATTTTGAACATGGCTTTCTAGCGGGCGATATTTTTGAAATTCGGAATGAATTTATTCCAGATTTTGATTTTTTATTGGGTGGCTTTCCTTGTCAGCCTTTCAGTGCAGGGGGTAAAAGACAGGGGTTTTTAGATACCAGAGGTACTTTGTTTTTTGAAATAGAAAGGATATTACGAGATAAACAACCACTTGGGTTTATTCTGGAAAATGTAGAAGGGCTTGTCAAGCACGATCTGGAGCATAAAAACGATGAAATAGGGAGAACGCTGGCCACCATCTTATACACTTTGGAGGATGATTTGGGGTATAAAGTCTCCTGGAAGGTTTTTGACTCACTGGAATTTGGGTTGCCTCAATCCCGAAAAAGAATATTTATAGTAGGTACAAAAACGGACAAAGTGGAATTGGATGGACATGAACCCCAGTTTAGCAATCTTGAAAGCATATTAGAAAGAGGGCTGGAATCCATGCAATCCGAATTTGTTGATAAGTTATTATCTCATTTTGAAATAGAAGATTTGTATGGAAAATCTATCAAAGATAAAAGGGGGGGAGACAATAACATTCACAGTTGGGATATTGGATTAAAGGGAGAAGTTTCTGACGAACAGTGCAAATTATTGAACCGACTTTTTAAAGAAAGGAGAAAGAAGCAGTGGGCAGCAGCAATTGGCATTGATTGGATGGATGGGATGCCTTTAACCTTGAGCCAGATTAATAGTTTTATGAAAATGCCGGTGTCCGATTTACAAGACATGCTGGACGATTTGGAGAAGAAAGGTTATATAAAATTGGAATATCCCAAGAAGTTGGTCAAGGAGTTAACAAAAAATGGACTTATATCCTATCGGGAGTATGATACCACTAAGCCTAAAGGATACAATATTGTAACGGGTAAATTGAGCTTTGAAATCAATAAGATTTTAGATCCTAACGATATTGCACCCACCTTAGTGGCAACCGATGTTTCAAGGATAGTTGTACCGGACGGAAAAGGGCTTAGGCGATTGACCATTCGGGAAGGATTGCGCCTATTTGGTTATCCGGAGTGGTATGAAATTCCGGTTAAAGAATTCGATGCCTTTGATTTACTAGGCAATACGGTAGCGATACCGGTAGTTGAGTTCATCGCTTCGAAAATTGCGGAAGTGCTTCAGAAAGAAGAAAACTACTTGACAGTCAAAGAAATACCTGTATGTGCTTCATAATTGTTCAGTACCTTCCTCAGCCAGTGTCCATTGGAATGTCTGGTTTGTGGATACTGATATCTCGTTTCATTTAAGGCTGAAAGGAATTCCTCTTTGGAAGCGAAGGGCTTAAAAGTTGCCCTTTCTGAGTACCAGATACCCGGGCGAAGATTGTATATGACTTGCTTTTTTTCCTGAACCTTAATGGGGTATGTTCCGCTAGGGCAGGATAGTTCCCATATCTTTTTTAGCCATACATTTTTGATGGTAATTTCACTGCCAGCCATTTGATATGCAAAAATCAGGTAGTCTGAATCAATCCTGTAAGCATTTTCAATCAGAGAGTTACAATAAGCGTCGAAATTGGCTAAATCAAAACCTGGGCCTCTGTCCCAATCAAATGATTTTACTTCTAAAAGCCCTTTCTTGTAGTCGGTTCGATCCAAGTGAAAATCGGGAAAGGTCTGAGAATTTGTATGCTCCTCAAATTCAATTTGCGCTCTTTTCATCCATGCCTTTAGCCACTCTTGCAATAAATTTCCAACGGTATCTTTGGTCTCAACCGAAATAGTCAGGTTTTTGAGTGAAAAATTGATTACACCTTTTTCACCAATGATTTTGTATTCATCTACCAGTTTATGATAAAGCTGTTGACCAGTAAGAATCATCTAGGTTTATTTTGCTAAAGCGAATAGAGTAAAAGTGCTTTTACCATCTCAGAAATTTTATCATCAACACCAATTCTGGCCTTACAAAGCCATTGATTTTTCAATTTTGATAACAGCGCGCGTTGTTTTTTGGAAATCATCAATATTTATAAAAGCTATTTGACAAACATTCAAAAAGTGCTTACCTTTGTTGCCTAAAAGCAAATCAACATGCCAAGCAAAAGCTGGTTACATACTGCTTTACAACTTTTCATAAGGCCTGACTCCTTCAGGCGACCTAGGGGCTAATACCGTACCTCTGGCGGAGCAATGTGTTCTGTCGATTTCCCTGTTTTTCATCTTTTTTTCCATTTTTTAAAATACTCATTCCTTGCAAACTGCTGTATCCTTTAAGGTTGCGGTGGCTAACGAAAGCCATCACCCTTTTGCCGAAACCATTTGCCAGATGATGGAAGAAGCTGCCAAAATTCGCGGCACAGGCATTGCCAAACGCGACCCGGCTTACATCCGCCATAAAATGAACGAAGGCAAGGCTGTTATCGCCCTCGACGAAGGGCAAGTAGTTGGTTTTTGCTATATCGAGAGTTGGGAGGGCAAAAAATACGTGGCCAATTCCGGCCTGATTGTCCATCCTGAGTACCGCAAATCGGGCTTGGCCAGGGCCATTAAGCAGGCCACATTCGATTTGAGCAAAGAAAAATATCCAGACGCCATCCTATTTGGTATTACCACCAGTCTGGCTGTGATGAAAATCAATTCTGACCTAGGGTATAAACCCGTCACGTTTTCTGAACTCACTCAAGACGAAGCCTTCTGGAAAGGCTGCCAAAGTTGCGTCAATTATGACATCCTGCAGCGCACCAATCGCAGTATGTGCCTTTGCACAGGTATGATGTGCGATTTGAGCAAGGTGGGCGAAAAAGCCAATGAACAATCAAAAAACAAAGCTTGGGATCATTTTCGGGAATTCCTCAAGCAGCGCAGATTGCGCGTTCAACAGCGGATAGAAAAAATTCCCTTACTTAAATTGGCCTTGAAAAATGAAAAATAACAAAGTATTACTGGCCTTTAGCGGCGGTTTGGACACCTCGTATTGTGCTAAATACCTGGCGCTGGAAAAAGGTTTGGAGGTACACGCGGCCATCGTCAATACAGGCGGGTTTTCCCCGGAAGAATTGGATGAGATTGCCCATAGAGCCGAAATATTGGGCGTCGCCAGTTTTAAAATTCTGGAAAAAACACAAGCTTACTACGATCACATCATCAAATACTTGATTTTTGGCAATGTACTAAAAAACAATACTTACCCATTATCCGTAAGTGCCGAGCGTATTTTTCAGGCGCTTGCGCTGGCCGAATACGCAAGCACTATAGATGCAGCGTACATCGCGCACGGCAGCACCGGAGCAGGGAACGACCAGGTTCGTTTCGATTTGGCTTTCCAGTTGCTTGCCCCGGATTTGGAAATTATTACCCCCATCCGCGACCAGCGCTTATCCCGCCAAGAAGAAGTGGACTATCTCGCGGCTCACGGTGTGGCACTGGACTGGGCTAAAGCGCAATATTCTGTCAATAAAGGGCTTTGGGGGACCAGTGTGGGCGGTGCAGAAACCCTTACGTCCCACTTGCCGCTGCCAGAAGAAGCCTATCCTAGCCAATTGGAAAAAACAGCGCCATTGAAGCTGACACTCCATTTTGAAAAAGGAGAAATCATGGGCATCAATGGCGATACGCTTGCTCCGGTGGCTGCCATACAACAATTGGAAGCGCTGGCCAGCCCTTATGCCATCGGGCGAGATGTACACATCGGCGATACCATCATTGGCATCAAAGGACGGGTTGGATTTGAAGCCGCAGCGGCAGCCATCATCATCAAAGCGCATCATACGCTGGAAAAGCATACCCTCAGCAAATGGCAACTGCACTGGAAAGAACAATTGGGCACTTGGTACGGCATGTTTATCCACGAAGCACAGTATTTTGAGCCTGTCATGCGCAACATAGAAACCTTTCTGCAAACTTCTCAACAGACCGTTAGCGGGGAAGTATATGTCGAATTGCTGCCCTATCGATTTGTAATACAAGGCATCCAATCGCCACACGATCTGATGCAATCGGGCTTTGGCGCCTATGGCGAAATGAACAATCAATGGACAGGCGAGGATGTGAAAGGGTTCACCAAAATATTGGCCAACCCGCTGAAAATATACCAGCATCTAAATCATACGCTATGATTACAGCAGGCATTGCCGGAGCAAGCGGATATGCAGGTGGCGAGTTGTTGCGCTGCCTGCTTCAGCATCCCCAGGTTAAGGTAGCTTTCATTCACAGCCATTCCCATGCTGGGAAATCGGTCGCGCAGGTACATCAAGACCTTTTCGCCTATCCCGATTTGTTTTTTACAGACGAAATCAATCCGACTGTAGATGTCCTGTTGATTTGTTTAGGGCATGGCCAGGCCAGGAAATTTTTAACAGCGCATGCCTTTTCAGACCATACCCGAATCATTGATTTGAGCCACGATTTTCGCTTACAAGCCGATGCGCACTGGAATGGCCAATCTTTTGTATATGGCTTGGTTGAATGGAACAAAGCGGCCATACAAAAGGCAAAATACGTCGCCAATCCCGGCTGTTTTGCCACCGCCATACAACTGGCTGTTTTGCCCTTGGCTAAGGCCCGATGGCTTCGAGAAGACCTACACATCCATGCCATTACCGGCGCTACAGGTGCCGGGCAATCGCTGAGCGAAACCAGCCATTTCAGTTGGCGGAGTAATAACTTGTCCATATACAAAGCTTTTTCGCATCAGCATTTGGGCGAAATAGGGGAGCGGGTGCGAAGTTGGCAGCCTGATTTTGAGGCTAATATCAATTTCTTACCCCTGCGCGGCGACTTTACCCGTGGCATTTTTGCCAGCGTGTATATGGCCAGCGATTTGGCGGAAGCCGAGGTACAAAACTGGTATGCCGCTTGTTATGCCGATGCCGCTTTTACTCATATCAGCCCATCAACGATTCACCTGAAGCAAGTGGTCAACACCAATTACTGTCTGATGCAGGTGCAACAATTGGACGGAAAAATTTTAATCACCAGCATCATTGACAATTTGCTCAAGGGCGCAGCCGGGCAGGCCATTCAGAATATGAACCTGATGTTTGGGCTGGAGGAAAGCGCCGGACTGCAGATGAAGGGCAGCTATTTTTAAAAAGCGTTATAAACCAAGGTCTATACCATGCAGCATTTTACCTCAATCAAAGACGTTGCCCAACCGGAAACGCTTTTAGAACTCGCCAAAACGATTAAGGCTCGGCCTTTTGATTTTCAGCCTTTCGGCAAAAACAAAACCCTGGGCTTGTTGTTCCTCAACCCCAGCTTGCGCACCAGAATGAGCACTCAAAAAGCTGCCCAAAACCTCGGCATGAACGTCATGGTGATGAACCTCAATTCGGAAGGCTGGAACATCGAATTGGAAGACGGTACGATCATGGATCAGGGCAGCCAGGAACACATCAAAGAAGCGGCAGGGGTTATTTCGCAGTATTGCGACATCATTGGCATACGCACCTTTGCCTCGCTCAAAAGCCGCGAAGAGGATTATGGGGAGAAGATTTTGAATAAATTCATCCAACATGCCCAAGTACCCATCATTTCGCTGGAAAGTGCCACCCTGCATCCTCTGCAATCGCTGGCCGACTGGCTGACCATAGAGGAACAAAAGAAAGTGCAACGGCCCAAAGTCGTGCTCAGTTGGGCGCCCCACCCGAGGGCTTTGCCCCAAGCTGTAGCCAACTCCTTTGTGGAATGGATGAAACAGGCCTCGGTAGAATTGATCGTTGCCCATCCGCCGGGTTTTGAACTGGCAGCGCCATTTGTCACAGGCGTAAATACTACCACCGATCAACTGTCAGCTTTTGCGGATGCCGATTTCATATACGCTAAAAACTGGTCTTCGTATGAAAATTACGGCGCCATCGGACAAAATCTAAGCCACTGGATCATTGACCAAGCCAAGATGGAGCTTACCCAAGGCGGCCAATTCATGCACTGCCTGCCCGTGCGCCGCAATGTGGTGGTCAGCGATGCCGTATTGGATGGAAACAGCTCGATTGTACTAGAGCAGGCCAACAACAGAACCTACGCTGCACAAGCTGTTTTACTGGCCATGTGTGGTGGCTTAGGACAATAAGACGACACTTTTAAAAGGGTAATCATGGAGGCAAAACCAAAACTGAGAATCATCAAAATAGGTGGCAATGTCATTGACGATAAAGTTGCTTTACGGCAGTTTTTAAGCGATTTTGCCGCTTTATCGGGACATAAAATACTGGTGCACGGCGGTGGCAAACTGGCTACCCAACTCAGCCAGAAGCTGGGCATAGCGCCACAATTGGTCGAGGGTCGTCGCATCACCTCTGCGGATGATCTGGAAATTGTGACGATGGTGTACGCGGGATGGATCAATAAGTCTGTCGTAGCGCTGCTTCAAAGTCTCGGATGTTCAGCCATTGGCCTAAGCGGGGCAGATGGCAACAGCATGCAGGCCAAAAGAAGATCGCCGGAACCCATCGACTTTGGCTGGGTGGGCGATGTGGAAAAAGTGAATGCCGTTTTCATTCAATCCCTTTTAGAAGGAGGGCATTGCCCGGTTTTTTGCCCCATAACCCACGATGCTCAAGGCCATCTCCTCAATACCAATGCCGATACCATTGCAGCAGAGCTGGGCATAGCCATGAGCGCTGTTTATGCAGTAGAGCTCCTCTATTGTTTTGAAAAAAAAGGCGTGCTGGCAAATGTGGCGGATGAAAACTCCGTGATCTCCTTCATAAATCCTTATCAATATGCTCAACTCAAGTCAGCGGGGGCAATTCATCAAGGGATGTTGCCTAAAATGGACAATGCTTTTCGAGCATTGAATCTCGGCGTTTCCAAAGTGAAAATTGGTTCAGCCAGCCTGATCGCCGCTCCTGCCGATACAGGTACTGAGCTTACTGTTTAATTTGGTGGATGATGTTTCAGAAAGCCTTGGACTTACTTCGCGACCTGATACAAACGCCTTCCTTTTCGGGCGAGGAAGCGGGTACGGCGCAATTCATCGCTTCCTGGTTGGAAGCGGAAGGCTTCGCCCATCAGCGCTTGGGCAATAATATTTGGGCAAGCAACCGACATTATGATCCCGATAAACCTACTATTTTACTCAATTCGCATCACGATACCGTAAAACCGAACGCGGCCTATACCCGAAATCCATTTGAAGCCAAGCTGGAGGAGGGAAAATTGTATGGCTTGGGCAGCAATGATGCGGGCGGGAGTTTGGTAGCCTTGATGAGTGCTTTTGCCTATTTTTACCACAGGGAAAATCTGCGTTACAACCTCATTTTAGCAGCGACTGCCGAAGAAGAAAATTCCGGGGAGCGCGGTTTGCGCATGTTGCTACCAGAATTGCCGCCTATCGATTTTGCCATCGTTGGCGAGCCTACAGGCATGCAATTGGGCATAGCCGAAAAGGGACTATTGGTGATAGACGCGCTGGCTACGGGTATTCCAGGCCATGCTGCGCATGAAAACACGGACAACCCCATTTACAAAGCATTAGAAGACATTCAATGGATTCGGACTTTTGCTTTCCCAAAGGTGTCGGAGGTACTAGGGCCAGTAAAAATGTCAGTTACTCAAATAGAAGCAGGGACGCAGCATAATGTTGTTCCCGCCGAGTGCCGCTTTGTGATCGATGTGCGCTTTAATGAACATTACACAAATCGGGTAATTTTCGATGTATTGGATACGCATACGAAAAGTCAGTTGACGGCTCGTTCGTTTAAATGGCATGCCTCGTCTATTTCAAAAGAGCATCCTATCGTACAGGCAGGGCTGCGATTGGGGCTTCCAACTTTTGGCTCACCCACTTTATCGGATCAGGCCAATTTGAGTTGCCCTTCCTTAAAAATAGGGCCTGGGGACACCAAGCGTTCCCATAGCGCCGATGAATTTATTTTATTAACAGAGTTGGAAGACGGCATGGGTTGGTACATCCGTCTGTTAGATTCCATCTTATAGCAAATTTCCATCATGAAACTCTGGGACAAAGGTTATACGATCCATAATTTGGTGGAGCGCTACACGGTAGGCAAGGATCGCGAGTTGGACTTGAAATTAGCCCCTTATGATATTCAGGGCAATATAGCCCAGGCTAAGATGCTGCACCACATCGGAATATTGGACGATCGCGAATTGGCAGATTTGCTGAGAGCGCTTAGCGAGCTGGCAGATGAGGTAGAACAAGGGCGCTTTATAATCGAAGCCGAATTTGAAGACGTGCACAGCAAAATTGAATTTGAACTGGTGAAAAGGGTAGGGGAAGCTGGCAAGAAAATCCATACCGCCCGATCTCGCAACGACCAGGTGCTGGTAGATTTGCACCTGTACGCCAAAGCCGAAATACAAGCACTCAAAGGCTTGATGGGGCAATTATTTGATACCCTGATCGACCTGAGCGATAAGCACAAAGCCGTGCTTATGCCGGGTTATACCCACTTGCAGATCGCCATGCCTTCTTCTTTTGGGCTGTGGTTTGGTGCCTATGCGGAGAGTTTGGTGGACGATATGATCCTGCTTCAGGCAGCGTACCAGATTAGCGATCAGAACCCCTTGGGCTCGGCAGCCGGATACGGCACTTCCTTTCCGATTAATCGGCAAATGACGACCGATTTACTGGGCTTTTCCACGATGAAATACAACGTTGTAGCGGCGCAAATGAGTCGGGGAAAACTGGAAAAAACCCTGGCTTATGCCTTGGCGGCTATTGGTGCCACGCTCTCCAAGTTATCTATGGATGTCTGCTTGTACATGAGCCAGAATTTCAACTTCATTCGCTTTCCCAAAGAACTGACCACCGGATCGAGCATCATGCCGCACAAACAAAACCCCGATGTATTTGAACTGATGCGGGCCAAATGCAATAAAATTCAGCAATTGCCTGCGGAAATCACCTTGCTCATCAACAACCTGCCCAGCGGCTATCACCGCGACTTTCAGATGTTAAAAGAAAGCCTGATGGAGGCCATAGATGGGATGAAAGACAACCTGGCCGTTTGCGATTTTATGTTGCAACATATAGAGGTAAACGCCCATATCTTGGAACAACCCCTATACGATCATTTATATACCGTAGAGGAAGTCAATCGCCTGGTGATGGAAGGGAAACCTTTTCGCGAAGCCTATCAAATGGTCGGGCAACAACTAGCGGAAGGGCGTTTTGTACCCCCCAAAGCATTGGTACACACCCACGAGGGCAGTATTGGAAATCTGTGCTTAGCCGAGATAAGCGCCAAGATGCAGGCGCTGCGGCTGTAGTACCGCCATCGTTTATCCACATCCCCTTGTGAATAAGCTGTGGATAAAAAGCCAAATCAAACTTATCACAAAAGCGTACTTTTGTAGGCTATGAGATTGCAGCAGCTAGAAATCAAAGGTTTCAAGAGTTTTGCCAACGAAACCACCATCAACTTCAACGAAGATGTCATTGGAATCGTGGGGCCAAACGGATCGGGGAAGTCCAATATCGTGGACGCCATACGTTGGGTATTGGGCGAGCAAAAGAGCCGAGAATTGCGCTTGGATCAGATGTCGAGCGTTATTTTTAATGGTGCCAAAAAACGCAAGGCCGCTGGCTTGGCACAGGTATCCCTTACCTTTGAAAACACCCGCAACCTGCTTCCTACCGAATACCACAGCATAAAAATCACCCGCATCCTATACCGCAGCGGCGAAAGCGAATACCGACTCAATGGCGTTCCTTGCCGTTTGAAGGACATTACCTCCCTGTTTCTGGATACTGGCATCGGTTCCAACTCTTATGCCATTATTGCTTTGGGCATGGTGGACGACATATTGGCCGATAAAGACGATGCCCGCCGCCGCATGTTTGAACAAGCAGCCGGAGTATCTAAGTACAAGCTGCGCAAAAAAGAAACCCTGGCCAAGCTGAAAAGTGCCACAGAAGACCTCGACCGGGTGGAAGACCTGCTTTTTGAAATAGATGGCAACTTAAAAGCGCTGGAAAAACAGGCCAAACGCACCAAAAAATACTTTGAACTCAAAGAACAGTACAAACACGCCAGTACGGTATTAGCCAGGTTAAAAATAGCCGATCTCAAAATTCGACAAAAAGAACTCGCCGATAAGCTTATCCGTGAAGAGGACAGCTATCGGCAGGTGGAAATCGACCTGACGGCACTGGAAGCCCGTCTGGAGGCCGATAAAAAAGGCAATCTCGATAAAGAGAAAACCCTATCCGATCGGCAGCGCGAACTCAACCACCTGGTAGGGCAACTGCGCGGCAAGGAGAATGATAAAAAAATGATGGAGCAGCGGCTTCAATTTATAGCACAAAGCCGCAGCAAGTGGTTGGATGACATCAAAGTGGCGTCTTTCCGGATGGGGCAACTCAAAGAAGAAATCGAAACTTACCGGGGGCAACTCAATGAGGAAAAGCGGCTGGAAGCAGGGCTGGAGTCAGAACTGGAGAACGCCGAGAAGAAGCTGCAAGGTATCCGCGACAGCCACAGCAGCATCAAGGCTGACCTCGACTGGGTGGTAGGCCAGCAACAGCAGGTGGAAAAAGCTGCTTTTGAGTTGGAAAAACAAAAAGCGGTCAATAGCAACCAGATACAAAGCGCCCAACGGGAATTGGAAACCCTGGCCCTGGACATCGACTTGCGCAAAAAAGAAATCGCAGGCCTGCAAGAGAAAATTCAGGTGCTGGAAACCAGCGAAGCTCAAAAAAACGCCAGCCTGTCCCAACTCGAACAAGCAGAAACCCAACGACACCAGGAGCTTTCCCAAACAGAAAAAGAGCTGGAAGCCATCAACGAGCGCCTGGCGAAGGTGAACCGCGAACTCGACGCCAAAAAAAATGAATACCGCCTCACTCAAAGCATGATCGAAAAATTGGAAGGCTTTCCGGAGTCCATCCGTTTTTTAAGTTCTACTAACTCCAAGGACTGGAACAAAGATACGCCCCTGCTTTCCGACCTGATCTACGTAAAAGAAGACTACCGCGTAGCCATTGAGAACTACCTAGAGCCGTACCTCAATTATTACGTGGTCGGCAACCTGGAAGATGCCTACAAAGCCATTCACCTGTTGAGTCAATCCCAGAAAGGGAAGGCCAATTTCTTTTTGCTCGATGCTTTTCAACAATATACGCCCCCTTTGGCTATGGTGCCGGGCGCCTTGCAAGCCATTGACCTGATCGAAACCGAGCCGGCTTATCGGCAGCTCTGTGCCTATTTGTTGGAAAACGTTTTCCTGACCGAACACGATGATTTTCATCAACAGCTCCCGCAGGACAATTTAGTCCTACTTTCAAAAAGCGGCAGTTTCATTCGTCGGGCCTATAGCTTGTCGGGGGGGTCTATCGGCCTATTTGAAGGCAAAAAAATAGGGCGCAAGAAAAATCAAGAATTACTGGAAAAGGCCATAGCCAAACTGGAAAAGGAGCAGGCCTCTCTTTCTACTGAATTTTTCACCCTAAAAAAGCGCCTCGAAGCACTTCGCGCTCAGAAAAATACACCCCTTATCGATGAGGAGCGCCGCGCCTTGAATCGGCTGGCACAGGAGAAAGTATCCCTGGTTACACGCCGCGAAAATTTCGAACATTTTATTCAGGATACCCGTGAAAAGGAGGAACGCCTCAAGGGGCAAATACAGCAACTGAGCGAAAAAAATGCTTCCATTGAAGAGGAACTGGGCGAAAAGCAACGCGATGTGGCCCAGATAAAAGCCCAAATTTCTCAAGCCGATGGGTCTTTTCGGCAGGTAGCAGAGCAACTCAGCGAAGCCTCCACGGCCTTCAACGATAAAAACATCGAATTCATCCGCCAACAAAACAAAGTGGTATCCCTGCAACGGGAGCTGGCCTATCGGGAAAAACAGTTGGAAGAAAGCCAAGCTGCCAGGCAGAACGCGGAAAAACAGATCACCCAATCGGAAACCGAAACGCTGGAAGTAGAACAATCGATGGATGCGCTTCAGCAGGAATTGCAGGATGGATACGTAGAGCGACAAGCTAAAGAGGCCCAACTGACCGAAGCGGAGCAGGTCTATTTCAAAGCCAGGGGCGGCATCTTGGAAATGGAGGAACAACTGCGCAAACTCAGTAAAATCCGGCAAGACAACCAGATACTGATTAACTCCTTAAAGGAAAAAGCCAATGACCTGAAGTTCGAGGTCAGCTCAGTAGCCCAGCGCCTGCGCATAGAGTTCAACCTGGAAATCAATGAGATCATCAACCAGCCCCTGCAAGGAGAATACAACGCCGACGAGATGGCCATCCAGGTGGACAAGTACCGCAGCCGCCTGGAGAATTACGGCGAAATCAACCCTATGGCAGTCGAGGCTTACGACGAAATGAAAGAGCGCTATGACACCATTTCACAACAGCGCGACGACATCCTCAAGGCCAAATCCGATTTGGAAACCACCATCAAAGAAATCGAAGAAACCGCCACTACCCAGTTTCTGGATGCTTTTGAACGGGTGCGGCTCTATTTTATAGACGTTTTCCGAAGCCTGTTTACAGAAGACGATGCTTGCGACCTGATCCTGCTCGACCCGCAGGATCCCCTGGAATCGGGTATCGAAATCGTGGCCAAACCCAAAGGCAAACGCCCCCAAACCATCAGCCAACTTTCTGGAGGCGAGAAAACCCTCACGGCTACAGCGCTTTTATTTGCCCTCTACCTGCTCAAGCCAGCACCATTTTGCATTTTCGATGAAGTGGATGCCCCCTTGGATGATGCCAATATTGAAAAATTCAACCGGATCATCAAAAAGTTTTCCAAGGAATCACAGTTTATCATTGTCACCCACAACAAGCTCACCATGGCCGCTGTGGATGTGATTTATGGGGTTTATATGGCCGAGCAAGGGGTATCTGGAGTCAGCTCTGTGGATTTCCGCGATTTTGAGCATACAGCAGTTTTTGAAGTGGCGGGCAATTGAGGAAGAAAATATAAGAAGTTTTAAAATATCCATAAAAATAAAACAATGAATCAAAGTCTGGAAGATGATTTGTTTTCCAATACCATGTCAATACACGGCCTGAAGTTTGAAAAAGGAGATAATCAATGGATATTGCGGAAGCTAAAGAAGACGGATGCTACCATTAATCGCAATATCATTATATCCTGTATTGGTTTATTTGCAGGGCTACTCACATTCCTATTTATATGGGGTAGGGTAGGTATAGGTATAATGGCGATATCAATCTCTTTTCTGGCCGCGACAATGAACGTCAGAGAAAGAGCAAAAGAAGCGCATAAAAAGACCATTGGCATTGGAGAAAATACAATAGAAATCAAAGAAGGCTACAAAACTTTACGTGTCAACAAAGACGAAGTTGCTGAATTTAGAACGAAAGTGTATAAAAAACGAAACCTATTCGTGGGAAATATCGCCTTGATTACAGCGGATGAACGTGTGTTTGAATTGTTGGAAATATTTGGCAATAAAGAAGCCGATGTGCAAGAAGATACGGTCGTTATTTCCAATTATATCAACAACCACTATTTATCTTAACTAAAACGGCTATACCCACAGAATTGGGACACATCTAAACTAAACAATTCAAAGGGGCGTTTTAAAACCAAATCGAGAAAACAAATGAAAAAAAGTACCCTGCTATTGGGCTTGTGCGGTCTGGCTTACAGCGTTTTTGCCCAAACGGAACAACCGTTTTTCACCGACTATGAGCAAGCCAAAGCCGTCGCATTGGCAGAAAATAAAAAAATTCTGATGGTCTTTGCCGGTTCCGATTGGTGTCGGCCTTGTATGCAGTTCAAGAAAGAAATACTAGATAGCGAAGTTTTTCAGACTTATGCTCAGGAAAATCTGGTGGTGTTGTACCTGGATTTTCCCGCCCGGAAAAAGAACCGGCTTTCCAAAGAACAAACCGCACACCACGAACAATTGGCAGAGCAGTACAACAAAGCAGGGGCTTTCCCAAAGCTGGTCTTGTTGGATGGGGCAGATCACCTGATCCGCAACCTGAGTTATACCAACCAAGCTGCCGAGCACTTCATCAAGGAGTGCCAGGAAATCGCGCGTCATCCATGAGGTTGGCTTTGTGTATGCTTTCGGGCTTGCTCGTTTTTTCCCTACAAGGGCAAACTTGGGCAGAGGCCAATAAAGTGCTAAAGCTAATGGGCTGTCGCTTTGAATTGACGGCTGTGGCCAGCAACGATACGATTGCCTGGGAAGCCATCCAAGCGGGGATAGACGAAATCAGCCGGATCGAACGCCTGATTTCTTCCTGGGATTCCACTTCGCAAACCTCGGCAATCAACAAAAATGCAGGCATCCAAGCCGTTGAAGTCGATCCAGAGCTATATGATCTGATCTATCGGTCTAAAAAAGTATCCAAGCTAACCGGGGGCGCCTTTGACATTTCCTTCGCTTCGATGGATAAGATTTGGGACTTTAATGGGCAAGAACAAACCATGCCCGATAGCCAAATGGTGCAATATGCTGCCGCTAAAATCAATTGGGAAAATATCCTCCTCGATCCAGAAAATAGCACCGTTTTTTTAAAAGAAAAAGGGATGAAAATCGGTTTTGGCGCCATCGGCAAAGGCTATGCGGCCAATCGGGCCAAACAAATCATGGCAGCCATCACTGGGGTCGTGGGCGGGGTGGTCAACGCCAGTGGAGATTTGATGGTATGGGGAAGCAATGCCCAAGAAACCCCATGGACAGTACAAATTGCCGACCCTAAGCGAAAAGATCAAATGATTGGCTGGTTGGCACTCAAAGACATGGCCATCGTCACTTCGGGCGATTATGAAAAATATTTTACCTCCAGGGGCATTCGCTATGCCCACATCATCAACCCCAAAACGGGCTACCCAACTACTGGCATTTCCAGTGTAAGCGTTGTTTGTCCGGATGCGGAGTTGGCCGATGCGCTGGCTACGGCTATATTTGTACTGGGAAAAGATAGGGGCTTGAAATTGGTCAACCAACTGAACCAGGTAGAATGCCTCATCATTACCGAAAAAGGAGCGCTTTTTACTTCTGCCCAACTCCAGCTCCATTACTATTGAACTTCTTCCTAAATTGCAGTGCAAATTATTTCCATACGCCACTATGCCAATCCATACACCACCAATTTTTCAACAAAAAACCGCCATCATCACAGGGGCCGGTATAGGCATTGGCTTTGAAATTGCCCGGCAATTGGCAGCACAAGGTGCCCATATTGTTTTGAACGATGTACAGGAACAGGCAACCGAGGCTGCGGTAGAGCGCATTCGACAGGAAGGTGGCAGCATCAGGGGGGTAACGGGCAATTCCGGCCATCTGGATTGCATCCAACAAATGATCGACACCGCGGTCTCGACCTTTGGCACCTTGGATATGATCGTTGCCAATGCCGGGATTACTACTTTTGGCCGCTTCTTGGATTACCCGGTCGAGCATTTTCAACAACTGGTACAGGTCAATTTGCAGGGTACTTTTTTTCTGGCGCAGCAGGCTGCCCAACAAATGATCCGACAGCAATCGGGCGGCCGTCTGGTATTCATGTCTTCTGTGACGGGGCATACCTACCACCCGGACCTGACCGCTTACGGTATGTCTAAGGCCGCTATTGTTTTTTTAGCCAAATCGCTAGGCGTAGAACTGGCTCGGCATCAGATTACCGTCAATGCCATTTCCCCAGGCGCTACCCTGACGGAAAGGACGCTTGATTTGGAGGGAGGTGAATACCAGGAACAGTGGAATCGAACCACTCCCAACGGCAGATGCGCTACCACACAAGATATTGCCCATGCAGCCTTGTTTTTACTGCATCCGCTTTCCAGCCACATAACCGGTCAAACCCTGGTCGTGGATGGCGGCTGGACGGCGATGAGCCCGCCGCCGAAATAAGTCAAGCCAGTTAAATCGCTGATTAAAGCAGTGGCATCTGGCCATTTAGCTGCTATTCCCAGTGAATATACATTGGTTTTTGTATGCCGACAGCAATTTGTAAATAGTACAGGCCAGAAGCCAACCCCTTTGGCAAGTCGATTTTATAAAGCCTGCCTTCATCTGCATTGGCTGACAAAGTGCTGACGTGGCGACCTGTGTTGTCGTATAAAGTCATGGTATCAGGCAATTCACTGTTGCTGCTCAAGTAAATGAATGATTTCGCCGGATTAGGAAAAAGCCGGATTTGATCGCTAAGAGGCTCAAGCTGCGGAATCGCAGAAATAGGATGGCGGAGCAGTAGTAAGTCTTTGCTGTCATTTTGCGGTAACTTCCTGTCGCAAATGTACAAGTCGTTCAAACCATCGCCATTGAAATCCTCCGCAATAACACCAAGCGCATCGCGGTAGTAATACATACCCAAAACAGATAAAGTGGCGTCTCCAAAATGTCCATCGCCAGCGTTTTCATATATTTTGACCGGAGCGCCAAATACATTAGCGACAATCAGATCGAGATCCCCGTCCAAATCCAGGTCTTCAAAAATGCCATCAATGGTATGGTCACTGTCGCTGGGCAGGTGGGTAGCAGTAATATCTGTGTAATGCCCCGAACCATCGTTTTCGAACAATCGATTTTGCGGCATTTTGCCCGGTATAAAAGCAACATTTGATAAAAATACATCCACATCACCGTCCTGATCTATATCGCCAAAAGCAATTTTTCGGGTCTCTATATTTAATCCCTGCGGCAAATGAGAAGCGCTTACGTCGCTGAAAAAACCTTGACCATCATTGAGGCATAAAACATTCCCATTTTCATTGCCCTCCATCAAATCGAGGTCGCCATCCATATCGACATCAGCCATCGCAAGGTCTTGGGTGGTGCGTTGTAATTGGGGCACCCTTTCTGTAGCAGAGATAAATTGCCCAGTTCCATCATTGATCAGTACCCCCGTTCCACCGTTGTTCCCAAACAAAAGGTCTGGAAAGCCATCCAGGTTCAGATCGGTACTTACAACGGCATTGGCCTCAGAATCGCTTGGTTGGAAGGAGGCGGTAACAAATTGACCTGTACCATTTCCCAGATAATATTCGTGAACATTAGACCAGCCCAAAGTTATATCGTCTTCACTGCAAAACACCAGGTCGAGAAAACCATCGTTATTGAAATCCGCGATGGCGACATCTTCGCTGTCGTGTACTTCCTGTGGCAAATTTCCGGATGTTCCGTTGCTGAAAATGCCATTTCCACCATTCATTAATAGCGTGTTGGCCTGAAATTCATTGGCCAGTACAATGTCTAGATCGCCATCGTTGTCCAGATCGGCAGCACGCACGTCCATACTTTGTCCTTTGGCGCCGTTGTCGGGCAGTTGTTGACTGGCATCGGTGAATAATTGCGCAGGTAACCAGGCAGGCAGGGTCAACAGTAAAAAGCAGGTAATTTCTTTCATGGTGATTTCTTTTTTGAAATGACTAAGTTAACACTTGTAACTTTCTGAAAAACACCACTTAAACAAATTGCAGGGCGAATGACAAAATGTAGTAGGTATGTAATTTGGTTCACACCGCCACCACTCCCGAAATTTCCGGCAGCCTCCCGATAATGGCTTGTTCGACGCCGGCCTTCATGGTCATCACCGACATGCTGCAATTGCTGCAAGCGCCCAGCCATTTTACCCGCACCACCATTTCATCGCTAATGTCCACCACTTCTACGTTGCCTCCATCCACGGCCAAGTGTGGGCGCACTTCTTCCAGCGCCTGATCCACCCGATCCATCCATTCATTTTTTTCTACTAAAGACATACAATAGCTATTATTGATAATTGATACTCAAAGTTAATGAAAATTATGACTGCAAACCAACCATTTTGGTGGGCTCCAGCATTTCATTCCTGATGGCCAACTGCCGCAGGGTGTTTTCGGCGACTTTGGCAAAAGCTTGCTTAGCCGATTCCTCCTGGCCGAGGATGGCAGGCTTGCCCGCATCGCCCGATTCTCGAATGCTCATCACGATAGGCACTTGTCCTAAGAGCATGGATTCGCTCAGTTGCACCATTTTTTTGCCGCCGCCTTGTCCAAAGATGTAGTATTTGTTGTTGGGCAATTCGGCGGGCGTAAACCAGGCCATGTTTTCCACCACTCCCAAAATGGGGACATTCACGGAAGGCAGTAAAAACATATTCATGGCTTTGACGGCATCGGCTATGGCCACCTCCTGTGGGGTAGTAACGAGCACCACCCCGGTTACCGGCACCGTTTGTACCAGGCTCAGTTGGATATCGCCCGTGCCCGGCGGCAAATCCACCACCAGACAATCCAGTTCCGGCCAGATGGTATCGTTGAAAAACTGTTTGATGATACCTGCCAATCGAGGGCCACGCAACACTACTGCCTGTTCTGGCTCTATGATGAAACCGATAGACATGACCGGCATCCCATAAGCTTCCAGCGGCTGTATTTTGGGCTGGCCGTATAGCGTTTGTATTTTGGGGCGTTGTCCCTGGAGTCCCAACATGGTTGGGATGGATGGGCCGTACAAATCGGCGTCAACCAGCCCCACGTTCATGCCCAGTTTTTTTAAACCCAAGGCTAAATTGACGGATACCGTTGATTTGCCTACCCCTCCTTTGCCGGAAGCGACGGCTATGATGTTTTTTACATGAGCCAGCGGGTTGTTGCTTTGCAGCGACTCTGGGGTGCGCCCCATGAGGTGGACATGCACTTCGGCTTGAGGGTAGGCCTGTTGCACGGCTTCGATGCAGGCGAAATTCAGCTCTTCTTTGTGCTGGGCATTCAAGTTGGGCAATTCTATGGTAAAACGGACGTTATTCCCTTCGATTTCCAAATCTCTGACCATGCTTCTGGTAATGATGTCTTGCCCAGAAGAAGGGTCAATGACCTTGGCCAATGCTTTTACAACAGTTGTTTGATCCATATTCGCGTAAACTTATAGGTTTTGTGAACGCCTGGCTAATTTTGCCAGACGACCCTATTTGGTGGCGGCGGCCACAAATTTATAAACAAAGTATTGATTTAAGAGTTTTTGCTTTTTCATTATTCCGGCTTTGGGAGGAAAATGGAAAGTCAAAACTTTTACCTTTGCAGCACGATGAGACTTTTTAACGGCTTACAAAATTTACCCCCATTCCGGAATGCTGTCCTGACCATAGGATCGTTCGACGGGGTACATTTAGGACACCAGCAGATAATCAAAAAAGTAAACGATCTGGCGCACAGCATCGATGGGGAAAGTATTGCCATTACTTTTCATCCTCATCCGCGTCAAATTGTTTATCCAAAGGACAGTGACTTTAAGCTCATTACCACCATTGATGAAAAGGTGCAGTTGCTGGAGCAAACAGGCATTGACAACCTGATCGTGGTGCCCTTTACCATTGAGTTTTCCCAGCTCAGTGCGGATGAATATATTTACAAATTCCTGCTAGAGAAATTCCATCCGCGCTACATCGTCATCGGCTATGACCACCGTTTTGGACTAAACCGCCAAGGCGACATCAACTACCTGCGCTGGCACAGCAATGCCGATACCTATCAGGTGGTGGAAATCGAGAAGCACCAGGTGGACGATATGGCGGTCAGCTCTACAAAAATCCGCAATTCACTAGAGCAAGGCGAGGTGAAAGCAGCCAACAAGCTGTTGGGGCATTATTTTTTATTGACAGGCACCGTAGTGCACGGCCAAAAAATCGGCACCAAGCTGGGCTTTCCGACGGCCAACCTGGAGATCACCCAAAAAAACAAGTTGGTACCACCAGCCGGAATATACGCCGCTTTTGTCCACTTTCAGGATCAGCGCTATCAAGCCATGATGTACATCGGCTCCCGGCCTACCCTCAAGCAATTCCAAAACACGACCATCGAGGTACATATATTCGATTTCAAACGCGACTTGTATGGCGATAAATTGAAAGTAGAATTGGTGGATTGGATACGGGGAGACCGCGATTTTGAAAACCTGGAACTTCTGAAGCTTCAATTGCAGCGAGATGCAGAAATGGCGAGCGTCAAACTCGATAAAGCCCTGTTTGAGGAATCGTTGCGCCCGGTTCGTCGGCACGGGCTAATGCCTTTGGTGGCTATTGTCATTTTGAACTACAACGGGAAGGCCTTTTTGGAACGCTTCCTGCCTTCTGTGGAAGCCATGCAATATGCCAATTTCAAGATATATGTTGCCGACAACGGCTCCAGTGACGATTCGCTGGCTTTTATGGCGGAGCATTATCCCCATATAGCCTGTATCGATCTGAAAGGCAATCACGGCTTTGCCAGGGGCTACAATTTGGCGTTGGCCAAAGTGGAAGCACCCTATTATGTGTTGTTGAATTCGGACGTAGAAGTAAGCCCTGATTGGCTGGATCCGATTATTGACTTGATGGAGCAAGACGCCGCTATTGGTGCTTGCCAACCTAAGATCAGAGCGGTTGACCGCCCCGATTATTTTGAATATGCCGGTGCGTCGGGTGGCTGGATTGACCATTTGGGGTACCCATTTTGCCGAGGGCGCATTTTTGCGGTTACGGAAAAAGATACGGGGCAGTACGATGATGTTCAGGAAATATTTTGGGCCAGTGGAGCTGCCTTGGTCATCAGGGGACCCTTATTTCGAGCCTTGGGCGGTTTTGATGAGGACTATTTCGCGCATGCGGAAGAGATTGATTTGTGTTGGCGATTGAAAAGAGCCGGTTTCAAAGTGATGGTACAGCCCGAATCGGTGGTGTACCATGTAGGTGGCGGCACATTGAGTTACAATACGCCTTATAAAACATTTTTAAATTTCAGGAACACCCTATTTACCCTGCTTAAAAACGAACCACTGGAAAAGCTTTATTGGCTCATCCCACTTCGACTGCTGTTGGATGGGGTGGCCGGACTTTTGTTTTTAACCCAGGGAAAATGGTTGCATATCCGGTCGATTCTGTCTGCGCATGGTGCTTTTTACGCCCAATTCGGGCGCATGTGGAAAAAGCGCAAACCCATCCAGGAAGCCATCAATAAAGTCAGCGTTCATTCGGTCGCTAATAAGTCGGCCCGCTATCCGAGCAGCATTATCTGGCAATACTACATCCGACAAAAACGGCATTTCAAGCAGTTATAAATCCATATGACGCAGCACAAACCCGATATTATTTTTCAGGACGAACACCTACTTGTAGCCAGCAAGCCCCCCGGCTTACTGAGCATTCCCGATCGCTTCGCCCCAGAAAAACCCAACCTGATGGCACAACTCAACGCTGTTTTTGGAAAAGTATGGGTGGTACACCGCCTGGATAGGGAAACCAGCGGATTGCTTTGCTGGGCCTTGACGGAAGAGGCACACAAGTCCCTTTCTCTTCAATTCCAAAACCGGGAGACCGAGAAACATTACCTGGCGCTGGTAGATGGAAGGCCCGCATCGGAGTCGGGCGAAATCAGACAAGCGATTGGCGAACATCCGACCATCAAGGGCAAAATGTGTGTCATAAAATCGGGCAAGCCGGCGCTGACCTACTATCAAGTCATTCAGTACTTCCGGCAATTTAGTTTGATAGATGCCAAGATCGAAACCGGCCGTACCCACCAAATCCGCGTTCACCTCGAATCCATTGGCCATCCCTTGGCCGTCGATCCGCTGTATGGCCAACGCAGCGCTTTTTTTCTGTCGGAAATCAAGCAAAAAGGCTACCAATTGGGGAAATTTCAGGAAGAGAAAGCGCTGATGGAGCGCCTGAGCCTGCATGCCTGGAAACTGAAACTCAAACACCCGGCAACTGAGGAGGAGATGAGCTTTGAAGCACCACTGCCCAAAGATTTTCGAGCGGTGCTGAATCAGTTGGAGAAGTGGGGGCGTTGAGCATTGCTTGCTGAAGGCCATGTAATGCTGTTGACGTTCTTTTAGTCCGCAGAAAATTGAACCGCCATGAATGCGACTGTTTAATCGATAAACCAAGAATTAACCAAGAGATATGATGACTCGAATTTTTACGCTGTGTCCGTTCTTATTATTTTTTATTGCAGCTTCTGCCCAGTCCGATTTATTGAATGCGCCGAATATAAGTTGGGTGGCGGAGGTATATTCCGATTACAGGTTTAACCCAATATGCCTAGGCAGCGAGCAAAGTAAAGATACTTATGTATGGAATAAGGCAAGTGTAGAGAAAATGCTGGCGCTTCCAAATCCCGCTGGTTTTTCGGATTGTATAGAATGTTCCTCAGATATTTTTTGGCAATTGATGATATACAATTGGTTGACCGATTACGAACTCCCGGCTTTTGTAGAGGCCGATTTAAAAACGCTTGCTGATGATGCATTTAGAAATACTAAACTGAAAACTATTGACACAATCGCAACTTATGTGGTTTCTTCACAAAATACGGATCAGCTAAGTTATCAACTCGTGACGAGTGATATCAACTATTCAGACATTGTAGGTGCAAGGGTGAAGCAGGTATTGTATTTTGATACAGAAAAACAAAGCCTGGGCTACCGCGCACTTTCTTTTGCTCCTTTGTGGGCAAATAAGGATGATGCAAGCGGGAAATGGAACTATACGCCTTTGATGTGGTTTCCTTTAGCACCCGCTTATGTTACCGATGCGCTTTGGGTATCCGATGCCGTTAGCTATATTGTAGAAACAAAGAGTGACGATCAGTCGCCTGAAATCGTTGGCGATGACATGCATACGGTCAAAGGGGCGTTCGATTTTTCAACTTATATCGAGCAATTGAGTACTCAGGCGAATTCTGAGCTTTATGACAACGAAGGGGACTACAACTTGCTGAGTGATTGGGAAAAAGCAGGTTTAGGGAGTAGTGTAGATTCCATCTTAACTATAGATCCGGAGACCTACGAATCGACCCTTAAAGTTGTTGTCAATAAACCGGTATGGGAAAACCTGAAGCGTTTGCGTTTAGTGGTACGCTGGTTTTTTGATAACCGAAAGAAGCAGCTGTATTATCAGCTAAATGGCTTTGCACCTACGGTTAGAATATATGATGAAACAGGGGCTTTTCGATACTCCTACACTCCTTTCTATTTTAAAGGCATTTATTGAAAGATACAATGTCTGGAATATTTGCGATCAATTCTGAAAATCAAAAAATATAATTATATTTGTAACTGATTACGTAATTAGTTTTATAGTTATGGAATTTTTCAAATTGACAGGTAAAAAAGCTTTGGGCAGTCGCCTGAGGTTAATGAGCGAAGTCGTCACAGCCGATGCGGCAAAGATTTATGAATTGTATGGCGTAGCATTGCAGCCCAAATGGTTTCCGGTATTTTTTCTACTCACACAAAATGAAACCTATGCCATTACGGAGTTGGCCACAGCAATCGGCCATTCCCATGCTTCGGTCAGCAATATCGTCAAGGAAATGCGCCGGAATGGCTTGGTGGAGGAAAAAAAAGATGCCCTGGATAAGCGCCGCAACTTGGTACAACTCACCGAAAAAGGGCGCGGAGTCGGAGAAAAAATCAAAGACCAATACGAAGATGTGGGTGCTGTCATTGAGGATATTTCCAGTCAAACCCGACACAATCTTTGGGAGGCGATGGAGGAATGGACTTATTTGCTGGAGCAGAAATCGCTTTATGAGCGGGTACGCGAGCGGCGCAAGCAGCGGGAGTCGGAGCGGGTACAAATACTGGACTATGAACCCCGTTTTCAAGGCGCTTTTAAGGCATTGAATGAGGAATGGATAGCCCGTTATTTTCAAATGGAAGCTGCCGATTACAAAGCTTTGGATCATCCGCAGGAGTATATTCTGGATAAGGAGGGGCATATCTTTATGGCCATACTCGATGGTGAAGTAGTGGGCACTTGCGGTATGATCAAAATGGATGACCCGGATTATGACTTTGAGTTGGCTAAAATGGCGGTATCGCCCAAGGCACAAGGCAAAAACATCGGTTGGCTTTTGGGAAATGCTGTCATTGAGCGTGCCAGAAAACTAGGCGCCAAAGGCGTTTACCTGGAGAGCAACACCTTGCTCGAGCCAGCCATCCGCCTTTACCAAAAACTGGGATTTGTAAAAATCGTAGGCCGCAGCACGCCCTACGCCCGTTGCAATATACAGATGGGGCTGAGGTTGTTGGAAAATCATTAACTTTGTAAAATGGAGCTGATTGACCAAGTCTAATTGCTTATGTCCTTACTTTTCAATCTTATATTGCAGGAGTTGAAGAACACCTATATTCAAAGTATAGACTTCGATCCGGTTCATGTATTAACCAAAAAGAATCAGGAGCAACTCCCTGTGGATTATTTTCAATTTTATCACGCGGTGTCTAGCGTATATTCTTCTAAACTGGAAGGAGAAGCTATTGATTTTGACAGCTACTATAAGTACAAGTTCCTAAAAGTCAATTATCAAGCCGATTACACCAAAAGATCGGATGATCTTTATCGCGCCTATGAGTTTATTCAGCATAACACCTTGAACTTTGAGAATACTTGCAAAGCCCATGCACACTTAACTGCCCATTTGCTACCAGCGACCCAACGTGGTAAATTGAGGAACATGCCCATGTTTGTTATCAACGAAGCCGACCGGATTGAGTATGTGGCTTGCGATCCCTATCGGGTAAAAACAGAAATCTTATCCCTCTTTGCAGCAATAGAGACCCTCAAGCAACAGCCACTCAGCATATTTGAGCAATTTTTCTTTGCAGCGCTAATTCACTTGGTGTTTGTAAAAATCCATCCCTTTCAAGATGGGAATGGCCGAACCGCCCGGCTACTAGAAAAGTGGTTTTTGCTGGAAAGCATGGGAAAAGAGGCCACCGCCATAGAGCTGGAAAAAAGCTACTTTCTAAACCGAACGGCTTATTACCATAATATCCGGGCAATCGGATTGGAATACGATACGCTCGACTATGCCAAAGCCCTACCTTTCCTAATGATGACCATTCAGTCGCTCAATACCCCAACACCTTCAACATAGACTCTGCCGATTGCTCTTCCTGATACAGCTTGTCCACCAGATTACCTTGTTTGTTTTTATACACGATGACGTGTTTGGGCGAAGGAATCAGGCAGTGCTTAATCCCGCCGTACCCGCTGATGGCATCCTGATAAGCACCTGTGTGGAAAAAACCCAGGTAGAGCGGTTCCGGCTCGCTTGGCTTGGTAACGGGCAGATAAACCTGGCTTTCGTGGACTTCCGAGTTGTAGTAATCGGAGTTGTCGCAGCTCAGTCCGCCAATGTTCACCCGCTGGTATTCGTTCCGCCATTTGTTGATGGGTAGCAGGATGAATCGTTCGCCCATGCCCCAAGTGTCGGGTAGGGTAGTCATCAGCGAGTTATCGATCATGTACCAGATTTCGGCGTCGTTTTGCTGCTTGGAAGCCAATACGGAAAAAATGGTCGCGCCACTTTCCCCCACTGTGTATTTGCCAAACTCGGTGAAAATATCGGGTTCGGGTACGTCTTCATCCTCACAATTGTTCAGGATGAGGTTGACGATCTCCTTGACCATGTATTTATAGTCGAACTCAAAGCCCAGCGAATTGCGAATGGGCATACCGCCGCCTATATTAATGGCATGCAAATCGGGGCTTTGCTTTTTTAATTCGCAATACAACTTGATGGCTTTGCGCAGTTCACCCCAATAGTAGAGCGTGTCTTTGATGCCGGTATCCACAAAAAAGTGGAGCATACTCAGTTTGAACTTGGGGTTGTCCTTGATTTTTTCGCGGAAAAAATTTTGCACTTCGGCGTTGCGGATGCCCAAGCGCGAGGTATAAAACTCAAAATTGGGTTCTTCCTCTGTTGCTACCCGAATACCTATTTTACAAACGCCTGTGACGTGTTTCTCGTAGTATTCGATTTCATGGGTATTGTCGCATACCGGAATGACGTTTTCAAATCCATCATTGATCAGCGAAACGATGCCCTCCAAATACTTTTCTGTTTTAAAACCATTACAGACAATGATGATGTCTTTGTCCAGCTTCTTTTTTTGGTGGAGCTTTCTGATCAGCTCAATGTCAAAGGCCGAAGAAGTTTCCAATTCCACATCGTGTTCCAGCACTTCTGACAAGATATAGCTGAAATGACTGCTTTTGGTGCAGTAGCAGTAATGATAATTTCCCCGATAACCGGATGACTTCATAGCCCGAGTAAACAAGTTACGGGCTTTTTTGATTTGCAAACCGATTTTTGGAAGGTAAGTCAGCTTGATGGGTGTGCCATATTTCTGAATCAAGTGCATCAGCGGAACACCATTGAACACCAAATAGCCATCATCGAGGTCAAATCCTTCTTGTGGAAAATAGAAAGTTTGGTCAATGAGATCAAAATACCGATTAGGTACTGCCAATTTCTGAGGATTTAAAAGGTAAAACCATAAAATGTCAAATCGTCAAAATAGCCGCCAAAAGGCGATGCAAAAGTAGCAGAAAATTTGAAAAACAAGCAAATTTAATCACAATCGGGTTATCTTTGCGCCTTCAAAATAGAACAGATGCAAAAGATCAGAAATATTGCCATCATTGCCCACGTTGACCACGGTAAGACGACCCTCGTGGATAAAATGATTTTGGCAGGAAAACTCTTCAAAGACCATGAAAACCCAGGCGAGTTGATCATGGACAGCAACGACCTGGAGCGAGAGCGAGGCATTACCATCCTGGCAAAAAACGTGTCCATCGAATACAAAGGTGTTAAGATCAACATCATTGATACTCCTGGCCACAGCGACTTTGGCGGTGAAGTGGAGCGGGTACTCAACATGGCCGATGGGGTTTTGTTGTTGGTGGACGCTTTTGAAGGCCCTATGCCCCAAACCCGCTTCGTGACCCAAAAAGCGCTAGAGCTGGGTTTGAAGCCCATCGTGATCATCAATAAGGTGGACAAAGAGAATTGCACCCCAGAGGAAGTACATGAAGCCATGTTCGACCTGATGTACAACTTGGATGCTACCGAAGAACAGCTCGATTTTCCTTCCATATACGGCTCTGCTAAGCAAGGCTGGATGAGTACCGACTGGAAAGTAAAAACGGAGGATATCACAGCACTATTGGATGCCATCCTTGCTTTCATCCCAGAGCCTGAAGTTGCAGAAGGCAACACCCAAATGCTGATTACCTCGCTGGATTATTCCAAATACATAGGCCGTATTGCGATTGGCCGCTTGCGCCGGGGTACGCTCCGCAGCGGACAGTGGATCGGCCTGGTAAAAAAAGACGGCGAGCTGCAAAAACACAAGATCAAAAACCTCTATGTATTCGACGGTTTTCAAAAAAGGGAAGTGGAAAGCGTGGAGGCTGGTGAAATTTGTGCTGTTTTTGGCATAGACGGCTTTGAAATTGGCGATACCATTGCCGATGCCGAACTGCCAGAAGCATTGCCAATCATCAGCATTGATGAGCCTACGATGAGCATGGTTTTTACCATCAATGATTCGCCTTTTTTTGGTAAGGAAGGAAAATTTGTTACTTCCCGCCACCTCAAGGATCGCTTGGAAAAAGAATTGGAACGCAACCTGGCATTGCGCGTAGAAACAACCGACTCGGCAGATACTTTCCGGGTTTATGGCCGCGGCGTATTGCACCTTTCGGTATTGATCGAAACCATGCGCCGGGAAGGTTACGAGTTGCAAATCGGCCAGCCTCAGGTAATTATCAAACGTATTGATGGCGTATTGCACGAACCCGTTGAAGAATTGACCATCGATTTGCCAGAAACGGTATCGGGTACAGCCATCGATATGCTGACCCGCCGCAAGGGCATCATGCTGGCTATGGAACCCAAAGGAGATCGCGTTCAAATCCAATTCCAAATACCTTCTCGCGGTATCATTGGGCTGCGCAGCCAAATGTTGACGGCTACTGCAGGTGAGGCCATCATGACCCACCGCTTTTTGGAGTTTCAGCCGCATAAAGGGGAAATTTCTGGCCGCATCAATGGCTCGCTGATTGCGATGGAAACGGGTACCGCTATTCCCTATGCCATTTTTAACCTACAGGAGCGCGGCAAATTCTTTGTTGGCCCAACAGAGGAGGTTTACGAAGGTATGGTCGTAGGTGAAAACAGCCGCCCCGGCGACTTGGTGGTCAACCTGACTAAAACCAAAAAACTGACCAACATGCGGGCTTCCGGCTCGGATGAGAAGTTAAAATTGGTGCCGCCCAAGGTTTTTACCCTGGAAGAGGCGCTAGAATACATCCAGGAGGATGAATTTGTGGAAGTAACACCAGTGTCCATACGCCTCCGTAAAATGTATTTGAAAGAACACGAGCGCAAGCGCTCCAAAAGCAAAGTAATGGCAGAATAAAAACTGGCCTGAATAGATATGAAAAAGCGCCTTTCGGATGGAATGTCTGAAAGGCGCTTTTGTTTTGAAATCACAAGATTTGTCAAAGAAGGATTATTTTAGTATATTTGTAAAGGATTCAATGCTGTAAACTCAACAATGATGAAAGAAGACGATGCTCCTTTTGGGATATACTCGGAAAGCAATTTGGAAAACTATACTCTAGAAAGGAACAAACCTATGCCAAATCGAATACACGGCTATATCCAGTCAGACCTGATTTTTATATTGAGAACGAAATACAACGAACAATTTGACTTTCCGTCAGAAGTAACCTTGGATACCGATCCCGCCAGCACACCGGATATTCTTATTTATCCCCGTACTCAAAAACTGGATCGCAAAGAAACGCAGGCCAAAGAAAAGGTGATGCCGCTTACAACTATTGAGATTCTTTCTCCCAGTCAATCCCTGGAGTATTTAGCAGACAAAGTATGGGAGGTTTATTTCCCGGCAGGGGTAAAATCAGCTTGGATTGTGGTTCCCGCTTTCAAGGCGATTTATGTACTACTGCCAGATGGCCAAAATTTATACTTCAGTGAGGGGCTTTTAGAAGACCCTGCAATAGGCATTAGCTTGGAGGTAAAGCCTGTTTTTGAACGCTTGGTTTAATTCACGCCTTTAGCCAATCTTCCCAATGGTCAATATCTGTCAGTGCAGGGAGCAGCAGGTAAGTCGCGTTTTCCTGCTCGATTCGCTCCAGGGTGTGCGCTAATACCACTTCCGTACTCCAGGCAATGCCCTCAAACAAGGCTTTATTAGCTCGTTTCATGCCCAAGAGGTAGTAGCCGCCATCGGTTGAAGGGCCAATAACATAGTCGTACTTGTCCAATGCCTGGAAAGCCTGCTCCACAAAATCAGCTTGTAAGGCAAGGCAGTCGCTGCCGATAATGACGGCCTTATCCGTTTCGGGTAAAGTTTCTGCAAAGGCGTTGTGCATGCGTTCGCCCAAATCAGCGCCTCGCTGTAGTTTTTTGATAAAATGAGCCGCTGCCCAAGCGTCAGAGTGGTCAATAAAATTGCTGTAATAGAGGTAGCGCCTGGCGTCAACAGCAAGGCTCATCCGTCGGGTATGTTCCAGTAAGGCAAGGTAAACCTCCAGCGCCTTGTCATCGCCAACGCTTTGAGCGATCCGGGTTTTTACCTTGCCTTTCTCTGGATTTTTAATGAAAATAATGAGCGCCGGGCGCCTGTCTAGCTGCATGGGTTACTTGTTGTCGTACAATTCGTCTTCCTTCACGATCTGAATGGCATCTCCCTCTTTCAGTTCCCGCGAAATCACAGCATAAGGCCCGGTGACCACTTCATCGCCTTCTTGCAAACCCTTCACAATGTGAATGTAAGTGTCGTCCTGTATGCCCGTGTTTACCTCTACCATTTTTACCGTATCCGCTGAGACGACAAAAACCACCTCCATCAACTCATTGGGATCAAGGTTTTCCTCCTCGCCCTCTTTTTTATATTTTTTCTTGTTTTCATCCTTCTCGCGAGTGGTTACTGCTTGAATGGGTATGGTGAGTATGCCGCTTTCCTCCTCGGTTCGAATATCCACCGAAGCTGTCATGCCCGGGCGGAATGGGTAGGGCTTTTTGGGCGTGATCAGATCCTTGTAAGAATCAGGCTCAATATTGATTCGAACTTCAAAATTGGTGACTTGGTCGCTGGTGAGGGTTGTTTCAAGTCCGGCAGTGTTGGAGGAGTGGGCGATTTGGGTGACCTTCCCTTTGAATACCCGCTTGATGTAGGCATCTACTTCAATGTCCACCTCGTCGCCGATGGTTACCCGTGGAATATCGTTTTCGCTCACTTCTACGCGCACTTCCATCGCATTCAGGTTGGCGATGCGCATCATTTCCGTTCCTGCCATTTGTATGGTACCGACTACGCGTTCGCCTTCTTCTACGGAGAGGCTGGATATGATACCCGACATTGGCGCAAAAATATCGGTACGGCGCAGGCTGGTCCTCACTTCTTTGAGCATTGCCTCCGAACTTTGTACGTTAAATCGGGCCGCCTGAGCGCTTTCTTGAGCCGATTTGATACTAGCTTCCGCTGCGCGCAAATTGGCTTCTAAGGCCCGCATACTGGACAGCGATTGCTGAAAATCAGCTTCGGCAATCACCCCTTCCTTGTACAATTTTTCGTTGCGCTTGTGGATGTCGCGGGCATTGACGAGTTGTGCTTCAATTTGCTCCTTTTGTGCTTTAAATTGTTCCACTTGCGATTGGCTGTTGGCCATTTGCGCTTTAGCGGCATTTACCCCTGCAATGCTTTGCTCCACTTGCGATTGGTAGGCATCGGGGTCTATGCGGGCGAGCAACTGTCCGGCCACCACCGAGTCGCCGTCTTCCACCAACAATTCAACGATCTCGCCAGAAACGTCGGAACTGATTTTTACCTCTGTTTGTGGAAATACTTTGCCACTGGCAGATACTTCTTCGATGATGGTGCGCTTTTGCGCTTTTTCGGCAATGACTTTTTCGCCTTTGGGTTTGTTTTGATTGCGGATGATTAACGCGGTGATCAGGATTGCTATCAACCCAACCAGGACGTAGATAAGCGTGTTATTTCTTCTTTTTGATGTAGCCATGTTTGTATTTGATAATAGGTGAAGTGCGGTTTAAGTTCCAAGTCTCAGGTTTCAAGTCTCAAGTTTCTGGTTTCAAGTTTCAAGTTTCTCGTTTCATAGGAACTTGAAACTAGAAACCAGAAACTATTCTAATCCAACTGGATTACGTTGCCCAGATAAAAGTCAATGATTTTCAAATTGAAAAGGTGCTGATAACGGGAACGAATGAGTTCTACCTGAGAGATGTCATAATTATTGCGAGCTGTAATGAATTCCAGGGTATTGATAGCGCCCAGGTCAAATCTTTTTTGTGCATTGTCAAAGGCGGCTTCGGTGGCTTCAAGGGAACGCTGAGCAGCTTTTAAGTTTTCAGAAGAAGCACGGGCATTAGTGATCGCCAGTTGAACATCCGATTTCAATTGTTGCCTCAATTGCCGGTTGGTCACTTCTGTATTGAGGGTGGCCAGCCTGGCACGTTCCAGGTTGATCTTATTTTGGTGGTTGCTGTAAATGGGAATGCCCAGGCTTACGCCAAAATTCTGGCCAAAGTTTTCATTAATTTGATCGGTAAAAGAGATATTCTCTGTCCCGATCGAGGTGAACTGCTCTACATCTACCACGGTTGGCACATCGTCAAAATAAATCGTTGTCGGGAAACGCTCCAGCCCAAAAATTGGATTTTTCGCTGCTGTGGAGTAGTTGGTACTCAAGCCGCCAAAAAGACTAAGTGTTGGCAGAAAGCTACCACGAGCGATGTTTTCACCCAGTTTCGCACTTTCGAGGTCTAAGTCGGCAGCTCGGATACCTGGCTGGGTTTGCAGTGCTGCGCTATATACTTTATCCAGGTTGTACAACTGCGCCGCATCCATATCTTGGAAAAGTGCTTCATCCGGGCGCACAATCTGAATATCCGTATTGGGGTCGATTTCCATCAGTTGTTTGAGATTCAGATAGCCAGTAGTTACCAAATTTTGGGCTTCAATGATGCCTTGTTCGTCTATTGCGATTTGCGCCACGATATCGAGGCGGTCGTTGGGCGGCAATGTACCTGCGTTGATGAGTTTATCGGTTTGTTCCAACTGATTTTGTGAAAGCCGAAGCCGATTTTGAGCATTGTCCAATTGCTCCTGCGCCAGTAGAATATTTAGGTAAGCATTGGCGATGCTGAGGGAAATGTCGTTGACCGTAGCTTGGGCTTGCAAGTGGGCCGATTCTAGATCAATTTTACTTTGTTTGATCGAGTTATTGATGCGATTGCCAGCGTACAAAGTCATACTAGCATCCACGCCGTAACTGTTAAAGCCTACCCGCTCCGTGACGAAGGTATTGGAGAAAGGGTCGATGGTACGGCCAAATTGATAACCAGCGCTAGCACGGCCACTTACTGTTGGTAGGCGACTGAACTGATTCCACTGGTTGTCCAGTTTTGCATTTTCAATGGTGTACTGCGCTTGTTTGACGCTGAGGTTGTTGAGTCGGGCGTATTCGATGCATTTGGCCAAAGACCAGGATTCCTGAGCGGAAACTTGACCAGCAAAAAATAGTCCAATTGTCATTAATGTTAGGGTGATTTTCTTTAGCATGGCTTTTTCATTAAAAAATTGATTCTCCTTCCACGAAAATGGTCAAAGAAGAAAAAAAGTTAAATAAGCAGGCAAGCAACGAAATGCCCTCGCCTTACCACAACACAATACTAGCAAAGGAAGGAATGGCAGCGCAAAAATTTATATGAAAAAGCCGGAAACGTGGATTAATGGCTCAATTTAAGGCATCAGAAATTGGACGAAAAAGATTTGTAACCAATCACCCGATGTTGGCGACTGCCCAGGGGCGTATAGTAAATCAGGATGGTATAAGTGTTGATCGTTTCCTGACGGTTGCCCTCGATGTCTTCAAAACTGGGCAATGGCGCCGTCTTGGCTTTTTTGGTGTTTGAAGGCCGCTGTAAGGTGACATAGGCATAATCGTAAAAACCTTGCTTGAGGGTAGCTTTTCCAACATAGAGGTTGAGCGCTTCGTTATAGACGAGCTTGTATTCCGGTTTGAGTTGCCAGTCGGTAAAAGCGCCAAAAAGGTAAATATCTTTGTCCAGATAGCGGTAAGGAGTTTCCAATTTGAACAAAACTTCCGCATAATTGGCGGAGAGTATATTATCGGGCTGCTCATTGGTATGGATGAAAAAGTTGCCGTCCAAATCTTGCGCCGAAACGTGAGCGCGAAGGCTTTTAGGAACGTCTATGCCCAATTCGACATAAAAAGTTTTGTCCACCAGTCGGATATCTGCGACATTAAAAGTAGCCAGTCGGAGATTGCGCAAGTCCAAAGGTCGAAATTCATTGCCGGCTTCAAAGACGACCACATCCTGATGGTCGAATACCAGCTTTTCACTTCTTTCAAATTTAGGCGGCGTATGATAGACCGCATTATCCCAACGCCCGTTTTGCAAAACGGTAGCAGTTACTTCCAGCATGGGGTTAAATATCCTCAATTCATCTCCTTCTACGATGAAATCAATCTCCTGATGCGTATGCAGCTTGCTGACCACGCCAGGGCGTTGCATGGTCGGCGTGATGAGCAGGAAGTTTTCAAAGACGACAAAGCGGCGGGTGATGACCAGAATTCTTCCGTCCGCAGTATCTTCATATATTTTAAGCAGGTAATTGCCCGACAAGCGCCAACTCATTCGGTCATTGGGCAAGCGGAGGCTGTAATTAGTATAGCTCTGCTCTGTTTTATAGGAGAACTGAAATGTTTCGATGCGTTCATCCGGGAAACCATCCAGGTATTCCTGTTCGCTGAGGTTGGATGGTTTCCAGTCTTTATCACAGTGTACAATCGAGTAATAATAGTCCCGGACATCGCCATCAATATCATCGAAAGAAAAATACAACTGACCACCATCCAGCGATACGATGGGGTAAACATTATCCGACCAGAGCTTTACCGATTTTAAATAGTCCACATATACCGTATCTATAAACGGCATATCGTCGTCCTCTTGGGCTTGCACCACAAAAGCAGCAGCACAAAAAAACAGCAATGAAAAAAGGGTTATACGATTCATACTCCTATAACGCTGGCCAAAGCATTATGGTACTTGGCCAATTTTTACTAGGTGGAGCAACGGATTGTTATAGTGCTCGTTGCGTCAATCCGTTACAGCAAAAAATGATCAGAGAGCAGGTATGGTTATTCGATGGGGTTGATCATCGACAAATTCAATACATCCGCCTCTTCATTGCTCACGGATAGAAAGCCTGCAAAGCCTCCCGATGCTTTGGCGATGTGTTTGGCAAAAGAAAGCAGGTCTTTGTACAGTTTTTTCGCTGAAATATAATCGATTTTAGGGAAAATTTCGTTGAGCCTGCTCAACTCTGCACTGATAATAGCCTGCTGCTCTGCTACATCGTCTGGTAAATTGGCTTTTAAAGCTTCCAAACGGCTCAACAAATGATCACTTACTTCCGTATAAAAATGCTTAAAGTCCACGTCAGTGGCGAAGCTCCTCACTTGAGCTACTTTCTCGGCGGTTTCCAATTCGTTCTCGTCAATCACGCCATCGGCGCCAGCTACCAATAAAAGCACATAAGGAAAAGCGTCAATCAGCGCCTGTTTTTCTGCTGCAGTCAAATGTTCTAAATGCATGTTGGTCTGGTTTTGCCGCAAAAATAAACTTTTGTTGGAAAGTGACGCACAGTACAGCAATAATTGCGCCCTTCGCCAGCCTTTAAATTAGTATTTTTCGGGCAGAAAAAAAATCATTATGTCGATAAAACCAATTTTTCCAATTTTATGCTTACTGCTTTTAGCAGTTTCCTGCAAAAAAGAGGCGGCTCAGGAAGCTGTCAAAACCCCAGGGATTGACCTGAGCATGATGGATCAAAACGCCGATCCACGACAAGATTTTTATCGCTTCGCAAATGGCGGCTGGCTGGATAAAACAGCCATTCCATCCGATCGGGGCAGTTGGGGCGCTTTCGATGAGTTGGCCAAGCAGACCAATGAAAAAGTGCAAGCGGTATTGATCGATGCAAAACCTGAAGATTATAAGGAAGGTTCTGACCAAGCCAAAGCCCTGTTGTTTTTCCAGGTAGCCATGGATACCAATCGCATCAACGACTTGGGCGTAAAGCCTTTGCAAGCAGAAATGGATAAAATTGATGCCATCAATGACCTGGCGGGCTTGCAACAGTACCTGACGGCATCCGCAGATTTGGGAACTGGCGCCTTTTTTTCCTTCTCCGCTTTTCCCGACCTGAACAACAGCGCCGTAAATGCTGGCGTGATTGGAGCTGCCAACCTGGGCTTGCCCAATAAAGATTATTATGTCGGTACGGATGACGAAACCCTACGCATTCAGGGCGAGTACCAAAAGCACATCAGCCGGGTATTTAGCTTGTGTGGCGATGATACAGCTACAGCAGAAGCTAAGGCCAAGCGCCTGTTTGCCTTAGAGCAACGCCTGGCCGAGCCGATGTACAATAAAATTCAAAACCGCAACCCGCTGTTGTTCAACAACCCCCGATCGGTAGCCGATTTATCCGGCATGTTGCCTTCCTTTGATTGGAAAGGCTTTTTCCAGCAATGGAAACTCCAGGACTTGGACAGTGTCCTCGTTTTTCAACCGGCCTTCCTCAGCTCTTTGGAAAAACGTTTTAAAGAGGAATCCATCGAAGACCTGAAAACTTATACGAAATGGTGTTTGGTCAATGACTTGTTGCCCTACCTCAGTAGCGATTTTGAACAGGCGCATTTCGATTTTTACAATAAGGTCTTGGGCGGAGTGGAGCAAATGCCGCCTCGCCAGGAGCGCGTGGTGGAGGTTTGTAATGAAGTGATTGGAGAAGCTTTGGGCAAGTTATATGTGGACGCCTATTTCCCGCCCGAGGCAAAAGCTGTGGCGGTTGAACTGGTCAATGATCTAAAAGGTGCTTACGCAGAACGGATCAAAAAGCTGGAATGGATGTCCGATTCTACCAAAACTAAAGCCCTCGAGAAATTGGAAAAACTGCGGGTAAAAATAGCTTACCCGGATAAGTGGAAAGATTATGGCCAATTGAGCGTGAAAAGCTTTGAGGATGGCGGTTCTTTTGTGGGCAATATGCTACAGGTTTCCCGATGGAATTGGGCAGAAAACCTAGCCAAAGTAGGCAAAGCAGTTGACCGCGACGAGTGGTTTTTGGCACCCCAGGTGGTCAATGCTTATTACAATCCGCTGTACAACGAAATCGTTTTCCCGGCTGCTATCTTACAGCCGCCTTATTACAACTACCAAGTGGATGCAGCAGTCAATTTTGGCGGTATTGGCGGTGTTATTGGGCATGAAATTTCACATGGTTTCGACGATCAGGGCAGCCGTTTTGATGCCAAAGGCAATTTGGTAAATTGGTGGACAGAGGAAGATCGCCAGCGCTTCGAAGCGCAAACAACGCGCTTGGCGCAACAGTATAGTGCCTACGAACCGATTCCCGGTGTATTTGTCAATGGCGAGTTTACCTTGGGGGAAAATATCGGCGATTTGGGCGGAGTCAATGTCGCATTGGATGGCTTGCAGCGCCACCTGGCCAAGCATGGCGATCCGGGTGCTATCGATGGGTTTAACCAAATGCAGCGCTTTTTCATATCTTGGGCAAGTATCTGGCGCGGCAAATATACCGATGATGCGATGAAAACCCAGATTAATACGAATGTTCACGCGCCCGATATGTATCGAGCCATTGGCCCTCTGGTAAATGTGCCTGCTTTTTATGAGGCTTTTGGTATTCAGACAGGTGATCCCTTGTACAAGGCGGATAGCTCGAGGGTGGTGATTTGGTAAGGGGTGAGGGTGAGGGTGAGGATGTGTTGCAACACTAAGGCAGTAAGAAAGTAAGGGAGTAAGATCGAACATCGTACATCGTTAATTCCTGCCCGAATGGTGAATGAAATGAGCCAGGCGGGGTACATCATTGATCGGAAATCCAGAAGTTGGGTGAGAGTGAGGGTGAGGG
>CALMIR010000094.1 GCA_937864265.1 uncultured Saprospirales bacterium | reverse complement strand
TCCGTCGAGCAATTCCAGTTCTAGTTGCCAAACATAGGTGCCCGCCGGGACATCAAGGCCCTGAGAACGGCCATCCCAAGTTCGGGTAGCATCATTGGGCAGTTGGTCGGTTTGCCGCCAGACCAGGCCGCCCCAACGGTCGAAAACTTCAAAGCTGCTGATTTTTTGCACACTGGCATCGGTAAAAATGCTTAGCTTGTCATTGACGCCATCGGCATTGGGGCTGAAGGCGTTGGGTACATATATGCCGGGCTTGGAAGCATTGACTTGTACCCTCACAGCATCCTGAAGTAGGCAGCCATATTTGTCCTTGACTTCTACCTGATAGATGCCACTGTGAATGCCTGTCAGCTCCGGCGCTGCACAATCGGTACAACTTAGTCCAAGGGAAGGCATCCATTCGTACGATATAATCCGGCTATGATCGGTTTGGATGACCAGTGTTTGCTGTTCTCCCAGATTCAATTCCAGTGCTTCCGGCAATTGAATGCTCCACTCAGGGGCTGGCAGTACCCGTATGGAATCCTGCAAAATGCCACAGGCGTATTCGACGTCCAAACGATAGGTGCCGTAGCCCGTTACCTCAAGGACGGCACCCTCAGCGCCGTTACTCCATTGGTAAGTATCGAAGCCAGCAGGTGCTTCCAGCATAAGCGCATCAGGATGGCAACTAAGGGTATCGGCACCCAACTCCAATTCCTGCAAAGGCAGTCGCAATACCGTTACGGTGTCTGCCTGATTTTGGCAAAAATGTAGGGCTTCGACCCAATACATGCCCGGCTCGGTGGCTACAATGGATGGCGTATGGGCACCCGTACTCCATTGGTATAGCTCGTAGCCCGCCCCGGCACCCAGGGGGATCGAAATGGCCTGATCGCCACAGACCAGGGTATCGGCACCCAAATCAAAAGTTGCCACCTGCGCCACTTCTATGAATAGGCTATCCCTGACCTGCCCACAGGTATAGCTGGCCTCCAAAACGTACCAGCCGCTTTCCTGTACATCAATGGCCCTGTCCTGAACGCCCGTGTTCCAACTGTAGGTATCCATACCCGCAGGCCCTTCCAATAGAAAGGGAAGTTCATCGGGGCACAGCTTCAGGTCGTCGCCCAGCGTAACGGCTTCCAGTGGCAGGTATTGCACCACGGCGGTATCGCGGATGCGGAACTCGCCGTACCAGCCTTCCAGTACATATACCCCTGGTTCGGTCACCGTCAGTACAGCCCCCGTGTCGCCCGTATTCCAGCTATAGTTTTGGTGATGGCCCGAAGCCTCCAGCACAACCTCGAAAGGATACCCGCACAGGACGGTATCCCGCAAACCCAACTGACCCAAATGCCAGGGCAGTGGCTCTATGCGTACATCGTCAATGAAATAATGACAATCACGATTCCCTCCCGGCGGCTGATTGAGTATATAGTAATTGAGGACAAGTTCGTAAGGCCGGAATACCCCCATCGTGAAGTAGCGCTCTCCACCCCCTGCGCGATACACCCAGCGCAGCGGCATCCAGTTGTCCTGATCCCAGATGTAATTCTCCGGTTCATTGTGCAATTGAGGTACAACATCAAGTATGATACTGCTACCCCCACCTGGATAAATATTTTCATACCTGGTAAATAAGGTATCTGTAAACAAAATGCTAAATTCATCGGTGGCTAAGATGTGCGAATCATGCAAATTGACATACAACTCCACCAGATAAGAAGAATCTTTCAGCAAAGGGCTGCTCAGGCTGCCTTCCAGGTATTCACCCGAATTGGGGTGCAATGAAAATGGGCCTGACCAAGAAAGCATACCAACAAAAGCCTCCCCTCCATGTGGCCATTGGTAGTAGGTGCCCACCTCATTGGTCGGTATTTCCCCACCCGGTTGCCCACAGGTATGGTAGTAATCCGTTGAGATAGTGGGAGTTGTCCAGTGGGGAACGATACTCAGACCATCATGGTCACCATTGCTAAGCCCCGTAGGGCAGTCGGTATGTTCCTCAAACCCGGGATTGAGCACCAGATTCTGCGCATTGGCAGAAACAACAGCCATCAGCAAGCTTCCTGTTATATAGTACAAGCGAAGCATGGTTTTTTTTTGTTGAGGGCCGCCGGAAAACCCATCGGCTTTCCGGCGGCCATAGGTTCTTTAAAATTTGAGGAATGTGCCGGAGTGAAGCGCATAAGCACCACTCAGATGATAGTAACAGACACCGGCAGGCAAGCCCGATAGGTCGCACTCAATGAGTTGATACCCCGATGCCAGGTATTGCGTCTGCTCAAAGAGCAAGCGACCCTGTGCATCAAATATGCGGAGTTGGTACATGTCTTCCTGTTCGCTGACAAGACCCAATTGCCAGCCATCCTTTACCGGGTTGGGCCATGCCTTGGCCAGCTTGAATCCGAGGCTGTTTTGTATTCCAGCGTTCGAGCCATTATTGTGCAGGAACGCTTCCGAAGGGGATATTTCCCTAAACTGTAGATAGGTGTAGGCACTGGCCGAGCCACAGTTGTTGCCCAATGTGACATCTACCCGTATGCATTTTTCGAGTACATCGTAGTTGTTATTCTGAAAGTAGTTGTTTGTGCCATTTATTTCCAGGGCAGCCAGGTTATAGGCCAGTTGGGTTGCACTGCTGGTATATTCAAAGGTGTTGTCATAAAGCAAACCCAATGGACTGCCATTGCTGCAATTGACTTCCTGTATGACCAGTTGTACGAAACTGATATCGCCCAGGGTATTGCTAAAATCCAGTGTTCCGAAAGGGGTAATGGATACCGGGGTATTGATGTTTGTAGATGGGGTGGTGCCAACCGGACCGTCGCCTGCTTCTATTTCCCAACTGATGTTCTCGGGCCCACCTGGCGAGCCGAACACCTTGAAATAACCCGAAGCGACCGTTTTGCCGCAACGGTCGCTCAATGCCATACTCAGCAGGAAGGTTTGTCCCAGGTAATCGTCGAATAAGTCGCACAAAGTTGGGTCGTCCAAACACCTGATGTCAATCGGGAAATTGGGCGCGCCCGAAAAACTTGCGGTGTAATCTAGGTATGTTACCCCATAGACGGGGGTACCCGTTGAGGGGTCCACGCTCACTATGTTGATGCTGTAAGCCATGGCCTGCCCTTCGTATTCCAATGCCAGATCAATGGGGCCACAATCGTAAAGTACAGGGGCATCAGCCACCGTTTGCGGTAGCGAAAATGGTTCAAGGATGATATCCGATATCACAAGGGGCTGTATGCCGTAGAAGCTGTCGTCCCCTTCGCCATCTATCTGGTCGGGCAGGGCATACACATCTTCGGTAGCACCCCCGTACCGGTTGGAACTAATGGGGAATTCTGTGACTAATTGAAAAGAGTTACCAGGAATACTTGGATCAAACCTCCACAGGCTGCCCCCATTTCTGACCAAATACATGAATCCGTCCTTGCCCATTTCCAATTGGGTCAGGTTATAGCTTTGTGTGCCGGGTATGGTGCTATGGGTACCGCTGGCAAAGGTCCATTGCACCAGCCCCAGGTTGGGATGGGTGATAAACAGGTCATTGCAACCCGAAGCAAATGATTCGAATTCCAGCCCTGAAATGAAGTTCCCCCCTAGTTCGAGGTGGTATTGCTGTCCAGTCTGGAGGTTCTGCACATAGGCTATATCGTCCACACTCCAGGCCAAAAAGCGGCCACAAGGCGACAACTCTGCCTCGCTCTCCTCCTTGTTAGTGGCATGAAAGGTAGCCACTGTTCCCTGATTGGCGAGGCCACTGGCGTTCATCAAATAGCGCTGCACGATGCCCTGTGCATTGCTTACAACGTAGATGTGGCGATCGGCCTGTGTGCCTTCAATCACCTGAGAAACGGCCAAGCTGCCGTGATTGCCGGAGTAAATAGCCATGTTCACAGGCCCGTTTACAGCTACTATCTGACCGTTGTTGTTGATCACGGTTTCCACAAAATTGAAATACATGCCAGTCAATGGTAAGGTTTCTAAAAAGAAAATACAGTAAGTACGGCATTGATTGGGCACTGGTGCAATACCTATTTCTTTCTTGATGGCGGTTTCATCGGAGAATGTTCCTGCTGTACTGCCGTCGTTGCTGAAAATACTTCCGTTTTGAATGTAAAACAATAGATTCCCATTTTCATACACGCTATTTTCAACCACATAAGGCGTTTGCAAGCTGGAGCTAGGGTTGCTAAAATTGAGTGGAGAAAAGATGGGATTTGGATTAAAATGGGCCCTGTTGGGGTATAAAATCCAATTGTCTTTTTGGGCATTCAAGTTAGTTGCAATAAGACACAATAACATAATTATAAATACATTGCTACTGTTCGTGTGTGTGTGTCCGGCTTTCTAAAAGCAGGAAAAATACCAAAGGTGGGAAAAATGGTTTTCATTGTCAAGAATGTTTATGTGATGAAATAAAATACCACATGCCATCACTAGTTGTAAAGGCCATCCGATTAGTTTGTTCTGTGTGTTTATGTGTTTACCTATATAAAGAAATGGACGCGCGCTAATTGCAAATGCAATATAGTATAAAAAATTGAATCATCAATACAAAATTGCAAAATGTAAGATTTTTTACATAATAAACTCATTTGTGTACATCCAAGTATCGGCCTAACTTATTCCATTTGGGGTAATTGGTACTCAGCATCTACCCCTTCCTAACGGATATGCCCTACCGCATCCATTCTTCCACGACCCAATCTTCCCAATTGCGCTCTTCGTTGGAAAAGTTGATGCCCACTAGGAAAATCCTTTTCTTGCTGTTTCGATAAGGTGTGACGTAATCGCCTGTTTTAATTTGCTCAAGCGCTGCTTGGGCGCTGCCATCCATCTTGAACTCCATGATATAGAGGTAGTCCTCCGTTTGGGCGATGAGGTCGATGCGGCCTTTGTAGTGGGCTAGTTCAGCCTGCACGAAGAGATCCATGTAGGCCGTAATGAGGTATAGGATGGCGTGGAAATAGCCTTCCCACATGTTCAGCAGTTCTTCCTCGGTTTTGTATTGCTTGGGCGGCTGCCAGTTGTACTTGAGGTCGGATAGAATGACTTTGAGGTTGTCCATAAACAGGGTGATATTGCCCTGCTCCAATCCATCCTGCATGTACAACAGCGATTTTCCTACCAGAGAGGCCGACTGAAAGGTGAAAGCCTCCACCAAGTTGTACATCATGGAATTCTTGACTTCCTGATTGGGGTAACCCAGGAAATACCTTTTGATCAGGCCTTTATACTCGACCCTTTTGATGGTCAGGTAGCCCGTTTGGAACAGCAAGCCTGCCATGTGCAACTCCCGAAGCGAAAACTTATCCATTAAGGTTTCACTCATGGGTACTTCCTCGAACTCCTGTGGGTCAATGCCGCGTTTTCGGATGGTTTCGACCAGGAAGGTAGGCGTACCACTTGAAAACCAATAGTTACCAAGGCGGCGCTTGGCGAAAAAATTTAGGATGGAGAAAGGATTGTACAAGGTAATCACCCCATCAAAAGAGTAGCCGTTGTACCAGACTTTTATGTTGTGGAGCAATTCGTCCCTTGTCTGCTCGGTATCATCCGACAAAGCGTTAATATAAGCCTCAAAATATTGGATTAATTCTTCCTGTGTGATACCCAGCAAGTCATTGCTCAGCGGATCGTCAATGCTCAAATCCGTGAGGTTGTTCAGGTCGGAAAACAGGCTCACCTTGCTGAACTTGGATACACCCGTTACGAACAAAAAACGCAGGTGTCCGGCTGCTTCCAGTCCCTTGAGCGGACCAAAGAATTGACGCAAGATCAACTGATTGGCTTCGGCTTTGTCCACCTCGGTCAGAAAATCCACGATGGGCTTGTCGTATTCGTCAATGAGCAGCACCACAGGGCGGCCTGCCTTTTCGGCGATGTTTTGTACCAGGGTCTTGAATTGGGTGGCAATGGAAGTCATTTCTATTCCTACGCCATATTCATCGGCATAAGCTTGCAGCACCCCACTGAGTTCCTCCTCCAGTTTTCGGGTTTTCAAGCCAAAATCGGCAAAATTGAACTGCAATACCGGGTAGGCCGGAAAATCGTAATCGCTGTGTTGACCGATCCACAAATGCTGGAACAGCTCTTTTTTACCCAAAAACAAATGCCGCAGCAAGGATACCAGCAGCGACTTGCCAAAACGACGCGGGCGGGAGAGGAAGTACAATCGCCCGTTTCGCAGTAGTTCATACACCTGCCGAGTTTTATCCACGAACAATAAATCCTCTTTAATGAGATCTTCAAAATTCTGCCTGCCTACGGGTAATATTTTCATGTACGTACTTGGATGCTGGTTACAAAGATAAGTTTTTCCAATGAATGATTCGGGCATTGGCACTTGGAGCGATCAGAAGCTGGTTAAAAAACTTGAAACCAAATTTGTTTATCTTGCAGCGCGAATAAAACCATGCAAGATGAATGATATGAATGGATTCAAAGCAGCCATTTTAGAAGGAATTCCATCCGAGCTGCCCATGCCTAAACCCTACGAGCCCCAAATTAGCCACGCCCCCAAAAGGGTTATTGACGGTGTTTTGACCGAAAAAGAAAAACAGTTGGCCATCCGCAACGCCCTGCGCTATTTTCCCAGCAAGCACCACGCCGTTCTGGCGCCGGAATTCGCTCAAGAATTGAAAGATTATGGCCGCATTTATATGCATCGCTTTCGCCCCGATTACGGCATGTATGCCCGCCCCATCGAAGCTTATCCCCACCGATCACATCAGGCGGCAGCCATCATGCTGATGATCCAAAACAATCTCGATCCCAAAATTGCCAAGCACCCGCACGAATTGATTACCTATGGCGGGAATGGGGCGGTTTTTCAAAATTGGGCGCAGTACCGCTTAACTATGAAATACCTCGCCGAAATGACCGACCAGCAAACACTGGTGATGTATTCAGGTCATCCACTTGGGCTTTTTCCTGCCCATCCAGATGCACCTCGCGTAGTCGTCACCAATGGCATGATGATTCCGAATTATTCCAAAAAAGAAGACTGGAACAAATACAATGCCCTTGGAGTAACTTCTTATGGGCAAATGACAGCGGGTTCTTTCATGTACATCGGCCCTCAAGGTATAGTACACGGCACCACGATTACCCTCTTAAATGCCGGGCGGATGAAAGGGCTTGGAGAAAACAATTTGAAAGGAAAGGTTTATGTCACTTCGGGTTTGGGCGGAATGTCGGGCGCACAGGCCGTTGCCGCCGTTGTGGCTGGCGCAGTAGGCGTTATTGCAGAAGTGGATCCAGACGCTGTACAACAGCGGGTAGTCGATGGCTATATTCAACAAGAGCATGTTTTTACCAATCTGGATGAGCTGATTAGCGAGATAGAAAATTGCCGTCGGAGAGGAGCAGCCGTTGCTTTGGTTTATCAGGGTAACATCGTGGATCTATGGGAAAAATTGGTCAAAGAAGCAATCCATATCGAGTTGGGTTCAGACCAAACCTCCCTCCACAATATCGAAGGCTTGGGCTATTGCCCAGCCGGTTTTACCTACGCGGAAGCTAAAAACTTATTGGAACAGGATGAAATCCATTTCATGTCGGAAGTGCGCGATACGCTGCGCCGACATGTGCGGGCCATCAATAAAATGGTGGACAGGGGCATGTACTTTTGGGATTATGGCAATGCATTTCTGAAAGAGGCTGGTAACTCGGGGGCCGATATTTGGAAAAACCAGCAGGAAAAAACCTACAAATACCCATCTTACGTAGAAGACATCATGGGTCCGTTGTGTTTTGACTATGGCTTTGGGCCTTTCCGTTGGGTGTGTACTTCAGGAGATCAAGCTGACTTGGACATTTCTGATAAACTGGCTGCCGAAGTACTGGAAAAGATGATCGAAACAGCGCCTGCGGAAATCATGGCTCAGCTCGAGGACAACCTCAATTGGATCAAAAACGCCAAAGATAATATTCCGGTTGTTGGCTCTTTGGCCCGCATTTTGTACGCCGATGCGGAAGGTCGCATCCAAATTGCCCGCCAATTCAACGAGGCTATCGCACGCGGCATCATCAAAGGCCCTATCGTATTGGGCAGGGATCATCACGACGTTTCAGGAACAGATTCCCCCTTCCGGGAAACCGCCAATATTTACGATGGATCGCGCTTTACTGCGGATATGGCAGTGCACAATGTGATTGGCGATGGCTTCCGGGGCGCTACTTGGGTATCCTTGCACAACGGCGGTGGAGTTGGTTGGGGGGAAGTAATCAACGGCGGATTTGGTTTGGTATTAGATGGCACGCCCGATGCGGAAAGGCGCTTGAACAGCATGTTGTACTGGGATGTGATAAATGGTATTGCGAGAAGGAGTTGGGCCAGAAATAGTGGGGCTATGCATACGGCTGAAAGAGCGATGAACCGGGAAAGCTCCCTAAAAATCACCTTGCCTCATTTGGTGGATGAAGCACTTCTGGAGGGGTTGGATTTGGGCTAAAAGTTGTGAAAAACCATTGCTATTTATAGTGGCGCGCATTATTGCAATTGAAATCCGTGAACCCGTTGGCTATTGGTAGCAGGGTTGGAAACCAAGTCAACTGCCAAGGTGCAGTTTTCGTATTTCATCGCATAGGTTTTACGCACGATGCTGGGATTCAAGGCTTCTTTGTTAACCAGGGTTTTGCCCAAAAAGGAGCCGACTTCTTTAATGTCAGACATTAGTTCCTGCAAACTGCTCAAGCTTCCGTCGGTGTTGATCAGGCCAACCGTTAATGCGAGTTTTATTTTTCGGGTATTCATGTTGAGAGAATTGTAGCTTCAAATCGTTTTTTCAAGTGTTTGAAAGTATAACGATCCAGAAGCCCCTTTGTTGGGCCGATTTTGTTTATAGTAGTGTTAAACAAAACAAGTATCAAAAAAGCGACAAAAACAACTTAACGCGCTGAATATCTGCTAATTAATCGTTTTACAACTCAAATAAACGGCTACTGATGTTTCAAAAAGTTAAGAACATTAACAAGCTCAAATAAAAAGAGCCTTCTAAAAACAGAAGGCCCTCTACTTGGTTAAAAATGTTAACAAAAATGGTATAGATTAGTCCACATTATCGTGGAGGAAAGCGTTATTGCTCTTGAATTCCGGCTCATCATCATCAGAGATGCTCCATTTCGACATGGTTGTTTTGTCCGATTCGGGTAAATCATCTAAAGACACACCTCGCCTGAGGTAAGCAGGTTCGTTTTCCAAATCAATCACATTTTGTGGATTGCTGAGTTTCACCCGCTGATTGCGCAGTTTCTCGCGTCGCTGCCGCTCCATTTCCTGGTGCTTGCGCTGCTCTTCTTCTCTTTTTTCCGCCTCTGCATCTTTCATATAAGGCTCATCATAAGAGTAGCGGTTTCGCGTGTAGCGCGGCAGGTCGTCGAATTCAAAAACGCGGTTCTTATCAGGTGTTTCTGCTTGTTCAAAACCTATACCCGCCAAGCCCTTTTTTTTTGAATCCAGGTTTTCATCTTTTTCATCGTCCAATGAAACGATAATTTTATCTTTCACGATGGCACTGGCTTTCTTGTGTTCCGTGCGGTTGCGTTCAAAACCTGTAGCGATGACCGTCACACTGATTTTTTCACCCAATGATTCATCGTAGCAATTCCCCCAAATCAGATCGGTGCCAAAGCCCGCTTCTTCCTGGACAAATTCGGTGATTTCAAAGATTTCGTCCATGGTCACTTCTTTCGTGCCCGAAGTGATATTGAGCAGGATGTGTTGTGCCCCTCTGATGTCGTTGTCCTCCAATAAAGGCGAATGCAAGGCTTCATCTACGGCGCGTTTGGCCCGGTCTTCGCCGGCTGCTGAAGCAGTGCCCATGATGGCCACACCACTTTCGCGCATCACCGTGTTCACGTCTTCAAAGTCCACATTCACATACCCGGGAACCGTGATGATCTCTGCAATACCTTTAGCCGCAGTAGTCAGAATGTTATCCGCCTTTGAAAAAGCATCCGATATGGAAAGGTTGCCGTGGATTTGACGCAGTTTGTCATTAGAAACGATAATCAGGGTGTCCACGTATTTTTTCAGCTCCTCTAATCCTTCACTGCCCTGTGATGTTCGGCGACGCCCCTCGAAAGTGAAAGGCAGGGTTACAATCCCCACCGTTAATATATCCATTTCTTTGGCTGTTTTGGCTATGATGGGTGCAGCCCCGGTACCGGTACCACCGCCCATGCCCGCCGTGATAAACAGCATTTTGCAGTTATTTTCCAGGTAGAAGCGTACTTCTTCAATGGATTCCTCGCAGGCCATTTTACCAATATTTGGCTTAGAACCCGCACCACGTCCTTCGGTCAGCGCCGGCCCCAATTGAATGCGGGTAGGCACAGGACTCAACTCCATGGCTTGAGAATCGGTGTTGCAGATCGCAAAGTCAACACCAACGATACCTTGCTTAAACATGTGGGTTACAGCGTTACTTCCACCTCCCCCAACGCCGATCACCTTGATGATCGGACTTTCGTCTTTTTGCAAATCAAATACCATAATTGTTAAGTTTTGGTCTTTGCTGGGATTTCCTGCTATTTTGATGTTTTTTCCCAACAAAAAGTATCAGCAATAAGATGAGGAACTCTGGCAGTTAGCCAATACAAACTACCTACCGCTCCTGTGTTTTGTTATACATTCTTAAAATTCATTATCAGGTTCAGCCTCAAACCACTCCTTGGTTTTGCGGAACAACTGCTCGTACCATTTGCCCTGAGCCATTTCTTCTTCAACATGCTCTGTCGGCTCTGTGATTTTTATTTCCTCATCCTCATAGACCATACCCGCTTCTACGGCATCCAGCGCTTTCATCAGCAATCCAATAGCGGTGGCGTAAATCGGGCTGCTCAACTGCTTGTGGTACCCATGCGCCAGGTGCTCCACCGGAACACCTATGCGGGTACTCAAGCCCGTATGATGCTCTGCCAACTTGTCGATGTGGTTCAACAAAGCGCCACCGCCAGTCAATACAATACCAGCTATGATTTTGCGCTCAAAACCGGAGCGTTTGATCTCCCACATCACATAATCCAGTATTTCTTCTACCCTGGACTGAATGATGAGTGCCAAATTTTTTTCTGAAATCTCTTTGTGGTCTTTTCCTCTCAGGCCGGGTATGGAAATGATGCGGTTGTCAAAGACTTCATCGGCCATCGCAGAACCGAATTTCACTTTCAGTTTTTCGGCTTGGGGCGCCATTACAGTGCAGCCTTCCTTGATGTCTTTGGTAATCACATTGCCACCAAATGGAATGACCGCCGTATGGCGAATGATGCCATCTTGGAAAATAGTAATATCGGTAGTGCCGCCGCCGATGTCCACCAAAGCCACCCCTGCTTCTTTCTCTTCCTCGCTCAATACGGCTGCTGCAGACGCGATAGGCTCCAAAGTCATGGTAGCCACTTTCAGCCCAGTGCGTTCCACACAACGGTGGATATTGTTGGAAGCCGAAATTTGGCCCGTGATGATGTGAAAATTAGCTTCCAGGCGCACCCCTGACATACCGATGGGATCGAGAATACCCTGTTCGTTGTCGATGGTATATTCCTGCGGTATGACATGCAATATTTTATCACCAGGCGGCAGTACCAGTTTGTACATATCGCTCACCAAGCGGTCAATATCTCGCTGTGATATCTCCGTATGATCGTTGTCGCGGGTCAGAATACCGCGATGCTGCAAGCTTTTGATGTGCTGCCCAGCAATGCCGACATGGACGTTCTTGAACTCGGTACCTGAACTGCTGGTAGCGGTGGCTACAGCTTCCGATATGCCGTTGACGGTTTTCTCAATATTGGAAACTACTCCGCGCAGCACCCCTTCCGAGGTTACTTTCCCAAAGCCCAGGATTTCCAATTTACCATGTTGATTCCTACGACCAGCGATAGCACATACTTTTGTTGTTCCGATGTCCAGGGCCAGTACCAAATTATTTTTTCTTGCTTGCATCATAATGCGTTCGGTTTTCTGTTCTCAAAAAGTAGTTTTCTCTTATCGTTTGCAAACGACTTGATTTTTATACTGTAAATCAATGACTTCGAATTTTCGCCATCCTTCATACGGCATGGCTTCTTTGTAAAATGTTTTCAGCCGCCTAAACTTGTTCTCCACATTGTCCAACTTCCCAAAAATGATTTTTTGGTTGCCCAACTTGGGGATTAGGGTCATATCCCCTTTGTTGCTCACATGAATTTGCTCGATCATCGCATTCAAAAAAGCATCTGCACGAATGACCTCCGCTAATAGAAAAACATCTTTCAGGGTGTTTCTTTTTTTATCCAAAAAGTCTTCCTGATAGGGCGCCAGATTGCCGGTAGCAATCAACACTTTTGCAGCGAGCAAATCCGATAGCGGCATCTGATACCCGGTTTTATCCAGGTAATAATTCTGATTGTTATTGCCCATGATTCTCAATACCGGAGCGCGTTGCGTAACGCGAATCTGAATATTGGATCGACCGTCGGCATATACATCCGCATTCAAGATAAATGGCTCGTTTTCCAGTACCTGTTCCAGGCGCTCCAAGTTGACTTCTTCAATTTTCAAGCCTTCCAGTTCGTAGCCAAAGCTGTTCAGTATGACTGCCTTGATGTTGTCCTCGTTGATCAAGCGGTCGTCACCTTTCAATGGAATAACATCTGCTTCGACTTTCCCCACCACACTGGCTCCTTTCCGTTCTACAGCCGAAATAATGGCAAAGGCAAACACCAGGATGCCCAAAACCCATCCTATCTGTTGGAGGAAGTTCCGAGGAAGCGCCCATGTTTTGATGTTTGATAATGCCATGATATTATTTGCTGTTTTCAAAATATGTTTTTATCGGCGCCCGAAAAAGGTCAATATCACCGGCGCCCAATGTGAGCAACAAGTCCGGTTTCCTTTTTTCAATAGCAACCATTAATTCCGCCTGACTGACTTTGCGTTTTTGGGGGTTTGCCATTTTTTGCAAGAGCATATCGCTGTTTACGCCTTCAATGGGCAGCTCTCTGGCCGGATAAATGTCCATCAGCCAGGGTTCATCCAAGCCATCCAAAGCCTCGGCAAATCCATCCGCAAAATCTCTTGTCCTCGAAAACAAATGCGGTTGAAAAACACCCACCAACTTCCTATCTGGAAACAACTGTCGCGCTGCGCCGATGGCTGCCGTCAGTTCCGATGGATGGTGCGCATAGTCATCAATATAGGCCCGTTTTTCATCGCGATAGAGGAACTCAAACCTTCGTTTGACTCCTTTAAAACTCAATAATGCCGAACGAATAGCCGATTCTGAAATCCCCAAATCAAGGGCAATGCTGATGGCTACTGTAGCATTTTCAATATTGTGTCGTCCGGGCATAGCCAATTGTAAGGCTTTCATTTCTGCCTTCGGCCCCACATAGTCGAAGGTAAAAAACCCCTGTTCTACCCGAACATGCTGGCTTTGAGCCACTCCATTTTCCACCCCATAGGTGGCTGGAGAAAAATCGCTGCCCAATTCTTCCTTCCAATTGTACTGTATCCACAGTTTTCCATCCGGCTTTATTTTTCGGGCAAAAGCACGGAAGCCGGTCTCCAACAAGGTCTCTCGGTCACCATAGATGTCCAGATGATCGGCATCCATGGATAGAATGACTGCAATATCAGGACTCAGGTGAAGGAAAGAGCGGTCGTACTCATCTGCTTCAGCCACCACCCACTCCGATTTTCCTTCCACAAAATTGGAACCCTGGTTAAAGGCAATACCGCCCAAAAATGCGGTGCAGTCAATCCCGCCTGAACGCAGCAGATGGGTGACTATGGAAGAAGTTGTCGTTTTACCATGGGTACCCGCTACGGCAATAGTCTTGCGGCTTCGACTGATGATGCCCAGCACTTCAGCTCGTTTTTTGATGGGAAAGCCTTTATCCTGAAAATGAAGCAATTCCCGGTGCTTGGCCGGTATAGCCGGCGTCAGAACCACCAAATCAATGCCTTCCGGAATTTGGTTCAAATCTTCCTCATAATGGATGTTCATCCCTTCCTCTTCCAACTTTTTGGTGAGGTCTGTTTCGGTCTTATCGTAACCGTGTATTTCTATTCCCAGGCCGTTGAAATAGCGTGCCAGGGCACTCATGCCTATTCCTCCTATGCCCAGGAAGTATATTTTTTTGATGCTTTCCAGGTTCATCACTTGCTTGTTTTAGCCCGAGCCAAGGCTATTATTTCATTGGCTATGCTTTCTGAAGCTTCTGGTCGGGACAATCGCCGGATGTTTTCACGCAAGCTGGCTTTTCTCTCCTCATCAGCTATCAATGCCATCGCTTCGCTCATGATCTTTTCTTTAGCATCCGCATCTTTGATTAAAACAGCGGCCTGCCTATCTACCAGTGCCTGTGCGTTTTTGGTCTGATGGTCTTCAGCCACATTTGGCGATGGAATAAAAATCGCTGCTTTTCCCAACAAACAGAGTTCTGAGATGGTTAAAGCGCCTGAACGGCAAACGACTACATCCGCCAGAGCATAAGCCAAATCCATGCGATCTATAAAAGCCTGGGCTTTTACATGGGGCAAAAGTGCCGTTTCGCATGCCCCGAAATCTTCCACATACAAACTCCCCATTTGCCAAAGCACTTGTACATCGGTGCGTTGCTTCAACAAAGCCACATTAGCTGCCATAGCTTCATTGATGGATTTTGCGCCGAGGCTTCCGCCAAAAACAAAGAGGACAGGTTTCCCTGGCTCTAAGCCAAAATATTGCAGCGCAGTTGCCCGGTCTGGGTTGCCCCTGAGCAGGTCTTTGCGAACCGGATTGCCCGTTAACACCGTTTTCTCAAGCGGAAACCAACGCTGCATTTCGGGATAAGCCACGCATATTTTGGCTACCTTTCGAGCCAAGAGGCGATTGGTCACACCGGGATAAGAGTTCTGCTCCTGGATAATGGCTGGTATTCCAAAACGGGTGGCTACATCCAGAATAGGGCCACTGGCAAAACCGCCGAAGCCAACCACAATATCGGGTTTGAACTGCCGGATGATCCACCAGGCTTTGACCAAGCTACTTATTAGCTTGACTGGAAACAACAAATTTCTAAATGTCAATTGGCGGTGAAAACCGCTGATCCACAATCCTTTGATCGGGAACCCCGCTTTGGGGACTTTTTCCATCTCAATTTTGCCTTTTGCGCCTACAAATAATAGGTTGGCATCTGGCATTTTATCTTTCAACACAGTGGCGGTTGCAATGGCCGGAAAAACATGCCCTCCCGTACCGCCTCCTGATAGTATTATACGCATGATTTCATTCGTTTTACTCGCATTAGGTTGCTTCTGCCTCCACGCTGACTGCTTCAATGTACTTGCTCACACTGAGAATGATGCCAAAGTAAACACAAGTGAACAGCATGGAAGTTCCTCCCATACTTATCATGGGCAAAGTGACCCCCGTAACAGGCACCAAGTGAACCGATACGGCTATGTTCACAAAAGCCTGTAATATCATATTAAAGGTAAGCCCCATAACCAACATGGCACCAAATGCTTTTGGACTTTTAGTTACCAAGCGGGTGGCTCGGAAAAACAAGAACAAATAGAGCAATACAATCAGTATGCCTGCCAGTATGCCATATTCTTCTATTACTATGGCATAGATGAAATCTGAATGGGACGAGTACAAATAATTCCTTTGGATGCTATTGCCTGGCCCTAAACCCAACCAGCCGCCATTGGCTATAGCAATTTTGGCTTGCTGAACCTGGTCAACGCCATCCGGCTCCTCCATAAACTCCCTCACGCGATCGGTCCAGGTAGCCGAGCGTATCACATCGGGGAAAAACTCTCCAGCCAGCACCAATGTGGCAAATACAACCACCCCCAAGAGCAAGAGCAAGAGGATGTACTGCATGGCAACCCGCCCGACGAACATGACGCCCATACAGGTGATAAACAATAAAGCTGCCGTGGATAAATTGGCTGGTGCTATTAATCCACAAATAATCAACACCGGTACTATAATGGGCAAAAATGCGCTGTTAAAATCTTTGATGTACTCTTGTTTAGAAGATATTGCCCGCGCTACGTAAATCAATAGTGCCAGTTTGGCAAAATCGGATGTTTGGATCGTAACCCCCACAAATGGGACTTCGATCCAGCGTCGGGCATCATTGATTTCGGGGCCAAAAGCGATCGTAAATACCAATAAGGGGATAGATACCACCAATAAGGTAGGCGCCCAACGGGAATATTTCGTGTAATGGATGAGGTGCGCCATATAGGTCAGCATCAGTCCGCCCGCAACCACCACCACATGTTTCATCAAATAAGCCTCGGTGTTACCCCCCATTTTCTTGTATGCCAGGGTGCCCGTTGAGCTATATACGACCAGAATCGAGAATAGCGCCAATATGGCCACTATGGCCCAAATGGCCCTGTCGCCTTTTAATTCTGATGCTATTCTAGTACCTAGTGACATATATTTTAAGTTTTTACCGCCATTGGCGGTACTCTTTTACGGTTTTGACGGAACACTCCGCCCTCTCGATCCACTAATCCATCGTCCTGGCTTGTACAGCCGCCCGAAACAAATCGCCCCGGTTTTCATAGTTTTTAAATAAGTCAAAACTCGCGCAGGCTGGCGAAAGCAGCACCATGTCACCGGCTTCGGCCAAACGCCTAGAGGCTTCCACTGCTTCTTCCGCTGAGCGGGCTTCAACAATTGTTTCAAGTATAGGTGAAAAAGCTTCGATCAATTTGGTATTGTCCACGCCCAAACAGACCAGCGCTTTCACTTTTTCTTTTACATACGGTAGCAACACCTTATAATCATTGCCTTTATCCTGGCCTCCTGCAATCCAAACAACGGGTCGATCGGCGGCTTCCAAGGCATAAAAAGTAGAGTCCACGTTGGTGGCCTTGCTGTCGTTGATGTATTCGACTCCATCAATGCTGCCCACTGATTCGTAGCGATGCGGCACCGGTTTGAAACTATCCAAGCCCTGCTGGATAAGGTGATCGCTCACCCCACAAAGCTTGGCTGTCTGAACGGCAAAAAGCGCATTCAGGAAATTGTGCCTGCCCCTCAATTGGGTGGTACTCATATCGAAGACCGAATCGCTCAGAACCAATTTTTGACCATCAATCATCGCCCTACCCAATGGAATTGGTTTCGGGTTCAGTGGATGTTCCGACAAGTAATGACTAATGTTTTGATCATCTTCACTAAAAAGGAAAACATCCTGTGCCTGTTGATTCATTACGATCCTGAATTTAGACTGAATGTAGTTACCCAATTGGTAATCGTAGCGATCCAAATGATCCGGTGTGATATTTAGAATCATCGAAATATCAGGCCTAAAATCAACGATGCCATCCAACTGGAAGCTACTCAATTCGAGCACATACCATGCGTGCCTGGCTTCGCTTAGACTTCTGGCAAAGCTTTTCCCGACATTACCCGCCATCGCTACATCCATGTTGGTATCTTGGGAAAGCAGATGATAGATCAACGTCGTTGTGGTCGTTTTGCCATTACTGCCCGTGATGCCAATAATTTTGGCATTGGTGGTTCTACCCGCAAATTCAATTTCAGAAATAACTGATATACCTTTGTTTATCAGTTGTTGTACTATTGGAACACGCTCTGGAATGCCGGGGCTTTTAACCACCAGGTCGGCCTGGCTGATTTTCTCCCAACTGTGTTGACCTTCCTCGTAAGGAATGTCGTTTGTTTCCAATTCGCGTTTGTTTGCTTCCGTTAGGCTTCCTTTGTCGGAAACCCATATTTCATGCCCAAGTTGTTTTGCCAATAATGCAGCACCTACGCCGCTTTCGCCTGCACCCAAAATAACTGTACGCATATATTTTACCTAACTTTCAGTGTGATTAAAGTCAATACAGCTAACAAAATGGCGACAATCCAGAATCGGGTAACAATTTTCACCTCCGACATCCCTTTTTTCTGATAATGGTGATGCAGTGGTGCCATCAGGAATATGCGCCTGCCTTCGCCGTATTTTCTTTTGGTATATTTAAAATAAAAAACCTGGATCACTACAGATAGATTTTCCACCAGGAAAATGCCGCAGAGCATCGGAATCAGCAATTCTTTGCGCAATAGGATACTCATGGCTGCAATAATTCCGCCTAATGTCAAGCTTCCTGTGTCGCCCATAAATATCTGAGCGGGAAAGGAGTTGTACCACAAAAAACCAATACATGCTCCAACCAGACAGGCCGCAAAAATCACCATTTCGCCGGCTCCAGGTACGTGTAAAATATTGAGGTAATGAGCAGCGATGGCATTACCTGATACATAAGCCAAAATACCCAGCGTGGCCCCTATGATTCCTGATACACCTGTGGCAAGCCCATCCAAACCATCGGTCAAATTAGCCGCATTGGAAACCGCCGTTACGATAAATATGACCAGTGGCACAAAAAGCAACCAAACCCAACGCGATGAATGTTCACCTGGAATCAGCCAGGCGTAATCGAGCCGATTGCCTTTCAAAAACGGAACGTTCGTCAAATTGGTCTTATAATCGCCTCTTTTTACAGAAGGGCTATCCGGTGCAACTTCTAAATGGCTGATGATGGTATCGCCAATCATGTGGTTGTACCCTAGTTCCTTTGCATCGTCCACATTTATTCTTACGACTACATCATCGCTGATGATCATGGTGAGCGCAATCAACAAACCCAGGCCGATCTGACCCATGATTTTAAACTGCCCCCTCAATCCTTCTTTATTTTTCAAAAACACTTTGATGTAGTCATCTACAAAACCGATGGTCGCCATCCATATCGTGCTGGTAATGAGCAAAACGATATAAACGTTGGTTAAATCGGCCAGCAATAGGCAGGGAATCAGAATAGCCCCTATGATAATGATACCGCCCATAGTAGGCGTTCCTTCCTTCTTCTTTTGTCCTTCCAATCCCAGGTCTCGAACGGTTTCCCCGATCTGAAGTCGCCGGAGATAGTCGATAATGCGGCTTCCAAAAACCATAGAAATCAATAAGGCGAGAATTGCGGCAACACCTGCCCGGAAACTGATGTAGTCAAAGAGCCCGGCACCGGGGAAATCACCAAACCATTTAGAAAGTTCTATTAGCATGATATTTGTTTGATCCGTTTAAAGGCGCTCAAAAATAGAAATTCCCTTATGGATGCTTTGGAAATGTTGGTTGAATTTCTCCACATTCATCCAAAGGCCACTTTCAATTCCGCTTTATCGTCAAAAGGATATCGAATACCCTTGATTTCCTGGTATTTTTCGTGCCCTTTACCTGCTACGAGAACAATATCGCCAGCCCCCGCCAAGTTAGTCGCCACTTTTATCGCTTCACGGCGGTCGCTGATGCGCATGACTTTGTGAATCGCGTCTGGTGGTATGCCTTGATTCATATCTTCCAGGATGGCCTCGGCTGATTCCGTCCGTGGATTGTCCGATGTCAGGATCACCCAATGGCTGTTGTCGCAACTGATTTTGGCCATGATCGGGCGCTTGAGCTTATCCCGGTCGCCACCACAACCTACGACGGTAATGATTTTACTGTCCGGATGCCGGAGGTTCCAGATGGTTTGCAATACCTTTTCGAGCGCATCGGGCGTATGGGCGTAATCGACGATGCCATAACGGCCCTTTTGCGCGTCAATCACATACTCAAAACGACCTTCCGGTGCACTGAGTGAACTGAGCGCAGTGAGGATTTCCCATTTGTCCTGTTCCAACAAAACGGCTACGCCATAAACAGCCAACAAATTGTAGGCGTTGAATTCGCCTATTAAGCGGCTGAAGATTTCCTGGTCGTCTAGTTTAAGGTGTAAGCCTGTCAAACTGTTCTCGATCATTTTGGCTTTAAAATCGGCCAATGAGCGCAAGCTAAACGTGTATTTGCGTGCCGGGCAATTTTGCAGCATTACTTCGCCTCTTTTATCGTCGCTATTCGAAAGGGCAAAAGCTGTCTTGGGCAAATTGTCAAAGAACTTTTTTTTCGCTTCAATGTATGCTTTGAAGGTCTTGTGATAATCCAGGTGATCGTGGGAAATATTGGTAAAAACCCCACCGGTAAAATGTAGTCCCGCTATGCGTTCCTGATCAATGGCGTGTGAACTGACCTCCATAAAGGCGTAATCACAGCCCGCCATTACCATCTCCCTCAACAGGGCTTGCAGGTTTACCGGGTCAGGCGTGGTATGGGTAGCAGCAATCCTTTGGTGTGCGATTTTGTTCTCTACCGTTGAAAGCAGGCCAACTTTATAGCCGAGCTGCGTGAATAACTCGTAGAGCAAGGTCGCACAGGAAGTTTTCCCATTGGTACCTGTAATTCCCACTAATTTCAATTCCCGGGAGGGCTGTCCATAAAAGGCGTCCGCCAGTTGGCCCAATGCTTTAGCACTGTTACTGACCTGGATGTAGGTCATCTCTTGGCTAATCTCATTCGGCCAGTTTTCTACCAAAATGGCTACGGCTCCGCGCTCAATGGCTTTATCTATATATTGATGGCCATCGGTTTGGGTGCCTTTTACAGCTACAAATAGCGCTCCTGGTCCCACTTTCCGGGAATCAAATTCAATCTGTTTTATATCCAAAGCGCTTTCGCCCTGGAATTGTATGACTTCAATTTTCTGAAGAAGTTGTACTAAATTCATTCATCTATGGCTTGATTTTTGGCATTACCATCAATTCAAACGCAGCTTTATAGGCGTCCCTTTTTTTATTCTGGCGCCTGCTGTAATTGATTGGCTTCGAACTTTACCCGCCCCTTCTACAACAGTCACCCTCAAGCCGGCATTTTCCAAAAGATGTACCGCATCTCGCAAGCCCAGTCCATATACATTCGGCACTAAATTCTCGACAGCGTTTCGGGGTTCCATGATCAAACTATCCGATTGGGGCCGCAATACTACAAATGGCGTTTCGGCTTCTCCGAAAGTTTCCATATCCAGATAGTCCAGTATGACCATCATATCTTCTTTAGCTCCTAAGCTGGTTGCCGGCAATTTTTCGGCTGTAAGCATAGGCTTGGGATCGCTGTTCAAGGGTTTGTGCAAGGCTACCTGTGTCGTAAAAATTTTATCTGCTATTTCCCTAAAAACAGGGCCTGCCACATCCGATCCGTAAAACCCATTGTCTCTAGGCCGATTGATGACCACGATACAAGAGTACTTGGGTTTTTCGTAAGGAAAAAACCCGACAAAAGAAGCTTGATAGCCTCCAATGCTGGTGCCGCGGCTGCTTCGCTTGTAATTGATCTGAGCGGTACCCGTTTTTCCTGCGAAGCGGAAATTGTCTGTCTTCAATTTGTGTGCGGTGCCTCTTTCGTCTTCTACTACCGATAAAAGCAATTCCTTTGCTTGCCGGATGGTTTTGTCAGAAGCCAATCGGCGATTGGTGACCGTAGGCAAATACTTTTCAATGACTTTTCCATCTCGCAAAACGGCTTGGGCGATTTGGGGCTTCATCACTTCTCCATCGTTGGCGATGCCATTGTAAAAAGTGAGCAATTGAAGCGGGGTAATTTTCATTTCATAGCCTATCGACATCCAGGGCAAAGTCGTACCACTCCAATCATCTGCTGTGCTGTAGGCCTCTTTAATATAAGGGTTGGCTTCGCCATCGATATTGACACCAGTGGGCAAATTCAGGTTAAAATCTTTTAAGCGCTTGATATAACGGGCAGCACCTTCATTGCCGTTGGCCTTGGTTTTTTGACCATAATATTGATTGACCAGCTTGGAAACCCCTACATTTGACGAAATGAGAAAAGCCTCTCTGATGCGGATGCTATCCAATTTTGGGCTATAAGGCGAAGCATCTTCCATGACTTCATCGTAAAAAGAGGTGACGCCGTGTTCAATGCTAACCGTATCGTCCAAGTCGATCAAATCGTCCTCCAATAGCGCCATGAGCGAGGCTGTTTTGAAGGTAGAACCAGGCTCAATAGCTGCGCCAATCCCATAATTATAGGTTTCCCACCAGCCTTCTTCCGATCGCCCCAAATTAGCGATGGCTCGTACCGCACCGGTTTTAACTTCCATTACAATAGCCGTACCCCATTCGGCATTGTGAAAATTCATGGCCCGCAACAGCGCTGATTCGGCAATATCCTGGATATCTATATCAATTGTTGTTTGTAAATCGTCGCCTCGTTCGGGTTCAATGGCGGTGAGGTTGTTCACCGGAATCCAGAGATCCTTCCCGGGGTCAATACAGATCATTGGCTCACTACCGGGAGTACCGCTAAGTATTTTGTTAAAACGGCCTTCTAATCCTACCGGGTGGGCAGAATCCCGAACGTAACCGATGGTGCGTTGTGCCAATAATCCGAATGGGCGTTTGCGTTCGCTGCGCTTGCGGGCAATAAATCCACCTTTGTTTTGACCTAAACTAAAAAGCGGAAATTCTTCAATGAACTTTTTACCATCGTAGGTTACTTTCCTTTTCAAAAGGATGTGGCGGTTGTCTCCTTTACGAAGATTTTCCAAGTATTCCAAAGCCCCCCCAACGGTGTAATTATCGAGCACAAAGGTAGCCAGGCAATGAGCCAAGGTGTCCTTATACTTGGCAAAGTCTTCATCACTTGCCGCCAATGGATCGAAATAAATGTCAAAAAAAGGAACGGAGGTGGCCAATAAGCTGCCGTCAGCAGTGAGGATATTTCCCCGATCCGCCTCTACTTGCCTATAGTCCAGGTATTTTTTTTCTCCCTCCTGGCGCCATCTTTCGCCTTGAAGTATGGCGATGTCAACGGTTCTGTACATCAACACAACGGCTATAGGTACCAGGATACCAAAGAGCAGTATATACACCCGATAAAGTACCTCGTTTTTAATATCCATTGTATTGCACTTATTCTTCGTCTTTTACAATCAGGCGCTTGGGCCGTTCGTTGAGCGACCTCAGCCCTAAATCCTTTACTTTCTTTGCTACTTCCGAGCGTTGGCTGTTGTACATGTTCTCCGACTGGATCGACAAGTAGTGCCAGCGCATTTCTTTGATCTCTTTCTGCAATATCTGTATGTTCCTCACATTGCGCTCTGCTAAATGAGAGTTTGCAATGTAAATCATGGTAATAAAACTCAGAAACAATACAAAGGGCAAATGATTCAGCAGGAGCTTGGATCCCCAAAACCCCAAATCGGTATATGTGCTGAATGTGTTTCTTTTGGCCATTTATCTGTTTAGTTTCAAGTTTTCCTGCCCGAATCCCGCTTTTAGTGGGAGGCGGGTGGTTTTTGGTCTTGAAACTAAGCCTAACTTTCGCTTAGCCTAAAACCAGAAAACACGCTTGCTCAGTATTTCTCCCCTACCCTCATTTTAGCACTTCTGGCTCTGGAATTACTTTTAACTTCCGCTTCAGAAGGCTCAATCGGTTTTTTGGTTATCAATTGGAAGGGCCGTTCAATATGCCCATAATCGTCTTTTTGGGGTTCGCCTTTGCTGTTTCCCCATTTCAAAAAATTTTTTGCGATCCGGTCTTCAACCGAATGGTAAGCGATAATCACCAATCGCCCGCCTGGCCGGAGTACCTCTAATGCTTGGTTTAAAAACTCTTCCAATACTGCCACTTCTTCATTTACTTCCATGCGCAGCGCCTGAAAAACCTGGGAGAGGTAACGCAGGCGCTGGCCTCGGATCAGGGGGTCGAGGCAAAGCATCAGATCTTCGATGCGCTTGAAGGGGCGGGTGTTTCTGGCTTTGACAATTTCCTGCGCCAGGGTTTTGGCGTTGCGCACCTGGCCATAATCGCTAAATAGCTGCTGCAACTGCTGCTCGGAATACGTGTTGAGTACGTCGGCAGCGTTGCGCTCGCCTTGTTGGTTCATACGCATGTCCAAGTCGGCCTGAAAGCGATAGGAAAATCCCCGTTCGGCTATGTCCAACTGATGAGAAGACACGCCCAGATCAGCCAAAATGCCGTGCACTTCCCGGATACCGTGCAAGCGCAAAAAACGCTTTAAATACCGGAAGTTTTGTTGCACGAAAATAAAGCGTTCGTCTGCCGGGATGTTTTGCCGAGCTGCTTCGTCTTGGTCAAAGCCGAGCAGTTTCCCATTTTCACCCAATTGTTTCAAAATCAATGCGGAATGACCGCCTCCGCCAAAAGTTGCGTCCACATAAATACCTTGTGGTACTATGTTCAAGGCTTCTATGGCTTCTGTAGCCAGAACGGGTTGATGGTATTCCATTATTCCTGCTCTTTTCCATTGGTCTTACCCAGCACATCTTCTGCGAGGTCGGAAAAATCCATAGGCTCTTCGTTCAACATAGCTTCGTATTTTTCCAGCGACCATATTTCAATCCTATCGTTATAGGCTGAAAGTACGACATCTTTATCTATTTCGGCATAATCGAGCAATCTTTTTGAGATCAAAATTCGATCAGCACTATCCACTTCTACCTTCTGAGCGCCCCGATAAAAGTAGCGCACAAATTCTCTGTTCTTTTTATTGTACTGGTTCAGTTGGTTGATTTCTGCCGTTATTTTTTCCCATACGTCTTCTGGATACAGCATCAGGCATTTTTCAAAACCACGGTTGATGACAAATGTAGGTGTCTTCCCTTCCCCCAATTGGCTGATCAGCCCACTTGGCATGCGCATGCGCCATTTGGAGTCTATTTTACACTCATACTCGCCTAAAAGCTGTTTACTGTTCACGATTCATCTAATTCGGCATTCAAAAGTATATATTTTTTACACATGTTCCCACTTTTTCCCACTCTTTTTTACAAAAATCGGCCATTTTTTTTTCCACATTTATTTGAAAACCAAAACTATCATCAAAAAAGGCACTAAAAATCCCTTATTTGATGACATATTTTATTTTATCAAAACTAAATTTGCGCGGAAACCGGAAGAATTTTCCCACTTTTTCACACCAGGATGGATTTTGGATGCCCGAGGGGGCGGATGTCGTAGGTAGATACCCTTTCTCTGTTCGTCATTTCAACTATATCTAAAAAAAAACACCTGCTCCGGCCATGCATCCGAAACAGGTGTCTGATCTACAATGATTAGATCAACCAATCAAGAGGCGCGATAAGCAATTTCGTGATAGCCCTTTTTATGACGACCCAAAAACAAACGGGAATACAGGCGAAACACCACCAGTCCGTCCAAAATCAGGTTTAGCACCAGCAATAACAGCAGAGGAAATTGGTTTTGATGGATATGCGCCATCATAATATCTTCCCCAATAAACGTAGGGGTGATGGGAAAACCGGCCAGGCTCAAACAGGCAATGGCAAAGATAAAAGCCAAGCGCGGGTGCTCGTAAGCATGCCCGTGGAAGGCGTGAAGCGACACATCCTCCCGCTGTTGCTGCAAACGGGCAATCGCCCAGAGGCCAATCGTGCCTGCTACCATAATACCGCTCAGGTAAATAAATATCTGGCTGTAATCAAAAGCTTCATTGTATCCGAATGACAAAGAAATAACCAACTGACTCAATAGGACGTATAGCCAACTCCGCTTGGCAGATTCGCGTTCCACAAAGCTTTTCAGAATCAACACCAAGCCTAGTGAAGCAAACAACTCCGGTAAAAAACGCACCAATTTATGGGGCAGTGTTTCCTGGTGATACAGCGTGTAAAAACCAAATACAAATATCGGAATGGTAAATCCGTAAACCATACGAGGGCTGATGAAGTGAAAGCTTCGGCCTATTTTCTTGAGTGGCATCCACCAGTAGCGGTACATAAAGCGATCCAAATTGAATTCTTTGATGCTCCACACATAGATGCTTAACTTCAATTTGTCCCAAAAGGTCTTTGCCTTTTGTGACGCGGGCGGAGAAAAATGAAAGAACTGATCGTGGATGCGGTAACTCAACACAGAAGGAGATACCAACAATTGGTAAGTCCTCAAAAATGCATTGCTGGCAAAATGCACCAAAGCCAGGCCATACCAGCCCAACGCAATTTCGATAAACATGATGCCGATCTGGGCAATGGAGGAGTAGGCAATTTGTGTCTTGATGGACGATTGAACCCGGGCAATCAGGGTTGCCGCCACGCTGGTCACCAATCCGATCCCGCCAATGATCCAATGCATGTATATGTTGCCCTCCCATAAAGGCGCCAGGCGGATGAGCAAAAAGATGCCAATATGCACTGATAAAGAACCATAAAATATGGCGCTAGAAGTGGTTGGCCCTTCCATAGCGCGAGGCAGCCAAGACGAGAATGGGAATTGCGCCGACTTGACCATAGCGGCTAATAAAAACACACCTGGAATCACATAGGCATATATGCCGTCTTCTTCAGAAATCCCCATGTGGTGCAGTTCTGAAAAACGCAGGCTGTGGTGAAAGTAATGGTGGCACAGCCAAATCCCCAACAACAGCGCTATATCGGCTATGCGATACAAGGAAACCACTTTTAGGGCATTTTTCACCGGCAGGTAGCGCTCGCGATAAAAACCAATCAGGAAAAACGAAGTAGCCCCGATGATTTCCCACCCGATGAATAATGTTTCCAGGTTTCCCGACATAATAATGGTAGTGAGTCCGAGGTAAAAAAACTGCACATTATTGAAAAAGCGCTTGTAGCCTTTATCGCGGTGCATATAGGTTTTACTAAAATACAGCACCATGCCTGTCAGAAAAGTCGCTACGGCTAAATACCAAAAAGAAAGCTGATCAAAATACAGCGTGACCGCAAAAACGGTTTCTTTCGCCCGATAAATGACCCAATCGCGCTGTACAATGGGCGCAAAGCCGTTCAACACCTGATAGAACTCCAGGCCGAGCAATATCAAAAAATTAAGCCCCACGCTGCCGAAAGCCAATCGAAATATTGGCTTTTCCTGCTGATTGGTAAAAGCAAAACCGACCAGCAGCCCCAGTACAGGGATCAATAAGAAGAATAAGAGTATCTCGTTCATGTTTTCTTATTTTAAGCAGCTTGTTAATAGATGTGGACGGCGATATTTTCTTTGGTAGCATCCAAAATGTGGTTGCTGCGCATCATTTCCGTCTTTTCGATCACTTGGAGGATATCATCTGCATATTTTACCGCTGATTGGGGTTGATAAGGGATGAACGCCCCTTGCCAGAAATAATACAAATCGCCTGTTTCAGGAGCGACCGATACGAGGTGAATCCAGCCTTTGTCAAACCAGTTGTACATCTCTTTGGAGGAAGTAATCACCTTTAGAACGGCCTCTGGATTTTGTTCAACCATCATCAGCAACCTTACTGGGTCGTGGTTTTCGATCATTTGAAGTGGAAGCCCCGGTCTTAAATCGCCATCGCTGCTGTTGGCCACGCCCACCAAGCCCATCACGTTGTGTGGCAGCTTGGTACCGGCGCCCATTTTCTCTATGTCCATTCTGGAAAAATAGTATTCCAGATTGATACCGCCACATACAACCGGCAGTGGCCCCATCACGCCCATCAAAAGAGAACCATCCGAATCGGTGCGATAATCGTAAGAGTTGAGAAATGCCCGGCGATCGAGGAATAGCCCCCTCATTTTTTCTCTGGAACCCACATAGCACAAAGCGTTGGTGCCATGCCCCAACTCTGGCCGGGGTTCGAAGTAAGAAACCGAGCGTTTTTTGATTTCCTGTCTGATGTGTCGAATATCTTTGCTGATGTCTATCGAAGCAAAGCGCCGTGCCCTTTCCTTGGCATTCAAGTCGAGGGCCTTTTCAAAAATTTCCAGGTTGTCCTGGTGCTTGCGTTGGCGGGGCTCCGGTATTTCTCTTTCATCGTAAAAAGCAATTTCATCGCTGGCGGTATCGTGCATGCCCCCTACAAAATGAGTGCTGGGAGGAATGCACAAGCCCCGGCTATCCAAAATAGCCCTGACTTCTGGATGGTTGGCCATTGCGGCAAACACCCGGGCATTTACCGCGCCTGGCCGTCCGCTACAAGCCCCGCAATCGTGTGCGCCGTGGTGCGGATTATTGGCGCTGCTGCTACCGTGGGCAACCATATAGACAAAAGGGGCAAACTCCAACATACCAATCCCCCGGAGCAGGCGCTCTACCCGATCGGCCATTTCAAGCGTTGTAAAACCAATCTGCAAACCATTTTCTATTGCCTTTGGGTCTTTGTGCTCTATGGTGAGCACCGATTCTGGATTCATGTGCGAAAAGGCATCTGCAATATCTGCATTCATTTTAGGCCGAAACAAATCCAATACCAGGCGCACGCTTGCCCAAAGTCCTAAGGAAAGTGAAGCCAGAAAACCCCTGAAAAAGGTATGGGAATGTTTTGAGTGCAAAATGGCCTGCTGGTGTCTTGGCTCAATGTTGGTTTCCTTAATCAAATGCTGGGGCGTGACAGGCACCGGGCAGTTTTTTTCATAAAATTTCCCGCCAAAGGGCTGATAATAAAAAGCCACGCCAAAAAAGCCAGGCGCCCCCAGTGTTTCACAATCTGGATCAATTGCCTCCAGGTGGCGGCGAATGGAGCCTTCCCGGTCGTCAATGCAAAAAACCGCCTGAAAGGATTTGTTGATAGGTGGTTTCGTCCTTTTCGTTTTTGCCATGTAGCTCAAGGCGCTCAACACTTCATCGTAATAATCCCATTCAAAAGCTTCCTGCCACAGTTTTAGCACCTCTTCGCGTTCTGTCAGTGCTTGCGCAGCAAAATAATTGTCCAGAGGCTGTGGCAATTCTAACTTTAAAGCCAGGGGTTGCCATTTTTGCCCCAGAGTCTGATCAATTACATCAATCTCCAACAACAATTCGAGCAAAATAAGCTCTTTTAAATCCACCTTCTTTTGATACAACAAGGTTTCGGGATGATCTTCGATGGCCGAAAAAATACCGCTCCATCCTCGGTGTCCAAATTGCTGGTCGTAGATGTACTGCTCGTAGTACCGCGCGTCTCCTACAATAATATCCAACAGCTTTTCCATACTCAAATCATCGGAAAACAGGAGTTTTCTGGCCCTTTTGGAGTGAAAGAAGCTGGCAAAGCTATTTTGTTCGATCGTTTTGACGGCCTCCAATAGACCCTGATCCTCGAATGGGAAATGCCACAAGGCGATACCCTGATCCAAATAGCTGCACAACATGCGAAACAACAGGGGTTGTAGCCTATTGTCGAGGTTGATGTTGTAAGCTTTTTTCCAGGAAGTTCTCAATTGGCCAACCAAAGGCGCATAGGTCACTTCGTATTTTTGGTGCAGCATTTTATCCCGCCAGGATGGCAGTGCCTTTTTTCCTTTATGGCGCATGATGACCTGATCGATGATTTCAGGTCTGATCCTGCCTTGCTGGTAAAGCTGCCGGTATTCGTTCATGTTAAAAGTAACCTTATAACCGAATATCCTGGAAGCATTAAAAATGCCCTCAAAAAAATCCATCTCCTGAAAAGCATGGAGGGAGTTGTGGTGGACAAAATCTTTTAAAGCTTGTTGCGAAGGCAGGTAATGCTTCAATTCGTGCAATACATGGCTTTCGCTGAATGGTTTATTTTTCATGGTTTACACCAAATTATAGATGTTAGACTTTAGAATATAGACGCTAGACTTTAGACTAAAGACAATTTTTTTACCGTCAAAATTTGAGTCCAACAGAGGTTTCGTCAACTTTACAAACGGATTCAACTCAAAAAGAGAATCGCCGATGTAAAAATTGACGAACCCCGTGAAATAGTTGGTAACTTTCATCACACAACCTTAATTCGCTCCGTTCTTTCTTTTTCGCGCAGCCAGTGGATGTTTCGACAAAGGATTCATGTTTTCCAAACCCACCAGGTGAATATGCCCGCCGGTCAAGGCATATTCTTCTTCAAAGTGGTGCAAATTTTCCAATACTGAATGGTCAATCAACTTGGTCTGATCCAGAGTAATGTTGACCTCCTTGCCTTTGGGCAAAGTTTCCAGTTGTTTTTTCAGACTCAAGTAATTGGTAAAAACAGCGGCATCGCCCAAATGCACAAATAGCTGGTCGCCATTATCTTTGACCTCCGCCTTCGAACGGAATAAGGATCGGAATGACACACCACGCGTAATGTGGAAAATGATTTTAAGCACAATCCCGGCAGCAATACCGACCAATAAATCTTCGATCAAGGTAAAAAAGATGGTGGTCACAAAGATGGCCAACTGCTCAGAGCCTATTCGGTAAGTATGGATAAATTCTTTGGGATGGGCCAAGCGAACGCCCACCGCTATCAGCATGGCAGCCAATGCCGCATTGGGAATCAACTCCAACACAGGATAGGCTAACAAGACAAATACCAACATAAATACGCCGTGGAAAAAATTTGCCCACTGGGTTTTTGCACCATTGCTCACGTTGGCCGAACTACGGGCAACTTCTGAAATCATCGGCAAGCCTCCTAAAAGGGCGCTAATGGTGTTGCCTATCCCTATGGCGATGAGGTCTTTGTTGGCATTTGACTTTCGCTTGTAAGGATCTACCATATCTATGGCTTTTACCGTCAAAAGGCTTTCCAGGCTGCCCACCAAGGACACCATCACCAGGTATTTGAAAAACACCCCCGTTTGGGAAAAACCGGAAAAATCCGCGTGATAGCCTACTTGTTCCAGCAAACTGCCCACCTTTACCAGAGTATAGGCAGGTGCCGTGGACTTCAAATCAAAGAACATGCTAAAAGGAATGGCGATCGCCAGCACCACAAGCGGGGCAGGTATTCTAGCCAAAAAGGGTACCTTGATCGATTTCCAAGCAAATAAGATGATCAAACTGATGATGCCAATAATGGTAATTGTTGGATCGAGGTGTTCGATAAAAATTGGGATGGACGCCAATAAATCCAAAGGCCCTTTGTGCGCCATATATTGGGGATTGACATTCAACAGCACAGGTATCTGCTTGGCAATCAGGATCAAACCAATTGCTGCCAACATACCATGTACAGCGGATAGCGGGAAAAAATCCACCAGCTTCCCTAGTTTTAAAATGCCAAATAAAATTTGAATCAAACCGGCTAGCACCATGACCCCAAGGGTCATTTTCCAGCCTTCGATTCCGCCGCCAAACTCCGTTACAGCTCCAGCTACGATGACGATCAAACCAGCAGCAGGGCCTTTGATGGTCAATTTGCTACCCGTGAAAAAACTCACCACCAAACCACCTATGATGGCCGTGACGACCCCCATAATGGGCGGAAACTCGGAAGCTTTGGCAATCCCCAAACTCAAGGGTAAGGCCAATAAAAATATAATGAAGCCCGAAATGGCATCGGTACTAAAATTTTCCTTCAACCCGGCGAAACCTTCTTGGGGTAAGGATTTATGTTGCTTTTCCATTGTTTTTTTTAGTGTTGTAATTACAGCAACACAGCAACAGGTATCCCTGACGATGCGCCAAGAAAACCGCTGGCTATGCCGCGAATGAATACCGGAAATTTGATTTAAAATAGGTTAGCGCGTACTAATGGAAAAGCCATTCAGCCATCGGCTTTGAGGCAATGGAAGAGGATATACTTTTTGACCGTAGGCAGCCAAAAAGACGAGTTTAAAATGGAAGATTTACTGGATAAATGCAGGGAGGCCGACGCATTGGATACTTCCTGTTCTTGGCCCTTCTCCTGGCCTTTGGTTTCCACCTCGCTTTCCTCAATGGCATTAAAAGCTTGGATGAAATGAGCTGGATGAAGGGTTTGATCCTGGTATTTAGAATCTGGTTTGGTGTTGTCTTTGTACTCGGATTCTTTTTCAAAAGCACCAATTGCAGCACCGCCTTTATAGTCTGTCGCTATAAAGCCCGTAGTAAGTGCGAAATAGGAAGCAACTCCCCAATAAAATAAAAGAATCCTGATTTTCTCCACTGCAAAATGCGTTTGGCCAAAGTGCCATGAGCGGGGCAAAGTTAAAAAAATCCAAATATTTGTATTAAAAAATAAGGGCAGTTTCCCTATTAATAATATGTTAAGTAGTGTGCAAAAAATGACTTCCCGATTTATCAAAGTTCTTACCCTAGCAGACACACTTGAAATGGAGCGTTTAGCCCGCTAGGGTAAGGACAAAATCTGGAAGTTCATTTTTCTGCGTTAATAACGCGAAAAGCCGACCCGGTTTCCCGAATCGGCTTTTCTATCTTCCGTACAAATCGTACTATCTTTTATTCGCCAGCGATATAACGCAAGTTATGAGCTGGGTAGAACAAAGAACTTTCAAACAAGCTGCTGTTCACTACCGCACTAGCAGGAACTTCTGTACCATCGGTGAGGGTAATATCACATTCGATGAAAATGTAATTACCTGGTGAAAAATCAGCCAAATCCTTGCCAATGGCCGTCAAAATAGTGCTGAGCGGAATGGAGAAGCTGCTTCTTGGGTATTTCTCCCCGGAAGGAACAGAAAATTCGCTGCCCGCTTTGGTCGCTACCTGGCTTCTGGCGCCGCCTTGTTCGGCCAAGGCATACACGCGCACTTCCTGCAAGCTGCTGATGTCGTCCGACAAGAAGTCAGATTCAAATTCAAAGTTCACATCCGGGTTGTTGCCGCTAACGCTAAAGCTGTCCACAGCACCCAGGAAATCGCGGTTGTTCAAGTTGTCCACCGCAGCACCGCGCAGGGTGATAATAGAACCTTTGGTAATGTCATCAAAGCGCAGCGGATCCAGTTCAGAGTCTGCACAAGACCCCATCAAGACCAACAAGCCGATGAGTGACATCCATATTTTGATTTTCATACTTCTTTTTGTTTTGTTTAGAGATTAAACAGGTTAAAACCGACAAACCTTACTTGATAAAGTTATCGGGGTTGTTGTCCCAGAAAACTTTATTGGCTGCGGTCGGGTCTTTCTGCGTAGCGTTGCTATTCAAACTGACAAAATCAGCTGGATAGATCAATGAATACACAAAATTGCCCGGATTAGCGGCACGCATAGGCTGCATGTCAGAAGGTTTGCCCGTTCTGCGGTACATGTTGTAGCCTTCGATGCCGTTGCCCCACAAAGCAATCAGGTATTCTTTCATCATAACATCCAACTTGGCATCAGGCGTAGCTGCATTGGCATACAGTTCGTTCACTTTTGCGACATAGTCATCTGTAGAAGCCACTAAGTCAGCAGGAACCGTTTGACCTTTTGAAGCACCGAAAGCTTGAGTGCGTTCAATAGACTTTCTAACACCTGATTCCAAAAGGGCAGCGTCATCACCAGAAGTACCCAGCATCAAAGCCGCTTCCGCTTTCAGGAAATCGGTAAAGCTGGCCATCCAGATGGGGTGAATACCTGCACCATTAGCACCCTGCCCTTGCTGGGTGACCACCAAATAATTGGGATCATCCGCATTGGTATCTGCACGTCCGCCACATGGATATACTCCTACGCAGGTTTTCGCTCTGGTATCTGGAGGCAGACCATCGCTGTTGCCGTGGTCGCGACCGAAAAATCCAGGGTCAAATGCGCACCATGCCTGGTCTGGGCCGTAGTGGGCAGGGCGAGGACTGATCACACAAGGAATGGATTCCGGTTCATCATTCAATGCCGCATCAATGCTACCTATCTGGCGATAGAAATAATAGCGCCAGCGTGGGTCTTCCACTCCTTTCTGCTGATAAGAGATCAGCATGTAGTAGTTGTTAATGTAATTATCGGCAGAACCAGCAATGGGCTGATACATGTCCAGATAAAGCGGATGGCGTGATCTGGAGGGTACATCAGAAGAACCAAACTTATAAGTAAATTCTTCTGCATCGGTATCAATCAAATCAGCACCCAACAAAGCCTCAATAGCAGAAGTGGAAGTAGTTCCTTCTGTTAAACGCAAGTTGATATTCGCTTTTAATTTGAGTGTATTAGCCAAAGCTATCCATTTAGAGGCATTACCATCGTAGAAGATATCGCGGTAAGTGCCCCCAACGGTAGAGGTTGTATTCAAATCGGCAATGGCCTGATCCAAAATTGAAATGACTTCTTTATAAACAGCGCTACCATCGTCTGGCTTTGGGTTAAAGTTACCAACACCTTGTAGAGCTTCGCTGTAAGGCACATCGCCAAACAAATCCACCAAAGTCATCAATACGTAAGCCTTCATGACACGAGCTGAACCAGAAAAGAGGGTAAAGCCCTCTTCGTCAGTTACAGGCAGCAGCGTTTCAATTTGAACGAGTACGTCCTGATAAGCTCTTTCCCAAATATCGTTGTGGTCGGTAGCCTGGTAAGCAACTTGATAGGTATCACCACCGATCAGAGCCAACATTCGGCAAAGTTGCAAGGCATCTTCGTTTACTTGGGAAACAAAGTCACCGAAATCGGCTTGAATTTTATTCATCAACAAGGTAATATCCAAATTATCAACCGTTACCTCATTGGGGTTGTCCAACTGTTCTTCCAAATCGGTCAATCCGCAGGATCCCAAAAAGAAGAGCAGGGACAAGGGTAATATTTTGAGCAATTTATTCATGCTTGTTTTTTTAAAAATTTAGAAATCAACCCGAGCAGTCAAACCAACGCGGCTGGCGGAAGGGCCGCCCAAGAAGTCAAATCCAAAACCATTGCCTACACCAAAGGCGGTACGGTCGGGATCCACTTTGGCATATTTAGGCGTATTGACAGCGCGGAACCAAAGGTTGTTGCCCACTAAAGCAACCGTCAGCCCTTGAACGAAGCCATCGCCAAAGGACTTTTTAGGAACGGTGTAGCTCAAGCCGATTTCGCGCAAGCGCACGCGGGTACCATCGTAGATGCCCAAGCCATCTGCACTGCCCCCAATGATGGTATTGCCAAAGAATACACCGGAAGCTGGCATTGGAATGTTGTTGGGTTCACCCGTTTCTTCCAAAACACCTGGCAGAATTACAGGCAATTCCGGGTTGAAATCTTCCAACTCCTTGGCTACACCACGAGCAATCGGGGTAGCCGCAGAATAAGAATAAATATCACCGCCGTGTACATAATCCAATTGCCCAAAAAGAGAGAATCCTTTGAAATTGATGGTGGTGAAAGCAGAAAGCATATAATCCGGGTTCGGGTCGCCGATGATGCCAAAATCAGAAGATATTTTGTAATCACCATTCGGCGTAATCAAACGATCGCCATTTTCATTGGTCACCACATAAGTACCTTTGATCACACCAAAGGGCTCGCCTTCGATGGCGAAGTTACCGAGGTTGGAAAATCCACTGAAGTTAATTTCCTCAGAGCCTTCAGGCAGCTCTTCCACCAAGCTCCGGTTGCGGGTATAGTTCGCACGCAGGTTCCAAGAAAAGTCTTTAGTTTGGATCGGTGTAATGGAAACACCCAATTCCACCCCTTTATTGGAAATGGTACCAGCATTAATGAAGGTAGAGAGGTATCCAGTGGATGGATCCAAAGGACGCTCAATAATCTGGTCTTTAGCCGTGCGATCGTAAATAGACAGGTCAATACTGATACGGTCGTTGAACAAACGGGCTTCTAAACCAGCTTCCAACTCTTGCTGCAATTCTGGACGCAATTCGGAGTTGGCCAATTCACCAGGAATTGACAAGGCAATTACATTTCCTTTGCTATCCACCGTAAAGGCTGGGCTTAAAGACAAAAACGAACGTGTGGTGTACGGATCAGCAAAGTTAGCTGATGTACCGTAACCTGCACGGATTTTTAAAAAGCTGAGGAAGCTGGACTGCAAGCCATCGAAAGCATCCGTAGGTACAAAAGATGCACTCACACCTGGATAGAACAGGCTGCGATATTCTTTCTCATGCGTGGAAGCCCAGTCGTTACGCCCCTGTACGTTCAGGTACAAAAAGCTCTTATAGCCGAAAGTAACATCTGCAAAAGCTCCTAGCAGAATACGCCGGCTGATGAAGCTCAAAGGATCGTTGCGTAAAGTTTGCTGGTTTTGGTTAATAAAATTGCGGTGGTTGACCAAACCAAACACCACCTGATTGGTGCTTTCCAAACCAACCTGGCTGTACTGATCGTCGCGGGCGTTCAACCCTACGTTGGCCGTAATATCAATGGCATCAGACAGGTTGCGCTGCAGGTTCAAGATCAAAGAGTGGTCATAAATGGTGTTTGTACCAGCCGTCGTTCTGTACAACCCTGTAGAAAATATACTTACTTCGGCAGGATATCCTACAGAACCTCTTTGTACATAATACTCCTGATCTTCGCTGTAAGTATCAACCCCAATCCGATAAGTCAGCATTACGCGGTCGAAAATTTCCAGGTTAGCCGCCATTACACCCAGGAAGCGATCTACATAAGAGCCCTGGCGAGAATTGTCGAGCAACCAGTATGGGTTGGTGATACTGTTGTTGTTGCGGTAAAAGACTGGTGCACCAGTAACTGGGTGCTGAAATGGCCAATTGGTCAAGTCAATATTACGCGGGGTGTAGAACAGGTTGGCAAATACAGATGGCCCACCTTCAGAGTTACTACCCGTACCAGCACCGATGGTCGGTGTGCGGAAGTCAGTAGTGATGTAGCTGAAATTGGCATTCACAGAAAAGCGATCCGTCAACTTAGCTAAACCGCCAATGGTGAAATTTAAGCGCTCCAACTCATTGTTCTTGATGTAACCATCTTCGTTGGTGCTGCTAAAGCTCACGTTGAAGCTACCTAAATCGCCATTGACTCCAGCGTTAACCGAAGTAGTGGAGGAAGTTCCCGTTTGGAAGAAATCAGCTACGTTGTTAGGCTGTGCTACCGGTGTATAAGGCTGAGCGAACTCCGGAAACTCGGGAAACACATCCCGCCATTCGTAGTAAGGGTGGTTACCCACTTCTCTGTTGTTAGAAAACAAGCTACCCCAGTTGCTGAAGAACTCTCCGTAGTCGCCATCAAAACCATTGGCCCATTTGTCCTGATACTCCGGAATAATTGCATTGACTACATGATAAGATTGGCTGACAGAAGCCGTAAATTTCTTCGCTTTCTGAGTGCCAGAACCGGTTTTGGTAGTCACCAAAATCACCCCATTGCGACCAGCAGAACCGTACAAGGTCGTAGCGCTCAAACCGCGCAAGATGCTGATGCTTTCGATGTTGTTCGGATCCAAATCGAGGTTTCGGGTAGGAGTGACATTACCATCGCGAAAATCATTGTTTTCGTTGGCGTTGGTATTGATGGGCACGCCGTCCACGATCCAAAGCGGCTGAGAATTACCACTAATGGTACTGGTACCGCGCACGTTGATCTTGGTACCGCTACCTGCCAAACCAGAAGAGTTGGTGATGTTAACACCAGGCGAACGCCCGATCAGGGCACGCGCCACATCCGTTTCCGGTTTTTGGGCTACATCTTCAGCGCCAACTACCGTAGCGGCATAACCCAGGGCTTTCTTTTCCCTTTTGATACCTAATGCTGTTACTACTGCGGTTTCCAGTGTTACCCCTTCTGCCAAAATAACATCCACTACGTTAGATGCGCCAACTTTAACTTCCTGGGTGGAAAAACCGGTGTAACTAATGATAAGTACATCTGACCCTTCGGGTAAGGAAACAGCGTATTTACCATCGATATCCGTGACTGTACCAGTGGTGGTACCTTTGACCAAAACACTTGCTCCGATAAGCGGGTCGCCTGCGTTGTCGGTCACTGTTCCGGATATCGAGCGCTGCGCCATAGCAAAACCTACGGCAAACAGCACTAGTGCCAAAACTAGTGAGGTTTTTTTCATACTAAATCCGAGTTTTATTAAGCAATAATAAATTACAAGCCAATGTTGTGGTTTGTGATCATTTGGATTCTGGCTTGGGGACCTTTGTGTAATTTATTCTAAATGAGCTATAAAGAATTGATGTGGCAGTTTTTTTACGTCTTTGCCCTGCAATAATACGTAAAAATTAACTCCTACGCTGCTTGTGTTAAAAAAAAGTTAAGCTTTAGACATCGTGCAACCGTTTGCTGGCATTTGAGGTTTCAAAAAAAAGTAAAAACAAAATTCATATAAATTACTCTAAATAAGTCATTTATATTTCAAATTCATCAAACATGTAACACAAATTATTAAATTTTACATTTATTTTTTTTTTTTAATGCCTGTTAAAACTTACCTTTGCGGCATCTTAAGCTAGTTCCTCAGTTCTAAATTAAAAAGCTGCCCACCCTCCACTCGTTCAGCTTTAATTCATCAACAAGGCAATTTGTTATTCTATTACTAATCTCAAAAATTTAAATCATTTATGAGCATTCAGCACTTATTTGCATCCGTGATGCTGGTTTTTGCTATTGGCATTTATCAACCCTTATCAGCCCAGCACAGGAACTGTTCCACGATGGAATACCTCGAATACCAAAACCAATCCAATCCCGACCGGGCCAAGCAACTCAAAAACATCGAAGAGCATACTCAACATTTTATCAGCGATCCCAGCAATCGAATTGTTGATGGCGTTATTACTATCCCGGTAGTCGTTCATGTCGTGTATAATGGCAACAACGAGAACATCAGCGACGCGCAGGTGCTTAGTCAAATCAATATTCTGAATGAAGATTTCAGGCGCACCAATGCGGATGCAGCCAATACACCGGGTGTCTTTGCAGGGGTTGCTGTCGATACAGAAATCGAATTTTGCCTGGCTACCGTTGACCCATTTGGCAACCCGACCAATGGTATAACCCGCACGCCAACCAATGTGAATTCTTTTAGCACAAATGACAACGTCAAATTCAATTCTACTGGCGGCAAAGATGCCTGGCCTAGAGCGGATTACCTCAATATATGGGTTTGTGACATTTCCGGTGGCATTTTGGGTTATGCCCAGTTTCCAGGGGGCCCGGCAAACACAGATGGCGTGGTCATAGATTACTTGTATTTCGGAGACATTGGCACAGCAACAGCTCCATTTGATTTGGGACGAACAGCCACGCATGAAGTAGGCCATTGGTTGAATTTGCGCCACATCTGGGGAGACGGGAACTGCAATTTTGACGATTTCGTAACCGATACGCCAACAGCTGGCAGTGCTAACTACACGGGTCTTCCCTGTACGTTTCCCGGTCCGAATAGCTGTAACTCTGGCGCCAACGACTTGCCCGATATGTTCCAAAATTACATGGACTATTCCGATGATGCTTGTATGAATCTGTTCACCAGAGGCCAAAGCGATCGCATGCGGGCTTTGTTCAATCCCGGTGGGGCACGTGCCAGCTTATTGAATTCTACGGCTTGTGGTACAGTTACCCCCCCTACTTGCGATGATGGCATCCAGAATGGCAACGAAACAGGCGTTGATTGTGGTGGCCCCGATTGTCAACCTTGTATGGGTGGCTGTAGCTACGTGACGATTGACAGCGAAGACTTTGAAGCTGGATTTGGTGTATGGAACGACGGAGGCACCGATTGTGCCAGAAGTTCTAACCCCAATGCAGCCAATAGCGGCACTTATAGCATCTTACTGCGCGACAACACCTCCACTTCCGTACTGACCAGCAACAACTTGGATTTGAGCACTTACAGTGAAATTCAAGTATCCTTCTCATTTATCGCCAATAGCTTTGATGCTGCGGATGAGGATTTCTGGTTGCAAGTTTCTTTGGATGGTGGGGCAACTTTTGCAACTGTTGAAGAATGGAATGTAAGCGACGAATTTATAAACTTACAGCGCACTACTGGCGTAGCTACCATCAATGGGCCTTTCACGGCTACTACCCAATTCCGCTTCCGCTGCGATGCATCGGACGATACCGACCAGGTTTTCATTGATGACATTACCATTCAAGGATGTTTGGGAGATGTCGTTGATCCCACTTGTGACGACGGCATCCAAAATGGCGAAGAAACCGGTGTAGATTGCGGCGGCCCCGATTGTATGCCTTGTAATACGGCTTGTACTTACAGCGAATTGGACAACGAAGATTTTGAAAGTGGCATGGGTATTTGGGCAGACGGCGGCTCCGATTGTATCCGCTATTCCAATGCCACATTTGCCAATAGCGGTACTTATAGCATTATTTTGCGCGACAACACCAGTTCTTCCGTCATGACTGCCGGCAGCTTCAACTGGACAGGGGTGAGTGAAATCACGGTCGATTTCTCCTACGTGGTGCGCAGCTTTGATGCAGCTGATGAAGATTTCTGGTTGCAGGTTTCGTTGGATGGCGGCGCTACTTTTACGACAGTAGAAGCATGGAGCTTGGGCGATGAATTTGTCAATGATATAAGGGAAAATGAATCGGTGGTCATTGCAGGTCCTTTTTCTGGGTCAACGCAAATCCGCTTTGTCTGTGATGCCTCCGATAATGGCGATCAGGTATTCATCGATGATGTGGTCATTTCTACTTGCTCGGCTAGTGGTGCCAGAACGATTGGTGAGAACGAACAAGAGACTTGGATGGCGCACAGCCGCTTCCAGGAGGAACAAGCGGCCATCAAAGTCTTCCCTAACCCTGTAAAGCACGAGCTTCATATTGCCTATTTTGCCCAGGAGCTTGGCAATGGCCAATTGCTTATGACCGATATCACCGGCAAACCATTGCAGGTACAGGCCGTTGAAATTGGTTTGGGTCAGCAAAATTGGCAAATGGATGCGTCACAATTACCCGCTGGCATCTATTTCATTCAATTGAAAATGGCTGACAAGCAGTTGACACAAAAGTTTGTTGTGGTGAAATAAATCTCGCTTCCAACTAGCTTTCTAATCCCGAATCTTGGTTCAGCCGAGATTCGGGATTTTTTTTTCCCGTACAGGAAGCCAAAACGTACCTTTATGATGCATTAAAACAAATCCGTATTTTTGCCTAAAAATGTTGCAAAGTTATTGGCTCGATCTGTTGTTGTCCGTTGGATTGGCACAAAGCATCTTTCTCAGCATCGTGTTGTGGCAAAAAAAGATGTCCAACTATCCGGCTGTTTTCTACTTGACGCTTATGTTGGTGATGTTGGGGGTCATTATGCTATTGCGTGCCACCTATCAACCCGATTGGGTAAAATATGTTACCGCTTTGATTCTCATACCCGATGCCATTCTCTTTTTGATTGGGCCTTTTCTCTATTTTTTTACCCGCTCTTTGTTACAATTGCCATTGCCCCAAAAGCCTTATCGCTATTGGCACTTCATACCGGCTACGATCCATATTTTGTTGTTGAATACTTTTATTGGGCTGCACTTGAACGAAGTTTTACACTTTCTGAACGACCAACATATCCAGGTCATTTTTTTTTATATCGAGGGTTTGAGCATTTTAAGTCTAACTAGTTATATATGGCTGAGCGTGCGCGATTATCGCCATTATCGGGCGGCTTGGCAACAGCGTTTCAGCCAACCTTTTCCGGCGCATTTTTTACGCCCCTTTTTCATCACGGGCTATCTATTGGTTTTTTTTTGGTTGCTGTCTTTTCTCAACAATTTATTCAGTGAGAAGCCTGATTATACCGCTTACTTCATCATGTGGTTGCTTTTGGTGGCCTACGTTTTCTTCCTGGGGTACCAAATTCTCCTACGACCAGATATACTTGAATTGCCCCCATTGAAGATTTACCTGGCCGAGGCTGAGATGGAAAAAGTAGCTACTTATGTGCGGGAGCAAAAGCCCTACCTCAATCCCGACTTAAAACTTCAGGATTTGGCGGAGGCCCTGCAAATGCCAAAGAATGAGTTGTCCAAAATTTTGAATCATGCCTTTGGCAAAAACTTCTTCGATTACATCAATCATTGGCGTATCCAGGAGTTTATTGAATTGCACAAGCACCCTCGCAATAGTCACTTGAACATATCGGATATGGCTTACCTGTCAGGGTTCAACTCCCGGACGGCTTTCAATCGAGCTTTTAGAAAAGCAACCGGTAAAACGCCGAGCGCCTATTTCAATCCATAGTTTCTGGCTCACCGACCATTTTTGTAAAAAAACAGACAAAATAGCGCCATATCTGTGCCACTTTGCAAAAGGGCACAACAGAAATGGGACGCCTCCATTCTTTTGTCGGGTCTATTTATTTCTTTAATCCAACCTAATTTTTGAAACATGTTGAAGCAAATGACCCGATTGTTTTTGTTGATGCCTTTTTTTGTTCAGGCTCAAAACGTAACCACCATTTCCAACGCCGATGTTACTGACGCTTTGGTGTTCGATGCCCAAAACCGCCTGTTTGGGGCAGACTATACAGGCTCTGCTGTTTATCAAATCAGCTTACCCGATGGCGCAAGTACCATATTTGCCGATGGCTTTAATACGCCCAACGGCATGGCTTTCGACAGCCAGGGCAACCTTTTTTTGGCAGATAATAATGGCAACAGCATTTTTAAAATCGCCCCCGATGGTACGGTGGTGGATACCATCGCTTTTTTCAATCCCAGCGGACTGATTCGTTCTATCAACAGCGATACCCTGATCGCAACCAGTTATTTGGGCAGTAAAATAGCTAAAATAGCGCCAGATGGTACGGTGACCGATTGCTGGGTAGCTGGAGAATTAAACGGCCCTGTAGGCTTATGTTATGACGATGAAGGTAATTTATACACAGGTAATTTTACGGATCGCAAGATCATCCGTTTGTTGCCCAATTGCACCCAAGAACTACTGGTACAAGGCCCTACAAGCGGATGGCTGGGTTTTATCGCCTACCTGGATGGCTATATTTATGGTACTTTGTACAGTACCCACCAAATATTTCGGACAGACTTGGAAGGCAACGCCAACGTCATTCTAGGCAGTACCATTGGCTCTGTTGATGGGGATGCCCTTACGGCCAAATTCAGCGCTCCAAATGGTATCGTTGCGTCGCCCTACGGCGATACCCTCTATATTTCAGAGTACAATACCGGCAAAGTTAGGATGATTACCCAATTGAATGGCACTTCAGGCAGTCAGGACAATATTTCCAAGCTGCTTTTATTGGAGCTATCGCCCAACCCTACCCAACAGACCTGCCATGTATCGTTTGAAATGAATCGCCCGGATGTAGTTAATCTGGTCATCCTGGACAACGCAGGCCGACAGGTGCAGGTTTTGCTCGACCATACTGCACTAACTGTAGGCAAACATATGTACACCCTCCAAATGGACGAATGGCCCGCTGGTATTTATAACGTTGCTTTGACCATTGGCGAACATCTGGCGCAAACCAAACGCCTGGTTAAGGGCCACTGAGCAATGATTGAGCGCACAACCTGAAAAAGGCGTGACTCTTACCTTCCAAAAGGCGAACAGAAAGGGATGTCCTCTGAAAAAGTATGTACTTTTTCAGGGGCATCTCATTATTTTATCAACAGGAGCGCTTATTCCCATCCCCAAACCCTCAACACCCACAATAATACCAGCGCTTCAACTCCCCTTCCAATTCCTCTAAGTGGGTTTTGATGGACTCAAAGCCTACAAGTACCTTATTGCCTTCCTGCAAGCGCAGTCCAATGCCATCCTCTTGGATGACCTGATGAGCAAGCGATAACTGCTCCAGCTTTTCAATAATTTCCCTCACCTGAGGGTTTGTTGCTGTGTAGGTAAAAATCAGCATCCTGATGCATTTTGAACTTAGATGTCCAGGCGCAGTACTTATCCAAAATGGCCACTGACATAATTGCGGGTCAATTCCATTTGGGGTTCGTTGAAGATTTGTGCCGTCTCGCCAAATTCTACCAATTCGCCCAAGTACATGAACGCGGTATAATCGGCTACCCGTTGTGCCTGCTGCATATTGTGGGTAACAATCACAATGCAGTATTGTTCTTTGAGGCGCAACATCAAGGCTTCTATTTTAGACGTACTAATGGGGTCTAACGCCGAGCAAGGCTCGTCCATCAGCAGCACCTCCGGTTCTACCGCTATCGCTCGAGCAATACAAAGTCGTTGTTGTTGCCCTCCGGAAAGTTCCAAAGCGGATTTGCCCAGTTGATCCTGCACTTCCTCCCATAGATAGCAGGATTTCAAGGCGTGTTCTACACGGGGTTGAAGTGCTTTGTGTTTGGCCAGTTGGTTGATTTTCAAGCCATAGGCCACATTTTCATAAATGGATTTCGGGAAGGGATTGGGTTTTTGAAAAACCATGCCAATTTTTCGACGAATATCTACGACGCTCTTCTTGCGGTCGTAAATGTTCTCCCCATCCAAAAAAACAGAACCGCTCAACTTAGCCGACGGATCCAGATCGTGCATGCGATTGATGCTGCGCAGCAGGGTCGATTTGCCACAACCCGATGGCCCAATCAAGGCCGTGATTGTATTGTCTTTGATGTTGAGGTTGATGCCTTTGAGCACTTCTTTTTTTCCAAAATGAAGGCGAAGGTCTTGAATCTTTAACTTGGTATCCATCTATCGTTGATTAAAAGCGCGAAAGCGGTAGCGAATCACCACTGCGATGATATTCAGTAAAAAAACAAGGGACAACAACACCAGCGCCGTTCCATAAGCCAAAGGGCGCACCTGCTCGATGGCGTGGTGTTGGGTGGACAGAATAAACAAGTGATAAGGCAAAGCCATGAATTGATCCAATACAGAACCTGGTAAATAGCGCAAATAAAAAGCCACTCCAGTAAACAAAATAGGAGCCGTTTCGCCCGCAGCCCTGGACAAGCCCAGCAAAGCACCGGTAACAATACCCGGAATAGCAGGCGGCAGCACAACGGTACGGATCGCCTCCCATTTGGTAGCCCCCAAGGCCAAAGCGCCTTCTCGGAAAGCATGCGGTACATTTTTCAGCGCCTCCTCCGTAGTCGTGATCACATAGGGCAGGGTAAGTAAACCCAGGGTTAGCCCGGAAGATAGCACCGAAAGCCCCAAACCTAAGCCCTGCACAAACAGCGCCACACCAAACAAGCCAAAAATAATACTCGGTACTGCAGCCAGATTGCGGATACTGGCTCTGATGAACCGAGACAACCAGTTGTCGGGCGCATACTCACTCAAATAGACTGCCGCCGCTACGCCTAGCGGAAGGGAAAACAAAGCCGTTACCATTGTCACAAATACCGTGCCCGCAATGGCAGGAAAAATGCCGCCCTCCGTCATCCCCTTTCGCGGGTATTCCAACAAAAAGTCTAGGCTCAACGCACTGGCTCCCTTGCTGAAAATATCATACAGGATGATACCCAGAAAAGAAATCACCAACATGGTGCAGAATAACAAGGCAAAAAAACCGATTATAGCAATGAATTTGTTGGATATCATCATGTAGCTTGCTTCGAATTTTAAAGTTTATACCGAAATTTAGATGCTAGTTTCTCCGCCAGCAGATTGACCAGCAAACTGATGACAAACAAAACAGCCCCCAAACCAAATAGACTGTAATAGTGATTGGTGCCATAGGCGACTTCGCCCAATTCAATGGCGATGGTTGCCGTAAGCGTTCTTACGGGGTCAAAAAAACCATTGGGCATTGCCGTGGCGTTGCCAGTAGCCATTAGCACAGTCATCGTTTCGCCGATAGCGCGCCCAATACCCAATATAATGGCGGCAATAATACCCGAAAATGAAGCTGGCAGTACAACCCGCACCAGAGTTGTCCAGCCATTAGCCCCTAGTGCATAGCTGGCCTCGCGAAACTGCTTGGGCACAGCTCTCATACTATCTTCCGCCACGGTGATTATGGTAGGCAAAGCCATGACCGCCAGCAATATGGCCCCATTTAAAGCATTCAATCCATTGCTGAGGCCAAACACTTTGGCAATAGCGGGTGCAACCAACACAATGCCGATGAACCCCACCGCTACGGAGGGTACCCCAGCCAGCAATTCAATGGTTGGTTTCAGCCAATTGCGCACTTTTGGGGAGGCTACTTCTGATAAGTAGGCCGCTGTGCCTATGCCAAGTGGAATGGCAATGAGCATAGCCCCGGCGGTGACCATCAGCGTACTGACCAGCATGGAAAGTATGCCAAAAGAGGGCTCGCCATAGGCTGATGGATTCCAATTGCTGCTCCCGAAAAATTCGGCCAGTGAAACTTCTTTGAAGGTTTTAGCGCCATTGAACAGTAGCATCCCAAAAATACCCAACAGGAAAACAACTGCCGTAAGCCCGGCTGATAAGAAAACCCCCTGCATGAGTTGATCAATGGCTTTCCTGAGCTTCATAGTATTGGTTTAATAGCTGTTCGTTGTGCTGCTTGTGCGCCTGAAAAATGGGATAGTACCCATTTTCGGTTATGATTTGCTGCCCTTTGGGGCTTAACCCAAATTCGATGAACTCCAACAACTTGCCATCGGGCATGCCGTTGGTGTATTGAAATAAAGGGCGAACTACTGGATAGGCACCATTGGCAATCGCGCTTTGTTCCACAGGCGATACCGCAGTCGAAGCGGGGTCACTTTTTACTTTAATGGTCTTTATACCTGCAATTACACCTCCGCCCTCTTTTAAAATATAGCCAACGCCCACATAGCCAATACCCGCTCGGTCGCTTTTGAGGGCCTCCACTATTTGTGCATTGCCATTCATTTGTTTGTGGTGCGCGGCATATTCTGTTTTTAAAATGCTGTCCCTCAAATAGACGAAAGTACCGGAATTGCTCTGCCTGCCATACAGGGAAACGGCATTATCAGGGCCGCCTAATTCTCGCCAATTGGCAATTTTACCACTGAAAAGTTGCGCGATTTGATCCAGGGTCAAACTATCCACCTCCATATCCTGATGGACAATGAAGGCCAGGGCATCAACGGCAAAAATAAAGGGCACGGGTGCAATAGACCTCGCTGAAGCCAGGTCAAGCTCTTCCTTTTTAATGGGGCGGGAAGAATTGGCAATATCTGTTTTGCCATTGATGAGGGCCGCAATGCCCGCACCGGAGCCTCCCCCCGTTACCGCAATGCTCACGGTTGTTTCATCGGCCATATAATACTCGGCAAGAGCAAGGGCAACATTCACCTCTGTGTCCGAGCCTTTTAAAGTAATGGATTCGTAGTCTTCGGGCAAGTGTTGGCAGCTCCCCAAAAGGGCAATCATTACAGCAATACAAGCATATATTTTCATCTGTTATCAATTGTAAGGCTATTATAGGCCATGTAGATTAAGCCAGCCTGAAGCAGAGGTTAATTCTGTGTAAACAGGGGTATGATTTTTATCAGCTTATGTACGAGAAATGCGGATATCTGATTTAAATCACTTCCGGGGATGATGTAAGTCAGCGTTTTTCCAGTTTTTTCATGACAAATTAAGGTCGAAAAAAAAAGCCATGCTTTGGGTGCTTCTCATCTTATTGTTGATACTGACTATACTGCTCCTGTTGCCTATCGAAGTGGAAATGGATACCAAAAAGGATATTTACCGAGCGGCGTGGAAGGGTATTGTAGGCTTGAGGGTTGTGCCGGATTCGGAGCAGTGGCATTGGTACTTCCAGTTTTTCTTCATCCAGAAAGAATGGCATTGGACGGCTGAAAAAAGCCAGCCCAAAGCAGCTAAGACAGCAAAAACCTCGCCGAGAAAGCAGAAAAAGCGCTCGATGTCTGCCCGTCAAATGTGGGCTTTGTTCAAAAATATGTTGCGTGCCATTACCATCAAACGCTTGGAAGTGAACTGGGATACGGACGATTATGTGCGCAATGCGTATTTGTTTCCATTGTTCCTTATGGCCAGCAAAGGTCGGCGTCAGTTGCGCATCAATTTTAAAGGCGAGCATGACATAGCCATTTTCCTTCAAACACGACTAGGCCGCATAGCCTGGGCTTTTTTGAGGGTATTCATTCATCCAAAAATCACTTAGAATATGAAAAACAATTTTGATGAAGTACTCGTCAAAGTGACTGAGTTTCTTCAAAATGAAGCAAGAACAGAAACGGTAGTAGGCAAAGAGTTCAAACTGGGCGAATTTACCTGCGTACCGGTGATACGCGTAGGATTGGGATTTGGTTATGGCGGTGGAGAAGGGGGTGACGACAAGCATGGTCATGGCGAAGGCGGCGCTGCCGGCGCTGGCTTTGGCATTGAACCGCTGGGATTTTTGGTCACCAAAGGAGAAAGCATCTCTTTTGTCCCCTCCAAAACCAGCCATGGTCTGACAGCAGCTTTTGAAAAAATGCCTGACTTGTTGGAAAAATTTATCGCTACAAAACAGGAAGAAGCCGTAGTTAGCAATTGATGGCCGGAACTGATCCCAGGGCAGGCAGGCATCGAAAGGTGTCTGCCTGCTTTGTTTTTGCTAAAGTGGGTTATTCCAAAAGGCTTTAAAAAACGGCATAGCCAAAATAGATAGAAAAGGTCTGGTACCTGGAATCCCAGGCTAAGAAGTTTGCAAAAATTTCGCGATTTAGATGGTATCTCATACCAAAGCTGTATTTATCCTGCTGCTTAAGCCCTACCCCTAAACCAAAGTACAGGTTAGATAACACTTTTAGTGAATTGAGCTTAGAGCCATCTATACGCTCAAAACGGTAATAGGAGTTTGTATGAAAATCAAATAAGGAAAAAACGTCCGTAAATAGCTTCGTTTTATGATTCAAAAAGAAGTAATGCCGGGCACCTAAGGGCAATTCGACGGCTCGGTAATCCACTTTTGAAACAAGGAGTTTTCCGACGACATTATCATCCGCTATGGTTTGCTCCGCCTGGTAATAGCGATACGTTGGTTCTATAAAAAGCCCCCATTTATTGTTCGTATAGGGCAAAATGAACTCCGCTTCTAGTCCAAGCCTGAAGTTAGTATTTTTATCAAAATCGATGTCTGGTAAATCAGACGAAGCACTTTTCATGATCAAATGGCTATGGTTAAACCCTGGCCTAATGGTTAAGTTAAACAAATCTTTCTTCTCGTTTGCTCCATACTTTGTGTAGATAGCGTCTTGACATTCATTATATTGAATAAAAACATCTTCTAAACCCAAGTTGGCATATTCCAGCGATTCAACATCCTCCCAAGCAATAGACGGGCATTTTAAGTCTGCCAAAAGCTGTTGCCTAAATAGGTTGTTCTGCTCTATTTTGTTGCCATCGAGGTAGCGCTTGTACACCAATGGTTGGATTTCGGCACCATCCATTTTGTAAAAAAACCGGGTTAAATCGCCGTCTTTGTACTGGAATAAGGAAGCCTTGCCTTCTATCAGTACTTTTAAAAGCACCCGCTCTTCCCGAAAAACCGGCTCCCTATCATAACTCATGCTGTTCACTTCATCGCTCGACCGATCTACGGCCACATTAACCCTAATGTATTTAACATCATCGCCAATGGCGAACTCCTTTACCGACTCAATGGATGCTTTTTGCACCGCTTGATCTTGAGATCGTTTGTATTTAAACACCTTTGGATTGTTTTTCCAATCTATGTTTTTGATCAGGCATTCCGTTTTTTGATTGGACTCGTCAATGAAATAGCCTTTTTCAAAAATGATTTGTGCCACAGAACTGGCACTTAGCAGCATGGCCAATACAAGATTGAAGGTTTGTTTTCTCATGGCTTGTCATTTTTTCGTGCATCTGGATTTTAAACAAAAGTACAACTAAACAATGATAACGCTAAACACTACGATGTATTTATGTCCAAGCCATCAGTTCTTCGACCATTTTTTTAAAGGCCAATTCCAGCCAATGCCCCGCCCCTGCTTATCTTTGCATAAAAAGACAGCCTTTATGCCCACATTTACCTGGTTGCTATTCGATGCCGACAATACCCTGTTGGATTTTTCCAAAGCTAGTAAAAAGGCGCTTTGGCAAACCTATACCGACTTCGGACAAGCTTGCTCGGAGGCCATCCACGACGCTTACAAGCTATGTAATGCGCGGGCATGGACGGCATTTGAGCAAGAGCAGATTACGGCAGCGCAGCTCCGCATTCAACGCTTTGCCGATTTGTTTCAAGTATTGGAAGCCGAACCTGCATCGCCAGCCCTGTTCAGCCAGCGCTTTTTGGAAAACCTCGTTCTGCTCAGCGAAGCCTACGAAGGGGTTGCACTGCTCCTAAATACCCTCCAGCAAAACTACCGCCTAGGCATCATCACCAATGGCCTGAAAGAAGTGCAACGCCCGCGCTTGGCGCATCTGCAACTCGATCACTATTTTGATACCATCGTCGTATCTGATGAAATTGGCTCGGCCAAACCCCAGGAAGCATTTTTTCAGTATGCTTTTGATACTTTAGGGGGCGCTGCCCGCGAAGAAGTGCTGGTCATTGGCGATAGTTTGCACTCAGATATCCTAGGCGGCCAACAGTTTGGCATGCCTACTTGTTGGATCAGTCACGGCAGGGTGAACGATACGGAGATAGTGCCCGATTTCACCATTCCACAAGTGCATGGGTTGAGGGAGGTGTTGGAAAGCGCTATTTGATACCCAGCACTCCAAGCCAGGAGCGCGAGTTTGGAGTGTGACAAACTTTTTTAGTTCTTTGAATATCCTCCTCTAATAGGATATGGCGTCCAACACAAAATGCCCGCTGTGTTGTGTGTAGCTTTTCTATTTCTTCACCTTCTTCAAAGCATCGAGGTATTTTTTCTTAACCCCATTGTCCGCTTCTTGCTCACAAAGGGCCTCGATTTTGGGTAGCAGTTCTTGATTATTTACTGTCTTTAATTTTAGGATTTCCGCCAAAGCGTATGCCGTTGCCCATCGAACAACAGTTCCTGTATGCGCTGTATTGGGTAACAAGTTCTTTATTGCCTCGTCAAGATGCGTTGGAAAAAGTTTTGCAATATTGCCAATTACCTTTGCACTTTCCCATTTCACTCTTGGTTCATCATCAGTAAGTGCTTTTGTCACATAAGAAACCAGACTTTCATCGGCCATATTTGGTGTCTTTTTAGTTGCCAATTCAATGGCTTCTATACAAGTGGCTTTGTCGCTTGCTTTTTGACGTTCGGCAAACGCTAAAAGTTCTTCTAATGCTAGTTCCCCATGGAGCAACCATTCACTTATTGTAGCCACTTTAGCTTTGGCTTTAATCGTCTTGTCTTGAAATATTTGGTCAATCGTCATTAGGTTAAAATCCAAGTATAGTGGTCAATTTAAAATTGCGATGTCCGAACACTATTTGCCCAATACGCCCTCTGTTCCATGCTGGCGAATTGTAGCGCAAGCTGCCAATTTTCCGGGCTTTGATAAAGAGCTTTCCTTCATATGCTGTAAATCTGAAAAACATCATTGCATCCAAAACGCGGTAGTTGTTACTAGCCGACCAAATTGCTCAGCGCTGCGGCATTGGCCTCTGCTTCAAAAATGGCTCGTACAGGAATTTTAAATCCTGTAATGACCCGGCTTTCGATGGTCTCATCAATGGTATAAGTATAAGGCTGGAAGTAAGTTTGGTCAGCCTCGTTGAGCAACAAGTACTGCTCGATACGCTGGCGTTCGGGGTCAATGATCCAATATTCGGCAATGCCGTGTGCGGCGTAGTCTTGTTTTTTGATACCCCGGTCTTTGGCGGCGGTCTTTTTAGAAAGGATTTCAACCACAAAATCAGGTGCAGGAAATAACATTTGGCCTTTTTCAAAAAGCTCAGATTTTTCCCGGCTGAAAAAAACGATGTCCGGCTCGTAGTCGTTGCGTGTGAGGGAAATCATCACTTTTTCTACCCCAATAGAACCCAATCGGCGGATTTTTATATAGACACTCAATAAAGTACTCAAAAAATCGGATGTCTGCCAATGCTCTTTCTTCACCGGAGAATGCAGCACTACTTCCCCGTTAATGAACTCTGCTTTCACCCCTTCATCGACCCAATTGCGAAAATCACGGCGGCGGCGCGCCTCGTCCTTTAGGGCGGATTGCAGGCGATCCGCGATGTTGGGTGCATCGGGGCTTTTCATTATTTTTTCTAGAATGTTTTCCATAATGCCTTTTTGAACACATCATTAATGCAACGGTGTACTTCACAAATATACAGATTTTTGTGGAGAAAAAATCCCAGATGCGTTGTTTCCAAAAAAGATACGGCATAGCCTCCACCTTTCTTGCCACAATGGTTAGTCCAATACTTTTCAGCGCCCTAACTTCGCAGCAAAAGCGATTGATATGAAAAAGATACCCTGTTTTTTGCTGCTCCTACTTGCTACTTTTCCGCTGCTCGCCCAACAGCGCACCTATTGCAATCCCACCAACCTCGATTATGGCTATACGCCTTACGAGAGTTTTACTGCATGGGGCAAACACCGAGCCACTGCCGATCCTGTCATTGTAAATTACCAGGGTGATTTTTACCTATTTAGCACCAACCAACACGGCTACTGGCACAGCCCCGACTTGCTCAACTGGATTTTTCACGAGCGGCGATTCCTGCGTACCTGGAATACGGACGACACCAAGGACGACCTCTGTGCCCCTGGCGTTGGCATTATCGGGGATACGATGGTCGTTTTCGGCAGTACCTATACTTCTGATTTCTCGCTTTGGGGCAGCACCGATCCCAAGAAAAATGAATGGTTTGTCTTGGTGGACAGCTTTGAAATTGGTGGCTGGGATCCTGCCTTTTTTACCGACGACGATGGCCGTTTTTATATGTACAATGGCAGCAGTAATTCCTTTCCCATGTATGGTGTTGAGCTTGACCGCAAGACCTTTAAACCCAAAGGCACCCGTACGCCGATGTACCTGCTGGAACAATGGCGATATGGTTGGCAACGTTTTGGCGAACACATGGACAATACCTTCCTCGACCCTTTTGCAGAGGGCGCCTGGATGACAAAATACAAAGGCAAGTACTATTTCCAATACGGCGCTCCGGGCACGGAATTCAGTGGCTATAGCGATGGCGTGGTGGTGGGGAGTAGGCCATTGTTCAATTTCACCCCTTTTACCCCCCAAAGCGATCCGCTGAGTAGTAAAATGGGCGGTTTCAACCGAGGAGCAGGGCATGGCGCTACTTTTCAGGACAATAACGGGCGGTATTGGCACACAGCCACTACGGTCGTTTGCGTGAAAAACACTTGGGAACGGCGCATCGGCATATGGCCCGCCGGCTTCGATTCGGACGACATCATGTGGTGCAATACCGCCTTTGGCGATTATCCGATGTACCTGCCTGCTGCCCGCACAGAGCGCCAATTGCGCCCCGAATGGTGGCTATTGAATTATAAAAAGCCCGTAACCGTAAGCAGCACCCTCGGGACCTATGCGGCGAATTACGCTGTGGATGAAAACATCAAAACTTATTGGAGTGCAAAAACGGCTGACAAAGGAGAATGGCTACAAACGGACTTGGGGCAAATCAGCACAGTCTATGCCATTCAAATCAACTACGCCGACCAAGATGTGGCTTTTTTGGGCAAGCAAACCAAAATCTATCACCAATACGAAATTTACCACTCCACCGATGGCAAGAAATGGGATTTATTGGTGGATAAAAGCAAGAATACGACCGATGTTCCCCATGATTATGTAGAATTAGCCGACCCAGTCCAAACGCGTTTTATCAAATTGGTCAACCTGTACATGCCAACGGGTAAATTTGCCGTTAGCGGCCTGCGTGTTTTTGGACATGGCGGAGGCGCTAAGCCCGATAAAGTAAAAGAGCTCATCGTATTGCGCACTGAAAAGGACAAGCGCAGCGCCTACATCAAATGGTCGCCAGTGGACAATGCTTTCGCCTATAACCTTTATTACGGCACGGCCCCGGATAAGCTCTATAATTCCATCCTGATTTACGATTTCAACGAATATTGGTTCAAAGCGATGGATTTGAAAAAACCGTATTACTTTGCCATAGAGGCAGTCAATGAAAATGGGGTGAGCGAAAAAACAGCGACGGGTATGGTGGAATAGGTGGAACTGTACTAGGCTAAAACTTAATACAGTTCCAAGTTTCATGCACCAAGTTCACTGCTGGCCTCTCCTACTTTTTCACCCATCCTTTGCTAAAGGCCAAAGCTTCCAACTCTTTGACCAATGCCTCTAATTCTTGCGGATATTGAGCGTAGAGCTTGATTCTTTTAGATTTCCCATCGTGATGGAAGCTCAGATAGGTGGTAGGCAAATCCGTCACAGGTGCCGTGTATTCATCCTGATATTGCCACAAGTCAGCAGCTATCAGCGTAGCAAAAGCAACGTTGGTCGTGTCAATCGGGAAAACGCGGGTATGGTCGCCCTCCAGTTCTACAAACTTGCGGCCATTGTAAGTAGCTTCGCCCTGCCCGTTGAGGGTAAATGTATAGGTAGGGCAGCGACCAAAACAAGGGGTTTTCGATATTTCCACTTTGGTTTCTGCGCTGTATTCGTACTTTTCCTTATTGCACTTCGCGGCAGTAAAGAGTAAAAAGGCCAAGCCTAATAAGGCTGTACCGCTGATCATTCGTTTCATTTTATGATTGTTTAGTTCTTTCAACTTATTCCACCACTTTGATCATCATGCCTTTGGTCAGGTTATCCGACAGTTGCATGCCATTCAAAATGGCCAGTTCCTCCAATCGGCTGGAAGGAACGCCATACCCCTTCAACGCATCCTGAAGTGTGGTGTTTTTTTCAATGGTTTTAATGGCGATATGCTCCGGCTTGACATTGATTTTGGACGCATCGGTCAACGTATCGAAGCCACGCATGGTTTGCAAAAAGCGGCTTTCATAAGCGTTAAAATCCTGGCTATAACTCAGCCCCATGAATTGGTAAATCATGCCATTGTATTCGATCAGGTAACTCATCATACGAATAGCCTGCTGGCTTTGCTGATCCACCTGTTGGGCATCTACCCGTAGGGCAGGGCGGCCGTTAACCCGTTCGTCTTGTTTGCCAATTAAGGTAAACTGGTATTGTTGCAGCATGTTGTTGGCGGCTTCACTCAGGTTGTCGCCCTGCGCCAGCGTCAGTAATATCAAGGCCCGACCATCTTCGGGTGCCATTTGTACTTGGGTAGGCATATTCGCGGTCTGCCAGCCTGAAGGGATAGGAAAGCGGAATTTCAATTCGGGGTGGTAAAAGGTATTGCCTTCGACATAGCCTTGCCGTGGGTCTTCGCCATAGATCAGGCCGTCAATCATTTTCAAATACTCGTTGCGGCCTACCTTGTAGCTGTTTTTATTTTCTTTGCGCTGCCAGCCTTTGGCCAATTCTTCCACCTTATTGTGGCGGTCAGCCGGGTCGGGATGCGTGGACAGGAACGTAGGAATACTACCTCCAGCCTGGTCGCTCAACCTGTCGAGGGTAGAAAAAAAGTCGGCCATTTCGAACGCATCATAGCCAATTTTGGTGGAATATTCCACACCCAGGCGATCCGATTCGCTCTCGTGGTCGCGGCTGAACTTGAGGAACATCAGACCAATACCCGTTTGTGCCAAATCGGCGTAACGGGCGAAGTCTTCCGAAAGTACCACGCCGGCAATCAGCCCCACTTGCGCGATTATCTGCTGGCTGTATTGCTTGGCCGAATGCCGAGCCGTGATGTGGCCAATTTCATGCCCCAATACGCCTGCAAATTCGGCTTCGTTGTTGAAGTGTGCCAGAATGCCACGGGTAAAATACACATAGCCCCCTGGCAAAGCAAAAGCATTGACCACGGGAGAATCCAGCACTTTGAACTCGTATTTTAAATCCGACCGATGGGAAACCCCGGCCATTTGCTGGCCTTTTTCAGTGATAAATGCCTGAATTTTATCGTCTTGGTACAAACCGAAACTAGCTACAATGGAAGGATCAGATTGCTGCCCCATGGCAATTTCCTGGTTTTTGCCTACGAGCATGAATTCTTTTTTGCCGCTGACAGGATTAATGGCACAAGTTTCAAATAGCAGCATCGCAACCATCAATACGGAATAGGAAAGTATAGCTCTCATGGTTTTTATTTTTGTTTTGTGTATTATGAACAGAAGGAGGTTCTTCTTACACTATTATTACGCAAAGATGCTAAATTTGTAACAGTTAGAAAGATCAACATGCCTGATAATCCTGTTTCGCTCAAAGCAATAACCAAAGTACCCCGATGGGTGTCTATGCGCAACTCGCTGCGCTTCGCCAATAACCCGGTACAAGTGATCAATGAAAATTTGGAAAAATACGGTTCCACTTACAGTTTTCACTTAGGTGGCCTTTTCCCGGGCATCCAAACCATTGAGCCTGAGCTGATCCAACATGTTTTTCAACGCAATCACCGCATTTGGCGCAAGTCTTACATCCAGACCAAGCAACTGGCGCATTTTTTGGGCAATGGCTTGCTGACCAGTGAAGGCGATTACTGGCTGCGCCAACGAAGATTGATCCAACCCGGCTTTCACAAAGCCCGATTGGCCGCCCTAACGAATATCATGTCGAATGAAATCGACCTTTTTTTGGAACAGCGTTTTGATTCGCTTGTTCGCCAAGATGCGGAAGTCGATGTAGCGCCGTTGATGATGGAGATGGCGCTTCGTATCGTTGGCAAATCCCTTTTTAGCACCGATATTCCCGATGATGAACTGGAAATAATCGGTAAAAATGTCACCCAAATCCAGCATTTTATGATGCGCAACCTGCGCCAACCTTACCTCGGTTTTTGGTTTGCCTGGAGCGGAGAAAAACGCCGACATGAGCGGATGGCAGCGCAATCCAATGGTTTTCTTTTGAAATACATCAATGCCCGCCGCCAGTCGGGGCAAGCCTATGACGATTTGCTGCAAATGCTGCTGGATGCCCGCTACGAAGACACCGGGCAAGGCATGACGGATAAACAACTGCTGGAAGAAAGCTTGATCTTGATGGTAGCCGGCCACGAAACTACGGCCAACGCGCTGACCTGGACCTTGTACCTGTTGGCACAGCACCCAGAAGTGGCAGAAAAAATGCGCCAGGAGGCAGCAGCAGTGCTCCAGGGCAGAACACCCGGGTTTGAAGATTTGCCCAAACTGGGCTATACCTTGCAAGTCATCAAAGAATCCATGCGTCTATACCCACCTGCCTGGATCACCGATCGCATTGCTGTTACGGACGATGAATTTCAGGGAATGGTTTTGCCGAAAGGCAGCCGTATTGTGGCCTACATCATGGGGGTACACCGCAACCCGGAGTATTGGGACCATCCTGATGCATTTCAACCAGAGCGTTTTGCCCCTGGCCGGGAGCAGCATAGTTTTGCTTATCTGCCATTTGGCGGTGGCCCGCGTTTGTGTATTGGCAATAATTTTGCCCTGATGGAAATGCAACTGGTATTGGTGAATGTATTACAACGCTATCGCTTTGAAGTCTTGCCGGATTTCCCGGTGGAGATGGAGCCCCTGATTACACTGAGGCCCAAGCATGGTATGAGGTTGAAAATACACCAACCGTAAGTAGCTTATAATGTACAAAGTCCTTATGTATAAACTAATATACTGCCGAAAAATGGGGCTACCCCACCATTTGGTGTCATTGTGGCAGCTCTTGTACATTTCCCTTTACAACCCTTAAATTCTAATAAATAAGCTTATATTGCATCAAGATTTTAATTCATCCTATTTTCATGGATTCTATTACCATTCAAGGCTACAAATCTATTCAGTCTGCCACTGTTAAGATCAACCCCATCAATATCATAATTGGTGCCAACGGCGCTGGAAAAAGTAATTTTATTAACTTTTTTGAATTTCTGCATGCACTATACCATCAAAGGTTAACGGAGTATGTCAATCTAAACGGCGGCTTGAATAGGTTTTTACACCACGGAGATGGAAATGGGGATAAAATTGAGGCTGCACTCACTTTCAATGACCATTTGAATGCTTATTCTTTTAGGATCAATAAAGGCGAATCCAATTTTGTATTCAGCTCTGAAAAGCTCTGCAAGCACACGATATTTCAAGTTATTTATCGGAAGCGCAGGTCAAATTTTCGGAGATGCCTAGCGCAAAATTCATCAGAAGCTATTAAGAAAGCTTCAAAGTGTATCATTTCCACGATACAGGCAAAAATTCGCCGTTTAACAATTTAAGTCATCAAGAAAATGACAGGTACTTCCTTTATGAAAGAGGTGAAAATCTGGGTGCTTTTTTATTTCATATTTCTTTGAACCATGTCATCCACTATAGAAGAATTATCAAAGTCATTCAAAGTATAGCCCCCTTTTTCTCGGACTTTTACTTCAACCCCAATTCGGAAGGCTACTTGAGGCTTCAATGGAGGAGCAAATTCAGTTCCTTTATTTATGGGGTGAATGACTTATCCGATGGCACCCTGCGATTTATCGCCCTTTGTGCCTTGTTTTTACAGCCTCAATTGCCCCAAGTGCTTATCATTGACGAGCCAGAGCTGGGGTTGCATCCTACAGCCATCACCAAGCTGGCTGGCATGATCAAATCTGTTGCTGAAAAAGGAACTAAGGTCATTGCGGCAACGCAGTCTTCCGATTTAGTCAATCAATTTCTACCGGAGGATATATTAACCATAGATTTGGTCGAAGGAAGTAGCCAATTTGGCCGATTGGAGCAACAAGACTTACAATCCTGGATGGATAACTATGCCTTGGGGGAGCTTATGGAAGAGCCGTATCATTGAAAAAGCCCAGCCGTGAAACGATTGCTGATCATCTGCGAAGGAGAGACAGAACAAGAATTTTGTAAGGCAGTTCTGCACCAGTATTTCATTGAAAAAAAAATCATTATCCAATGCCCTGCAATTAAAAAAACCGGGGGAGGAATCGCTAAATGGCCCGTCATCCACGATCAGATTTTAAACCATCTCAAGCAAGAACCGAGCCTTTTTGTAACAACCTTTATAGATTTTTATGGTATTCGCCCAAAACACGCTTTTCCGGGATGGGACTCATTAATTGAAGGTATGAGTGCCGAACTAAAAATAAACCTTTTGGAAAAATCCATGCTTGCTTCCATTCCTGAAAATTTCAGGTCGCGCTTTATACCCTATCTGCAAATGCGCGAATTTGAAGCCCTGCTACTATCTGATTTCAGTGTATTTGAAGCCTTGATGAGTTTACCGATATTGCAGCGCTGCGCAAGCTTATCAATACTTATCCAAACCCCGAATGGATAAACGATGGTGCAACCACTGCTCCATCTAAACGACTCACCCAATTGATTAAAGGATACAACAAAGTTATTTATGGCGTCCTATTGGCAGAAGAATTGGGTTTGCAAAAAATCAGAGAAAAATGCGTTCGATTTGGGAATTGGGTAACGCAAATAAGCAACATTTAATACCGCACCACTACTCCAACCACGCCTTTATTGCTTGCGCAAAAGCCCGGCCCAAATCCAGATAGCCTGCCGTGTCATAATGCCATTTGTCGGAATAATGGTAAGCATCCGTTGAGGTTACCAAAGCGGCGTGGCCATCCGTTTGCACAAAAGCCGCTTGAGCCGCCCGGATCAGATCGCCGTGGTTCCACACCTTGCCATCCGCATCATCCTGCCCCGAATCGCTGATGCGGCCGATCACCACTGGTAAATCATCCTGCCAAAGCGCCGCCCGTATCAAGTCCATCAAGCGCTTCAAATTGGCCTCGTATGCAAGAGCAATTGCTTCGCTAAAATTGCCGTCGCTTTCGCCTTGCATCCACAAAATGCCGGAAGGAATGAGGATATCGTCTTTCCCATCCCCATCTATATCCCGATCCATGAACGCCTGACGAATGGTGGCCAGGCAATGGTCGTATTGATTGATCCCATTTCCAAAATTAAAATCAGGATCCCAACAGTGAACCTTATGAGCCGGATCGGTTGCAATGGAAGTCCCTCCCCTCGAATATTTAATAATGGCAATCAAATCGTTGGGATACCATTCGCGCAATTGCCGGGCAAAAGTCAATTCCAAACCAAAACGGTCGGAATACTTGTTCTCCTCTCCATCGGAGCTAAAGCCTGCACCGTGGCCGGGTTTCAAAATCGACCAAAGTCCGCGGCCATCTACCTGCGTCGTATCCGCTGCGGAATTGCCGTGAAAAATATAGACCCCTTGCACAGGCCCCCGCAGCACATAAGGCAGTTCAGCTGCCCGCCCAAATCCTTCCATATTGGATTGTCCGCCCAGAAAAAACAGCCGAAAGGTGGTCTGAGCGGGGAGATACGCACATAAAGCGGCCAGTAGAACAAGAATAGAAAGACACTTTTTCATAACGCCTAGCAACTGTTTAGCAAGAAAAAATTGACTATTGCAGGGGCAAGATAGCTGTTTCCAATTGGATTCAAAAATGGCTTTAGCAATAGCCAGTTAGTTGCTTCCTGACAAATGTCATTCTGTTTTTTGATAATCCTCAACTTTTGGTGTATCTCATGCCCCTATTTTAGCGATGTAATCAAACATCATTGCTTTATGAATATCAACATCCAATCTGTACACTTTGCCCCCAGTGAAGCCCTCAATGAAAAAATAAGACAAAAGCTGGAGAAAAGCTTCCATCACTATCCATTCATTACCCATGCGGAAGTCTTTTTGAAATTGCAGGATAATGAGTCGCAGCAAAAGCAGATCATGGAAATCAAGCTAGAGCTGAGCAACGGCGAGCTGTTTGCCGAATCTCGTGCCGAAGACTTCTACAAAGGCCTTGACCAAAACATCGAAAAACTGAAAAGGCAATTGGAAAAATACAAAGACAAAGCCTATTCACACCGTTAGTTTTGCTGGTATTAGCTCAATTTCCAATGAAGTGGTATCGAATTCCCTTTGCGTGATCACAAAATGGTGCTTGCGCAACAAACTGAGCATCGCTTCATTGGAATTGAGCACATCGGCATACACTTTCCCCGTTTTCCGCTCCCGGGCTATGTCCAGGATAAAATCGGTCAGTGCACCGCCCAGCCCTTGTTTATGCCAGGGATCAGCCACTAAGATGGCATACTCCGCCGCCTCATTCCAGGGGTCGCTGATGATCCGAACTACTCCCGCCATTTTTTCCTCTCCTTCTTCTTCCAAGATTGCCACAATCGCCATCTCCCGATCGTAATCAATCTGGGTAAAACGAAACAGGGTCTCGTGGGTCATTTTGGGCACATAGCCCATGAAGCGATAATACAGCGATTGAGAGGAAAGGTTGTTGAGCATCGCCGCCTCCATTGGTTCATCCTCCGGTCGTATAGGGCGCAACAAAGCCTTTTGTCCATTTTTCATAGTGAAGGTACGCTGCAAGTGGGTAGGGTAAGGCGAAATGACCAGGTGTCCATAAGGATGAAATTTGGCATATAGCCAGGGATTATCCAGTACGATATGGGCATCGAGTGCCAAGCCGCCTTTATCGTCCACGCTGAAAGGGTTGATGTCAATTTCCCGGATTTCCGGAAAATCCATCAGCATGTAGGAAAACTTTACGAGTAAAAATTGCAGGGCTTCTATATCCACCGCAGGGCGCCCCCGATACCCCTGCAACAAGCGATAAACCCGCGTCCCTTCTATCACCCGCTTGGCCAAAGCCATATTCAAGGGTGGCAACCCAATACGGGTATCTTTTAGCCATTCTACCAGCACACCTCCGCTTCCAAATAAGATAGCTGGGCCAAATACAGGGTCTTTTTTGGCCCCCACCAGCAATTCATACGTTTTACTGACCATTTGCTCCACCCGCACGCCCAATATTTTGGCTTCCGGATGATGTTTTTTGGCATTGGTGCATATACTGGTAAAGGCATGTACCGCCTCCTCCGGGTTTTTTATATTCACAACCACACCGCCAAAGTCGCTCTTATGGCCGATGTCGGGCGAAGCAACCTTCATCACTACCGGAAATCCTATTTCCCCGGCATACTTCTCCGCTGCTGCTGCTGAGTGGACAATTCTACCCTGCGGCGTTGGAATTTCGTAACAATTCAATAAGGCTTTGGCTTCGCTTTCGGTCATTTGTATGCGCCCGTCGCTCAGCACCTGCTGGATCAATTCACTAGCAGCTTCCCGATCAGGATTGAATTTTTCCGGTATATCTGGCGGCGTTTCGTGCAGCAACTGCAAATTGCGGGAGTAGCCATACATTTTCAAAAACACGACTACGGCGCTTTCTGGATAGCGATAATTGGGAATGCGCCCTTTTTCCAGCACCTCCCTGCCTTCCGACACCGCATCTTCGCCCATCCAACAAGCCAATACGGGTTTGGCGATACTTTTATCTGCTAAAGCCTGCGCCGCCGCAGTCGGGCTAGTGACCGCTTGGGTGGTAAAAATGGCCAATACGGCATCGACATTTGGGTCGCTGGCACAAGTTTGAACGGCATTGGCAAATGTATCTGCACTGGCATCGCCCAATACATCCACGGGATTGCCATGACTCCAGTGGGCAGGCAATTGCGTATCGAGTTGGGCTTTGGTCTCTTCTGTCAGTTGGGCCAAATGGCCTCCATTATCCATCAGGTAATCGGTGGCCAAGATACCGGGGCCGCCCGCATTGGTGACTATGCCCAGGCGATTGCCTTTAGGGAGCGGTTGCATAGCCAGGGCTTTGGCACAATTGAACAGTTGTTGGATGGTATTCACTTCGATGATACCTGCTCGCCGGAATGCCGCATCGTAGATGGCGTCGTTGCCAGCCAAAGAACCGGTGTGAGAAAGTGAAGCTTTGGCCCCCTCCTCGCTTTTACCGGCCTTGAGCACGATGATGGGTTTGTAACGCGCAAAAGCCCGCGCCGCACTCATAAAGCGCCGCGGATTTTGCAGGCTTTCCATATAAATGAGGATGCTCGAAGTATGCGAATCGGTACCAAAATAGTCGATCAAATCGTGAAAACCCACATCCAGCATTGAACCAATAGAAACAAAATGGCTGAAGCCCACATTTTCGGCGATCGACCAATCCAAAATGGCCGTACACAAAGCACCGCTCTGCGAAATAAAGGCAATATTACCCGGTAGTGCCATGCCATTGGTAAAACTGGCGTTCAAGCCAATGGAAGGATGGATAAAGCCCAAGCAATTGGGCCCTATGATGCGCATGTGGTAATGCCGGGCCAACTGCAATATTTCGTCATACATGGCTTGCCCTTCAGCCCCCGATTCTTTGAATCCGGCAGAAATAATGACCAATCCCTTGACACCAGCCTCTCCGCATTCCCGCACGATGGTAGGGACTGTCCTAGCTGGTGTAGCTATGATGGCCAAATCGACTTCCTCTTTGATGCTGCCGATGCTCGCATAACTCTTCTTACCTTGTATGGTTCGGTGCTTGTGGTTCACCGCATACACTTTACCCGTGTAAGTACCACTGAGCAAGTTTTTGATCAGGGCATTGCCGACGGTACCTTCTTTGTCGGAAGCGCCGATGGCAGCAATGGATTTCGGGTGAAAGATTTTCTTTAATGGATTAGCCATGGTTTAGTATTTCCAGTATGGTTTGAGATTGCTAAAAACCGTATGTAGCCTCAGTTCATATTCTTCCCACACCTGCCGCTGTGAGGTCGTGGAGTTTTGAGGGTGAGGCATAGCCTCCTGGTTGATGCCCGCTGCGAAGTTAAACACACAACGGGGCAATTCCTCCACATTGTACCCGCCTTCCAGGGTGGCAAAAACCCGGCTAAAATGCTGGCCCAACTCCTTGCCGATTTGGTAAAAGCTTCCCGCTGTAACCCTCAAATCCAGCAACAAATCGTACAGGTGGGCATCAAATCCGGCTGAAACAGCTACCGCATCCGGCTGAAATTGCCTGACGATCGGCAAGAATGAATGGAAAGCATCCATAAATATATCATCGCCGCTATGAGGCGGCAAAGGTACGTTGATGGTAAAGCCTTTTCCCTTCCCCTCCCCTATTTCGTTGACAAATCCGTGACCGGGAAAAGCCGGATATTGGTGGATTGACCAATACAACACCTGATCACTTTCGTAAAAAATATGAGAAGTGCCATCGCCCAAGTGCCCGTCAAAATCAAAAAGCAGTACGCGCTTGCCCTCCTCCACCAATCGCTGCGAAGCAATCGCCACATTATTGAACAAGCAAAATCCGCTGGCTTTGTCTGGGTAAGCGTGATGGCCGGGAGGCCGCACCAGGGCAAAATCATTCGTCTCACTCGCCATCAGCGTAGCACCGACAGCATGAATGGCGGCCGTATAACTTCCCGGCGAAACAACAGTGTCCGGATCCAAATGATGGGTATGCAGGTGAGCCGTCTTGACCGTATTGATGTAGCTTTTGTGGTGAACCAGCCCAAGATAGGGTTCTCCATCCAGGATGGCTGTTTCTGGCAAATTGGCAAAAACATCCAGTCGTTTTTGGTTTTCTGGATGCATGCCCGTGTCGTGACCAGAAAAAATGGAGTTGAACAGGATTTTCATAAACAAGCTTTCAAAGATGAGTGAAACGTTGGCACACGTCGAAAAACGCCTCAAGTTAAACGACAGATTGCAGTTTACCAACTGATGAATATCATTTCAAACCCTTGACTTTCCTCAGCACACAGGAGAAAAAATGACCGTATTTTTGAATAAAAAGCAGAGATGTTCATTCATTCCGACCGTCGTATTACTGATATTCAAAACGAATTCAACACCATTTTCCCCGGTTTGAAAATTGTTTTTTACGCCAAAAAACATACTGCTCACGAAGGATCGGCTCAAAAAAACGAGTATGACCCAGCCCTGACCCTTGGCGAAATTCAAACCAAAAAACGGACAGCAGAAATCGAGTTGGATGATCAGTTGACCATTAGCCAGTTTGAGCAAATCATGGAAAATGAGTTTGGTCTCCATGTGCAGGTGTTCAGGCGATCCAAAAACCTATGGTTGCAAACAACTGCTACCGATGACTGGACTTTGGAAGTTCAGAATAGGAAAGGAATCCACTCTACCCAGAACAGATAAGCACAAGCACTAATCAAATCGTTAAAAACCAAACATCATGAAAAATACCAATCAGGAAGTTTTAGATGACGTTGCCATACAGCCCTTCCGAATAGAAGCGGCTATGGTGGGCTTGGAGATGGGCGATGCAGATGTACCAGTATTGGCGTATCTGAATTTCCTGTCTGAGCAGGTTCCCATCCAATCCGCTCATTGTTTGCATGTGGCTGCCCGATTCGACTGGTTCAGCCCGCTTTTCGGCAAAACCATCGAACCATTGGCTGGTCAGTATGCTTTGAGCGAAAAAGTGACCACGGCCATCGTTGAAAAAGTAAGGCATCAATTACCCGGCCTAAAAAGCACTTGCGAAGTACGCGAAGGCGATCCTTTGGAAGAACTGATTAAAGATACCGAAGAAGTCGATGCCGATTTGATAGTTATTGGCCAAAAGAGCCATGCCGACCATTTTGGCATTCTGGCTAAAAAGCTGGTTCGAAAAACAAAGTGCAATGCCCTTGTTGTGCCCGAAAACGCAAAATTGAGCCTCAAAAAGATACTCGTACCCATTGATTTTTCTGCCCATTCCATCAAAGCCCTGCGCACAGCGGTGGCCATCAACAAGCGCATGCCCGCTCCGGCAGAAATACTGGCTGTGAATGTTTATGAACTACCCGATTTTGCTTCTTTCAAGATCAGTAAAACCCAAGAACAGTTCGAAAAACTGATTGAAGAAGACCGACTAGAAGCTTTTGATGCTTTCTTGAATACGTACCTAACAACTGAAGATCGCCAGCACATCAAGAAATTGCTGTGCAAAAAAGAACTACCTGGTATCGCCAACTACCTACTGGATTGTGCAGAGGAACAAGGTGCAGATTTCATCGTCATGGGTGCTAAAGGGCATTCAAAAGTAGAATTGTTGCTCATGGGCAGCGTGACGGAACGCCTCTTGACCCTCAATAAGTCAATTCCCACTTTGGTTGTCAAGTCCTGAAAGCTTTGCGTTTACTAAACTTTCAAAGTTTAACAAACGTGTATTTCTTAACCCATTAAATATTGTTCCATGATACGTCCTGATATTAAAACCTATCGAGACAATCTGCGGGATCACTATATTTCCCCTCTGACGGATCGCCCCCATTTCATGGGTCGAAAAGCCATTGACGTGCGCTGGAATAAAGAAGAACCCGCTGCCAACATCAAAAAAACGGGCGATGAATTTGAACTCGAAGTAGCTATGCCCGGCTTTACCCGCGAGGAAATCAGCATCAGCCTGGAAGGCGACGTGCTAACCATCCTCGCCGAGAAACAAGTGGAAGAAGAAAATGTGTCCTCTGAGTTCGTACTGCGCGAGTTTGACCACAACATACTGGAACGCCGGTTCAAATTTACCAAACCGGTGCAAGAAGATCAGATCAAAGCCCGCTACATGAACGGCATGCTGAAACTCAATTTCACCATCAAAGAGGAGGAATTGACGGATGCTGTGAAAAAAGTGGAAGTAGTTTGAATTGGTAGATGGTGATTCGCGCTTATTGGATGGCCGTTAATCCTACATATACGACGCGAGGAAATGCCGTCAAGACGGCCTCTGAAGGAAAGAGATGTTATTGTAACATTTTTCTCCTTTAGAGGCCGTTGCTTTTTAGGGAAGTCATTATTGAAATTAAAAATTAAAGTATGCCAAGACCTGCCATAAAAAAAGATTTGCTACAACAAAGTCAAGAAAACTTTAACCGCCTCATCGGACTAGTGGACGCCTTTCCTCCCTCAGCGCAAGAAGCCCCTTTTCCTGAAGGCACCCTGAACAGAAACATCCGGGATGTGCTGGCACACCTACACCATTGGCACCTGTTGTTTTTAGACTGGTATGAAGTGGGCATGGATGCCAGAAAACCGATTATGCCGGCGCCTGGCTATACCTGGAAAACACTGCCCGAACTAAATCGCGCGATATGGAATCAATACCAATATACGCCATTACAAGAGGTCAAGTTATTACTCCATGCCTCTTTTCAAAAGCTGAGAAGCATCATCGAACGGCACAGCGATGAGGAGCTTTTTGAGAAAAAACGCTATCCTTGGACGGGCAGTACTTCCTTGGGGGCTTATCTGGTATCCGCCACTTCCAGCCATTATGACTGGGCGTATAAGTTGATTCGGAGGTGTAAAAACACTTCCCCGCCTTGAGCCAGGATATTCAAATTTTGATCCATTTCAAAGACACAGGCAGATGAAAGTCATCAAACACTTCTATCACATAAACTCCCCTTGGCAACTCCCCCATCTCCATTAAATCAATTTCTCCAACACCACTTTGAAAATATTGTTCGTTTTGCAACAGCATACTACCAGCACCATCGTAAATATTCCAACTTACGCTACCCGCTTCTTGTTGTACCCACTTTATTCGGGTATATTCAGCCGGATTAGGGTATAAAAATGCGCTGAACGCTTTTTGAAGATTATCTATTGTAGAAACCGGATTCACATAAATCGTAAGTTCTGCAACATATTCCGGCACTCCATGCTGATAATCATAAAAATTCATGTGCCTATTAATTGTGTCGGTATCCGGTTCAAAAATGAATAACATAGGATTATCTGCTTGCCAGGCATCCTGATTGACCAATTCCTGAACAATATTTCCCAAGTTCGGCGTTCTCACCAACGAGCCTCTATATCCGTCCGTACAATAGCCCGACATCGGCCAGGCTATGGAGGCATCCGTCCGGATTCTACTGCTGATACTCCAACAACAATCTTGAGATATTACTTCGGAATGGGCTGATTTTTCACCTGTAATGACGATCGGCATATTAAGATTGTTGCCTCCCTTACAAGCTAACCTGAATAAAAGCTGAATCTATAATACCACCTAATTCGATATCTAGCCCTTCAAATCGAATACCCATAATGGCCAACCTATAAATATCATTATAAGTAGCCTTTCCTAAAATAATATGGGATGAGTTGGTAGAATACCAAAGCTGATAGGCATCGTCGCTGGTGTCATTGATGCGATAGACTTGCTGTCCAAAAGAATGGATTGATCCAAGCAAAAAAAGGCAGCAAATCTTGAGATAGATGGCCTGTTTCATTGATTGACTATTTTGAAACTTTGCTTCAAATTCCTACTATTAGAGTATGTGTTGTACAATCTGCTTTTGGCCTATCATTTTTCACAGGCTCTTGAGTATTTAAGTTAGATGGAAGAAATAGGAAATAGGAAATGATTTGCTTTTTCATGGTCATTTGTGATTAAAAGGTTTATACAAAAGTAACAAAGCTGTTTGATCTTATTTACCAAAAATGGATTATATCCCGGACAAAGAGCTGGAAGAATCCCAAAAGGGTGGCAGAATTAATATCCTACTCCCATGGTGTTCTGCCACCGCTTCGCGGTTCGAGCTTGGACAAGCCTGTCAAGTGTCGGTATGACTTTGGGTTCACGCCGACACTAAAAGCTTTTATGCCCTCATAATTTCGGTTTCGCTTGGCATTGTACACAGTACCTTTGTGATTTCAAAAAACTATTTATCAAAAGCACTTTTTGATGAATTGATCCTGGCTTTGCGCAGCATCAAACTTTTAAAAGAAAGCCATTTGAACCACTACACATCCACCTTCCATAATCAACAAAATCCTTATCTTACCCCTCAAAAAACAATATGAAACCCTACCAACTTTTCCTTTTGATAAACGGCATCTGTTTTGCGACAGCATTTGATCTGGCAGCACAATCCGATCAAATACCTGAGCCAAGCACCGCCACAAAGCGACAAGAAGCCTACCAGCAGCGCCAATTGTTGCAGGAAAAAACCCTACTTGAAGGCATTCCTTTCCGCAACATCGGCCCAAGTGTACAAAGTGGCCGTGTGGTGGATATGGCCGTTTGGGAAAAAGACCCCAGTCATTTTTACGTGGCTTACGCCTCCGGTGGACTGTGGAAAACGGCCAACAACGGCACTACTTTCCAGCCGCTATTCGATCAGGAAGCCGTTATGACCATCGGCGATATCGCCGTGGATTGGGAACGAAATACCATCTGGCTCGGTACCGGCGAAGTCAATTCTAGCCGCTCCTCCTATGCAGGTATGGGCATTTACAAAAGTACCGATGGCGGCAAAAACTGGCAGTACCTGGGGCTGCCCGAAAGCCACCACATCGGTCGGATCATCCTACACCCCAGCGATCCCAACACGGCTTGGGTAGCTGTTTTAGGACACCTGTATTCTCCCAATGCGGAGCGGGGTGTTTATAAAACGACTGATGGTGGACTCAACTGGGAAAAAACACTCTACGTCAATGAAAATACCGGGGCGGTGGATCTGCTTATCCATCCTGACAACCCCAATGAGTTGTACGCCGCCACCTGGCACCGCGAGCGCCGCGCCTGGAATTTCGTAGAATCCGGCACAGGTTCCGGCATTTACAAAAGTACCGATGGCGGGCAAAGCTGGCAACTCATCAGCGATGATAAAAGCGGTTTTCCAGTAGGAGCGGGCTGTGGCCGTATCGGACTCGATCTGGTAATAAGCAATGACCAAAGCCAGCTTTTTGCCGCAGTGGACAATTACAACCTGCGCCCAAAAGAAGCAGAAGCAGCAGACAAGCTCAGCAAAGACCAACTCCGCACCATGAGCAAGGCCGATTTTTTAGCCCTTAAAGACTACCTGATAAAAGACTACCTTGCGGAAAATGATTTCCCAGAAAAATACACCGTCGAAGCAGTGCGTGCTTTGATGGAAAGTGATGAAATCAGCCCGGCTACCCTGGTTGAATACACCGAAGATGCCAATGCCCAACTCCTTGATGCCCCGGTGATCGGACTAGAAGTGTATCGCCTGAATGACAAGGGCAAATGGGAAAAAACACACGATGATTACCTCGACAACGTTTACAACTCCTATGGTTACTACTTTGGCCAGATCCGCGTAGCCAGCTACGATCCGCAAAAAGTGTACCTCATGGGCGTGCCCATCATCCGCTCTGACGACGGCGGCAAAACCTTCAAAGGCATTAACGGAGAAAATGTCCACGGCGACCATCACGACCTCTGGATCAACCCCAATCGGCCCGGCCACCTCATTCTGGGCAACGACGGTGGCATCAACATATCCTACGACGATGGCGAAAGCTGGATCAAGTGCAATACCCCACCCGTCGGCCAGTTTTATGCCATTGCGGTGGACATGGAAAAACCTTACCGCGTTTATGGCGGTTTGCAGGACAACGGCGTTTGGATGGGGCCTTCCGATTACGAAGCCAGTGTAGCGTGGCACGACAGTGGGCAATACCCTTATCGCTCGATTATGGGCGGCGACGGCATGCAGGTGGCCGTCGATACCCGCGACAACGAAACGGTGTTTACTGGTTATCAGTTTGGCAATTACTACCGCATCCATACGCCGAGCGGAGAAAGCGAGTACATCACGCCCAAGCCCGACCTCGGCGAGCGTCCCTACCGCTGGAACTGGCAAAGCCCCATCCACCTGAGCATCCACAACCAAGATGTCTTGTACATGGGTGCCAATAAACTGCTACGCTCGCTCAATCAGGGCGATAGCTTTGAGGAAATTTCCGGCGACCTGACGCAGGGCGGCAAAAAAGGCGATGTGCCTTATGGTACTTTGACCAGCATCCACGAATCGCCGATGCGTTTTGGATTGCTTTATGCAGGATCGGATGACGGCTTGCTGCATGTTTCCCAAAATGGCGGCTATAGCTGGGAAAAAATTTCCGACCAGTTGCCCCAAAACTTATGGGTGAGCCGGGTGCAGGCCTCGGCTTTTGAAGAAGGCCGGGTATATGCAAGCCTCAACGGCTACCGCTGGGATGACTTCAGCCCATACCTCTACGTGTCTGAGGATTTTGGAAAAAACTGGACGGCCATTGGCCAGGATTTGCCTGCGGAGCCGATCAATGTAGTGCGGGAAGACCCCTCCAACGAAAACATCTTGTACGTCGGCACGGATCACGGCCTTTATGTTTCCCTGGATCGCGGTCAACATTTCATGGCTATGAATGGCGCACTTCCAGCAGTATCAGTACACGATTTAGTCGTCCATCCCCGCGATCGGGAATTGGTGCTCGGCACGCATGGCCGCTCGCTGTTTGTCGCACGAGTGAAAGAATTACAGCAATTGGATGAGGCGCTTTTGGCCAAGGAATTGCACGCTTTTGAGCCGGATAAGTTGCGCTACAGCAGCCGCTGGGGCAATAACACGTCCTGGTGGACACGAGAAGCACCCAAGGCTTTGATCCCCATTTTTTGCCGACAGGCTGGCAAGGTAGAAATGCGCCTATCGACCTCCGAAGGGCTGGAGTTGCAACAGCTCGAACTGGATGTCGTGGCCGGCATCAACTACCTCCCCTATCCGCTGACCATCCAGGAAAAACCGCTGAAAGCCTACAACCAATGGCTGAACAAGGATCGGAAAGCAGATGAAAAACCGATTGAGGTGAAAACGGCCAAAAATGGCCAAACCTATGTCTATAAGGGTAAATACAAGGTCGTGCTGAAAAAAGATGGGGCGGAAGCAACAACTGAATTTGTTGTGGAATGAAACAGAGGTTTCTGGTTTCTGGTTTCTGGTTTCTGGTTGACCTAACTTGAAACCTGAAACCAGAAACCAGAAACTTTTGGTCTTTACTTAATCAAGCGCAAGCTGAACGGATAGACATACGATTCGCCCTGGTTGGCTTTCATGGCTGCCATGATGGAGAATACGATATCTACGACAACGACAGCGGCAATCACCAGAAAACCTATGAGGATGATGGCTAAAATACCGCCTACAATGGCAGCGAGCAGCATCGTAATCTGAAAATTAAGCGCCTCCTTGGCATTTTCGCGTACAAAAGCGGATTTATCTTTATTGATGATCCAAAGTACGAGCGGCAGCCAAATATTTCCCAAAGGAATGATCAACCCGGCAACAATACCCAAATGCGCGAAAGTCGCCCACATTTTTTCATCTTGGTCGGGTATCAATTGTCCTTCAAATTCATTGAAATCAGAATCTAATGGTTCCATGTTTGTTGTTTATTTTTGTTCAAAAATGAGTAGCTCAGGCCTAAAATAGCAAAAATATCGGATCAAAAGGGCAAGAGTTTCGACTGAGTACCCGTCAAGTCCTCATTTTCTATAATCTGCTTAGTTGTCCAATACTCTAATCAAAAAAGCTATAGCCTTGGCTATTAAATAGAAGCCAGCAATAATAGAGAGCCCTATAATTAGGCCAGAAACAATCGTTCCTATATAGGCCATCACCTTGTCTTCATCCAGTTTAATTCCTTTAATACCAAAAATCAGGCTGAATACAAGAATCGGTAAAACACCCAAACTCATATAAGGCAGAAAAAAAGGTACCGCCGCGCCTATTATTAGCAACATGGAGATCAATCCATATTTCGACTTTTTTTTTCCTTCCTGCCCATGCTCAACCGCTTTTTCCAGCTTCTTTTCCATTTTCCGCTCCAGCGTCTTTTGCAGCCAGCTTTTTTTCATCGGCTCTGGTGTTAGCACCGCAGCGCTATCCGATGTTGTTGGTTGAATGGCAGCAATCAAGGGGCTGAAATGACTATGGCGCTCCACCGCAAAGGCGGGCTGAAACATGAAAAGCCCGATGAATAGGGCTGCGATTGGGTACATTTTCATGGCCTATTTGTTTTGATGGAACATGCTATTGGCTACAGCGGGACAACTTGGCTTTGCCGGCATCAAAAGGCAACTTAAATTCAGGGACTATCTCAGGCCGAAGTCCCACATAAAGATAGGAAATATTATCCGAATACAAATTGAATGAGAGGTAATTGTCCCACAAATTGGCGAACCGGATAAAGCATTGGAAGAACCCCAAAGGGGTGGCAGGATTAATTTCCCAAGTAAGGCAATTGTACTCGTTGGTGTTCTGTCACCGCTTCGCGGCTCTGTAGTGGAAAGGCGCAGGCATGGAAAGGATACAAGGAAGCCTTTGTGCTTCCCGATTTTGCAGTGCTTCATAGGAACGGAATGACAAATCACGTGGAGCTGACAAGCCATCTTTAGCGGGTCACCCCGCTAAATTGTGGAA
>CALMIR010000093.1 GCA_937864265.1 uncultured Saprospirales bacterium | reverse complement strand
GCGTCGCTGATTTGATTGGACCTCAGGTCAAGGGATGTGAGCTTGCTGAGCTTTTGGAGGAAACGGGCGTCGCTGATATGGCAATCGCGCAGCACTATTTTTTTCAGCGAGAGCGGTAGGGGCTCTTCGGGAGGGTCTATTATGTTTTTAGGGCCTGTGTTTTTGCTTTCAAAGCGCTGCCACTTGTTTTTGGTTGGATCAAACTCGTACCACCTACTGCTGGCAATGAGCGTATGCAGCCAGCTGAGCTCGGATAGGTCGGGCAGTTGGGTCAGGCCGCAATTGCCCAGGTCGAGGTAGCCGGTGCGCTCAGCTTTTTCTTGTTCGATGAGTTGTTGGGCGAGCTGGGACATGCTTGTTGGTGTACGTTTTTTTTGATGATAGGAACGGATTTTTTCGGGGGAATGGGCTGGCCGTTTTCTCCATCAGCTACCGCCTTCCCGCCTTAAAATACGCGAAAACCCGCCCCGGCAGTATAAAGCCTGCCAAATATAAATACTTTACATTGAAAAGTCAAGTCCATTACCCTTTTTATCCAAAGCATGCAGCCGGGTGTCGGCGTGGCTTTGGGGTAGGCTAGGGTCACAGCATAAAATCGCAGCAACTCCTGGTCAAAATGGTCGGGGAATGTGTTTTTTTTAGAACTTTACCTCAGTTCATGTACTCAAATGTTTATTTTTTAAACCATGTTGTGCCCTTTTGCTTTTTTTTAGCGGGTCACTTCGAGTGAGCTTTTGCTTTTTAGCGGGTCACTTCGAGCCGCTAAATTGTGGGAATTTTTAGCGGGTCACTTTGAGCGGCCTTTTGCTTTTTTAGCGGGTCACTTTGAGTGCCCCGCTAAATTGTGTGAATTTTTAGCGGGTCACTTTGAGTGCCCCGCTAAATTGTGGGACTTGTGCTTTTTTAAACCACTTTGTGCCCTTTTGCTTTTTTTTAGCGGGTCACTTTGAGTGCCCCGCTAAATTGTCGGAATTTCGAGTACCCCGCTAAATGGAGAACTTTTTTGTAAAACAAGCCCTAAACACAGCCGGGTATTCCCCGGCTACAAGGAAAGAAGATGCAATTGTACCGGAAAAATACCTGCTGCAGCCTGCTGTTGCTCGCTGTCGCCTGTCTGGCAGCGCAGGAGACTCCCCGTGTGATCCACTTTACGCGACAGGATTATCAGGCCGGGCACCAAAACTGGATGATTGCCCAGTATAAGAACGGCTCGCTTTGTGTGGCCAATACCCAGGGCTTGATGCTGTACGATGCCCAGGAGTGGCGCTTGTTTCCACTACCCAACAAAAGCACGGTGCATGCCGTAGCGGTCGATGCTGCTGGCCGCATCTTTTGTGGGGGCTACGAATCATTTGGCTATTTCTATTTTGACGATCAGGGCGGCTTCCATTTCGACAAGTTGTCAGAGAAAATAAGTGCTGCCCACTACGATAATGAAGACATCTGGAAAATCATCCTTTGCCAGGGGAAGGTCTATTTTCAGTCCTTTTCGCGGGTGTTTGAGTACGATTACCAGCAAGTGCGCGTACATTATCCGCCGACCAATATCATGCTGGGGGAATGCATCGAAGAGCAACTCATTTTGCCTGCAATCAACAATGGTATTTATGCTTTGGTCGATTCGGCGCGTTTTCAGGTCATGGTCGAGGATGCTGTATTTAACCAGCTCAACTACGCCTGTCTGGCCGAAGGGAATAGTCCGCAAACGATATTGATCGGCACTAAGGAGCAGGGGCTTTTTCTATACCAGCAGGGGAGTGCCAGCCCCTGGAATGCGACGCTGAATGAAGCCCTCAAGCAGCATCAGGTCAACCGCAGCCTGCGGCTTAGCAATGGACACTATGTTTTTGGCACGATTCTGAACGGCATTTACATCACCGATTCGACTGGCCGTATTTTACAACACCTCAACCAGTCGAATGTCCTTCAAAACAACACGGTACTGGCTTTGCACGAGGATCAGGACGGCAACCTTTGGGTAGGTATGGACAAGGGCATCGACTGGATTGAAATCAACTCGCCCATCCGCTACTATTATGAAAAAGGGGAACTGGGCACGCTGTTTTCTGCTGTAAGGCATCAGGGTGTTTTATACGTAGCCTCCAACCAGGGCGTTTTTCGGCAAAATCCCCTTGCTCAAAATTTTGAACTCATTCGAGGCTCGCAGGGGCAAGCCTGGTTTCTGGCCTCGCTGGATGGGCAACTGCTCTGTGGCCACAACGAAGGCACCTTCCTCATACAGGGCGACCGAATTGAAAAAATAACCGACATCAACGGGGGGTTTTGCGTATTGAAGCACCCCGCCAAGCCCAATTTCACCATCGTGTCCACCTATACTGGGCTGATCTGTTTGGCAAAAAACGGGCAGGGCAAGTGGCAATTTTCCCATAAAATCGCCGGATTTTCGCGTCCGCTGAAGAAAATCCTGTTTGATGCGCAACAACAGTTGTGGGGCATGGACAATAATGAAGGGCTTTTCCGGTTGGAACTCGACAGCAATTGGAGCAGGGTCAGCCAAATACACCGCTATGGCCCGGAGCAGGGCATTAGCGATTTGCAAATCCAAAGCCTGCAATTGGTGGGCGAAAAGCTGCTCATCCGCAACCACGAGGGCTATTTTTGCCTGGCGCCGGGAAAAAACCGTTTTGTATCGGACTCGGATTTACACGAAGCCCTTCATTTGAGCAACAGTCAGGATCTCGTTTACTATCAGGAAGAAGCGTGGTTTGTACAGTACGACAACCGTCTGGAGTACAACAACGGCAACCGACAATTGTCTATACCCGTTTTGGCAAATGATTCCCCCAATACCATCCAAAAGTTATCCGATGGCACTTTTTTCATTTGTCACGATACGGGTTATGCCCTCTTTCATCCGGATGCCATTCCGACCGATGATACTGGCCCAAAAAGCTCCAAACCTCAACTGACAGAACTGGTGGTCAATAATGAAAAACGCCTTTATTACCTGGAAAAACCCTTGACAGATCCAGCTTTTAAATCTTTTGAAAACAACATCACTTTCCACGCATCACCGGGCAATTATCCGCTAAAAAGCCCGCTCGAAGTCCGCTTGTTACCACTTGAAACACAGTGGCGTCCACTCGAAGCTTCCGGCATTCGGGAATACCTCAACCTGAGCTCCGGCAGCTACCAATACATGCTCCGCATAGCGGGCGACGATTCCAGCACCAGCACCTATTCCTTTGTCATCTACCCGCCCTGGTCGGAAACCTGGTGGGCGAAAAGCCTTTATTTACTGGGATTGCTCATCCTTTTGCTGCTGTTCAACCACTGGCAGCACCAACGGCTGCTCCAAAAGAAACTGAAAATCAAAAACGAACAACTCCGCCAACTTAAAGAACAACAAATAGCCGCTAAAAATCAGCAGTTGGAGAAGGACTTGCATCAAAAAAGCAAGCAATTGGCCGATACGACTTTTTCACTTATTCAAAAAGGGGAATTGCTGGCCGGAATTAAACAGGGATTAAAGACCCTACGCCTGGAAGATCAGGAAAAAAACAGCCGTGCTACCCGCCAAAAATTGCTGCACCTGATCGATATGCACTTGAGTAATGAGGAAGAATGGCGCATCTTTGAGAAGAATTTCACGGAAGTCCACGAGGATTTCTTTAAAAAACTGTTGGAAGCCCACCCAAGTCTGACGCCCGGCGATCTAAAATTGGCGGCTTTCCTTAAAATGAACCTGTCCACCAAAGAAATTGCGCCCTTGCTCAACATATCTTTACGGGCAGTAGAAAACAAACGCTACCGCTTGCGCAAGAAAATGGACCTGCCACAGGATGCCAACCTCGTAGAAGAGATGATGAGGTTTTAAAAATTTTTGTATTGGACTTTTATCCAATAAATGGAAGCTAATTATCGGTAAAGCGCCATAATTACATATTTTTGTTATCTATAATTTATTCGATATTTTTATTGGATGAAAAATGATGGCGTAGTAATAGTGAGGTTTTTGGGGTTTTAAAATATAGAATTAAATAGGGATGACGCTGTGAATTTGCTTATTTTTGTATGTTGAAAAATATTTTCTCCATATTAAATATCGGAGCTTATGAGGCATTATTTACACTCCCTATTTCTTTTGATGAGCTTTATGACAATAAGCGCCGGGTTGTTTGCCCAGACCATAACAGTGAATGGTGTGGTGACCTCTGGCGATGAAAAAGAGCCTTTATTATCCGCCACCGTACTTTCCCTAAAGACCCAAAGTGGCACCATTACCGACTTTGAAGGTGCCTATAGCATGAATGTAGCTGCAACGGACACGCTCCAGTTTTCCTACATCGGCTATCAGACCTTACTGATTCCCGTTGCCGGGCGAACCCGCATCGACGTAGTATTGTCGCCCGATGCCAACCTCATAGAAGAGGTCGTGGTGATCGGCTACGGCACGGTGCGTAAGAGCGATTTGACAGGGGCTGTGGCATCTGTCAAAAGCGAGGACTTGGTAAAAGTGCCCAGCGCCAACCCCGTTCAAGCCCTGCAAGGGAAAGTGGCGGGCTTATCGGTTTTGAGTGCCGATGGCGACCCTGGCTCTACGCCGGTTATCCGCCTGCGGGGCATTACGACGCTGAACAACAACAACCCCATCTTTGTGGTGGACGGTGTTATTTTGGACGAGAACAATTCCCTCGATTTCCTGAATGCCAACGATATTGAATCCATCGAGGTGTTGAAAGACGCTTCTGCTACCGCCATTTTCGGGTCGCGGGGCTCCAATGGTGTTATTTTGGTGCAAACCAAAAGGGGAAAAACTGAAAAAGTGAGCATCAACGCTTCCATTGACCGCTCTTATGAGAGCGTCGCCAACCGGATAGGCGTCATGAATGGCCGCGAGTTTGCTACCTATGTCAACGAAATCAATCCCGGCACTTTCAACAACCTGGACGTTTTGCCCGATGTGGATTGGCAGGATCTGATTTTCAAAGACAACGCACCCATCAGTTCTTACAACCTCTCATTATCGGGTGCCAGCGAAAAGGTGGACTACTACTTCAGCTTGGGTTATTTCGGCCACGAAGGCGTTATACCCAAGTCCGATCTGGAAAGGATTACGGCTAAAATCAATACGAATTACAAAATACATTCCAACGTGACCATTGGTTTGAACTTTTCTACCGCGCTGCGCGACAAAGAAAATCCACCGGGTGTTGTGAATGCCGCCCTTTGGGCTTGGCCCATCGATGAGCCTTTCGATGAAAATGGAACTTTCCTAGAAGTGAACGGTTCGGGCAATCCACTGGCCTCAATCGAGTACCAAAACAGCAATACAAAAGGTGTTGAATCGGTTGGAAACCTGTATGGAGAGTGGAAATTTTTAAAAGATTTTCGCTTTAAATCCAGTTATCAGTTTACCCTGGGATTGGAAAAAACGAAGGCTTTTGTGCCCAAGTTTTTTGTAGCGCCACTGCAGCAAAACGAAACCAGCGACTTAAATCTGGAATACTCTAACTTCAGCCTTACCCTTTGGGAAAATACCCTGAACTGGTACAAGGAAATCCGCAAGCACCGCATCGATGCGATTGTGGGCTTTTCGGCTCAGATTTCCAACAACGAGCGCCTAAAAGGCTTCACAGAAAACCTGATCCGCGAGGAGGACAGCTTTTGGTATCTCGACGCTGGAGAGGACGACTTTGAAAGGGCGGAAAACAGCGCGGGACGTTCCACCATTGCTTCCTACTTGGGGCGGGTCAATTATGTTTTCGATAGCCGCTACCTGCTCACCCTCACCATGCGCCGGGACGGCTCTTCCAAATTTGGGCCGAACAATCGCTACGCCAATTTCCCATCGGCAGCCATTGGCTGGAACATCAGCAATGAAAACTTTTTTCCCGAAAGCTCCATTTTTGAAAGTTTGAAGCTAAGGGCCAGTTGGGGCATAGTCGGCAACGAAAAAATCAATGCCAACTCCCAATTCTCCCTCATTTCTTCGGGCAGTAATGCCGTTTTTGGCGAAAATGAGGCACTCAATCCAGGTGCAGCTTTTGCAGGCGGCGGCAACCCCGACTTGAAATGGGAGGAAACCGAACAATACGATATAGGCTTGAACATGGAATTGTTCAATAGCCGTTTGGTGGCAGAGTTTGACTACTACGTCAAAACCTCCAACGACATTTTGGTCAATTTGGAACCTGCTGGTTATACGGGGCTTGGCGCTTTCCAAACCATTACCTATAACGTTGCTTCTGTAGAAAACAGCGGTTTTGAATACAACCTCTCTTACCGAAACAATTTTGGAGACTTGTCTTTCCAAATCGGGACCTTGGGATCTACTGTTTCCAATAAAGTACTCAATTTGGGGGCGGATATTGGCGCCGACTCTATCGTTGTAGCGGGTGACTTGGGCAATGGCCAGCGCGTTTCCAGAACAGTGGTGGGACAACCCATTGGCTTTTTCTATGGCTACGAAGTAGTTGGCGTTTTCCAAAACCAAGCCGATTTGGATAGCCATCCGAGGTTGTTTGGCCAAAGTATCGGCGATTTCAAATACCTGGATGCCAATAACGACGGCGTGCTCAACGGCGACGACCGGGTCATGATTGGCAATTCTGTTCCCGACCTGATTTTTGGTTTTAACCTGGAGTTGGGCTACAAAGGCATCCGCCTGGCCGCTGATATACAAGGCCAGATGGGCAATGAGATTTACAATGGAAAACAAGCAGTTCGCTTTGCTCAACTCAACTACGAAGACAAATTTTTGAACCGCTGGACGGGAGAAGGCACCACCAACGAACACCCGCGTGCTTCTGTGGGCGGTATTAATTTCCAACCTTCCAGCTACTTTGTGGAAGACGGCTCTTTTGTCCGGCTGCGTTCGCTGACCCTGAGTTATACTTTCCCCAACGCCCTTCTGGACAGATTGCGCTTTAGCAACCTAAGCATCTATCTGCGGGGAACGAACTTGTTTACTTCAACGGGTTTTACTGGCTATTCACCCGATTTGGGGGCATCCAATGCGCTTGATGGGGTGATCGACAGGGGAACATACCCCATTACACGCATATTGAGCGTCGGATTGAATTTATCCCTTTAATGGTTTTTAAAAAAGAAAGCAACATGATTACTCAAGTGAAAATATATACCCGTCGTTTATTGGTTGTTTTAGGCTTGTTTTCGCTCGTATCTTGTAGCGAGGAGTTTTTCAACAACCCGCCCCTGGGCGATCTTACTGTTGGTTCTTTTCCAGAAACGGAAGCCGATGCTATACTGGCGACCAACGGCGTTTACAACATCCTGAGGTCTTGGAATTTAAACTGTGGCGGATTCCCGCTATTAGATATAGTCTCCGACGAAGCCACCAAAGGTAGTAACCCCGATGATGGAACAGCAATCAAGCCTTATGAAGATTTTACCTATACAGCTGATGAAGGCTCTATGGATCGCTGGTATAAAACCCTGTATCAGGGCATTCGCCGCGCCAATTTGGTGATCAATGATGTGCCTGACATCCCGATGGACGAAGCATTGAAAACACGTCTGATTGCAGAAGCTCGTTTTTTAAGGGGCTATTTATACGCCATTATGATCCGCGCTTTTGGCGATGCGCCTTTGGTAACAGAGATTGATCCGCCGCTGGATCTGACCAGAACATCTGCTGAAGAGATTTTCAGCCAATTGGTAGAGCCGGATTTGCTGTTTGCGGTAGAAAACCTGCCGGAAAAATCGGATTACGCACCCGAAGATTTGGGACGGGCAACCCGTGGTGCGGCAAAAGCCTTGCTGGCCAGAATTTACCTGTTCCGGGGCGATTTTGTCAATGTGGAGAAATACACCCTGGAAATCATCCAGTCCGGACAGTACGATTTGGAAGCTAATTTCGCCGATGCGTTTAGCTATGACCAGGAAAATGGCATTGAGTCTGTCTTTGAAGTATCGGCTCTGCCCGAAGAGTTTGCCCAGGGTGGCAACCAATATGGCAATACGCAGGCCATACGCGGAACACCCAACCGGGGCTGGGGATTCGGTCGCCCGGCCTATACATGGATTACAATGATGACCAACAACAACGACCCGCGTTTGGATGCTTCTGTCATCTTTCTGAACGAGGTACTGGATGGCACCACTACTTTTGGGGACGGTTCTACCCCTGATACGACTTATGTAAATGGCTCAATTGTCGAAATAGAGTGCTACAACCAGAAAGTATGGCACCCTGGTGTCAATTCGACGACTTCTTTTGGACACAACAGAAGGATAATTCGCTATGCAGACGTGTTGTTGATGGCTGCGGAAGCGCTGAATGAGAACGGAAAACCCGACCAGGCATTGATGTATCTCAATCAAGTAAGAGAAAGAGCCAGGGGAGGCAATTCTAATGTACTTCCTGACGTTACAGTAACAGACAAGAATCAACTTAGAGAAAGCATACTTGCCGAAAGAACATTCGAATTGGCCTTTGAAGGACTCCGTTTTTGGGACTTGGTGCGCACAGACCGGGCCAAAACGGTATTAGGGACCTTGGGCTTCACAGAAAACAAAAACGAACTATTCCCCATCCCTCAGTCTGAAATCGATATCAGCGAGGGAAGGATTACTCAAAACCAGGGTTATTGAAATCAAAACCTTTGGTATTTGGATAAATGGACTGGCTATTATTCAATATCATGTATAACTGGCAAAACCGGCAGGTAGCTGGGGATGCCCTATTTTCTCACTAAAAAAATCAACAAGTTTATGAAGATGCTTAAGCAATTTTTCTATTTGTTTTTAGCCGTAGGCATGGTTTCCATGTGGAGCAGTTGTAAAGATGAGGACGACTCAGGTCCAGCCGCTCTGACCATTAGTGGTATAACAGCGGCGGGAACTTCTCTGAGCGGTCAGGGAGTAACTGCCGACCTCAATGGTGCCACTTCTGCTAAAGATGTAGCCCTTGATGCAACCATTACCATTACATTCTCAAGAGCAGTGGATGCTACTACTGTGAATACTTCCAGTGTAAAGGTTAGTTCAAGTGCTGGCGATGCACCTATTTCTGTAAGTGCTTCTGGCACAACAGCTACTGTGACCCTTACTTCTCCTTTGGAGCGCGGTACCGATTACACCTTGTCTTTGGGAGCTACTATTTTAGCGGATGATGGCGGCGCTTTAGCGGCTACTTCCCGTACCTTCACTACCGAAGGGGTGGCGCCAGTTGTTCCTCCTCATGTGGAAGATATGGTGGCTTACTGGCCATTCGATGGCGACATTACCGACAAACAAGATGCTTACAATGGCAATTTCTCGGATGCTATTACCTATGGCAATGACCGCCACGGTCAAGATGGTAGTACAGCTACCTTCGACGGCGACAAGAGCATCGTAGAGGTGCCTGGTGCTGACAAGTTGATGGATACCGATGATTTCACCATTAGCTTTTGGGTAAAAACCAATTCCAACGGACACGTTGATGCGAATGGCAACCCTGCCGGATTTTTCGTATTTGGCTTGGCTGCTTTCTTCGGATTCCAGTTTGAAATTCCAAGCAACTTCGGCTCTTGCAAACTGGCTGCCAGCTACGAATTGGCGGATGGTACTAAAGTGTCAGAAGACCTTTGGTTTCCAGGTGACGGCAAGGACAAAGACAACGGCGGCTGGCAGGGCTGGGACTTCGTGGCTGACCTGACTGGCTCTGGCGGTGTTGCTTCTTTGATTCAGGACAAGTGGGCGCACATCATCTGCACTTACAACGCTACTGAAAAGCAAGGCAGAATGTACATCAACGGTGAATTGATGAAAAGCTTTGACTTCGACCTGTGGCCAGAAAACGATGCTAAGAGAACGGTTGTAGGTATGGGCTACCGCGGTGTAGCACCAGAAACAGAGCCTGTTTTGGCATTTGGCTTCATTCAATCAAGAGGTGGCCAATTGTGGGATGCCGAGCCTTGGGGTGGCTATGACTTCCCAACAGCTAACCACTTCAAAGGTGACTTGGACGACATTCGCGTTTTCCACGCTGCCTTTGATGCTGATGATGCTGCGGCATTGTACAATGCTGAAAAGCCTTAATTACGCAGAAAAATTAAGTTCCCGATTTGTCCTTACCCTAGCGGGCTAAACGTTTCTTTTTAAGTGTGGCCACTAGGGTAAGGACTTTAATAAATCGGAAAGTGATTTTTTGCACACGACTTAATGAACTAACTTTTGTACGCGGGAGCTATCTTTTTAGCTCCCGCCATATTTTCACTACTTGATAATGAATTATAGCTTCAAATACTTTACACGACTCAATTCCACCCGTTTTCCTATTCTGTATAGCACAGAAAAATGGATTTTTCCCCTTTTTTATTTTCTCCTTCTTTTTTCCGCTTGCCAACCTGCTTCGGATGACGATTCTATGCCTGTTGGCGATCTGCTGCAATTAGCCGCTGCCCGGGTGGGGACGGTTTCGATCTTAGGTAGTAACCCGGCTGCCGTTCCAGTTGACCAGCCAATTGTATTGACCTTCAATACGCCGCTGCAAACCGAAAACCTCGACGACCAAATTGAATTAAAAGACGAAAACCAGCAAGCCATTCCGCTGGAATACAGCTTACTGGATCAGGATAAAACCATTTCGGCTGCCTTTCAGGGATCGCTATTGCCCGGAAAAGATTATACCCTGAGCATAGGCAACGCATTGAAAGGGCAAAATGGCGCCACCTTTCAGGGAATTACGCTGAGTTTTACCACCCTGAATCCGCCGTTACTCATTGAAACTCTGTTGGTGGATGGCATCGCAGCGACCCCGAATTCGAGGATCATCGACGTTGACTATAAACCTAGCATCTTAGTTCGATTTTCTGACCGGGTAGCGGTCGATAAAGTAGCGCCGGGTATTTATTTACTGGGACTTACCGGCAATCTGCCCATGAATATTACCCAAGTTGGTGATTCAAGCCTACTGCTGCAAGTCGTGGATAGCCTGGAAAGTCTGATCAAATACGATCTGGTTTTTTCTGCCACCATTTCCGATCTCCTGGATCGTCCATTTAGCAATTACAACTACCGACTATATACCTTGATTGATGAAACCCCCAAGTTTCCGATCATTTCTGACGAAGAACTGCTCGACCTGGTGCAAGAACAAACCTTCAACTACTTCTGGGATTTTGGGCATCCGAGCAGTGGCCTGGCCAGAGAGCGCAATACTTCCGGCGATTTGGTGACCTCCGGCGGCTCTGGTTTTGGCATTATGGCTATTATTGTAGGCATGCACCGGGGATTCATCAGTCGTCAAGAAGGCGTGGAAAGGCTTGAAAAAATCGTCCATTTTTTAGAGGATGCCGATCGCTTTCACGGCGCCTGGTCGCATTGGCTAAATGGCATCACTGGAACTGTTATCCCTTTTAGCGAGCGAGACAATGGCGGCGACTTAATTGAAACTTCCTTCTTGGTTCAGGGGCTGCTCACTGCCCGTCAATACCTCAATCCCAATGACACACAAGAAGCCGCGATTATTGCCAAGATCAATGAACTTTGGCAGGCGGTAGAATGGAACTGGTACACCAAAAACGGCGAAGAGGTGCTGTATTGGCACTGGTCGCCCAATTTTGAATGGGCCATGAACCTGCCCATTCGCGGTTATAACGAAGGTTTGATTGCCTATGTGTTGGCGGCTGCTTCTCCTGATTACAGCATAGACGAAGCCGTTTATCACAATGGTTGGGCTAGGAACGGCGCTATGGCCAATGGCAATACTTATTATAATTATACGTTGCCCTTGGGCAGTGCTTTAGGCGGGCCGCTGTTTTTCGCACATTATTCCTTTTTGGGGCTTGACCCCCGAAACCTGTCTGATCAGTACGCCAATTATTGGGAACAAAATGTCCATCATTCACTCATCAATTACAGCTACTGTGCAGACAACCCGCTCAACTACGTGGGGTATTCCGAAAAATGCTGGGGGCTGACCGCCAGCGATAATCACGAGGGCTACTCCGCGCATTCCCCGACCAATGATAAGGGCGTTATCACGCCAACTGCCGCTTTGTCTTCTCTGCCCTATACCCCGGATCAATCCATGGAAGCCATGAAATACTTTTACTACGTGTTGGGCCATAAAACCTGGGGGGAGTATGGATTTTATGATGCCTTTAACCTGACAGAAGGCTGGTTTGCCAATTCCTATCTGGCCATTGACCAGGGACCAATCGTGGTGATGATGGAAAACTATCGTTCTGGATTGCTCTGGGATCTGTTTATGTCCTGTGAAGAGGTACAATCCGGTTTGGACAAATTGGGATTTTCTTATTAATGCCGAGCTACAATATTATGAATACAAAAACCCTGGCGATCCTGCTCGCCCCTTGTTATTTATTGGCCTTTGGATGCGGATCGAAATCGGCGCCTGCCAATACCAATCAGGAACAGCAAGTAAATACTACCGCCACTAGCGATGATTCGCTGTTGAACCTGGTACAGCAAAAAACTTTTGATTATTTCTGGACAGGTGCTGAGCCGGTATCAGGCGCTGCCCGCGAGCGTTACCATTCAGACGGTATTTATCCTCAAAACGACAAACACATCATTACCAGTGGTGGCACGGGCTTCGGTCTGATGGCTATTCTGAGCGGAATCGAAAGGGGGTATATCACCAGAGAAGCTGGCTTTCATCGCTTCAAACAAATTATGGATTTTTTGGAAAAGGCCGATCGCTTCCACGGCGTATGGCCGCATTGGATGAATGGAGAAACCGGAGCGGTCAAACCATTTAGTGCGAAAGATGATGGGGGAGACCTGGTGGAAACTGCCTACTTGGTGCAAGGCATGCTCTGTGTCAGGCAATATTTTAAAAACGGAACAGCGGAAGAACAGGCGCTGGCGCAACAGTGTGATCGCTTGTGGCAAGAAGTAGAATGGGACTGGCATCAAAACGGACAGGAAGTGCTCTACTGGCATTGGTCGCCCAATCATGGATGGGCGATGAATTTTCCGGTAACAGGGTATAATGAATGTTTGATTATGTATGTGTTAGCCGCCGCTTCGCCTACGCATGGCATTGATGACAAACCCTATCACCTCGGCTGGGCCAGAAATGGCGAAATGGTACAGGACAAAAGCCATGAAGCATTCGGTTATCACCTGGATTTGCGGCACAACTACGCCGAAGCGATGGGCGGGCCTTTGTTTTGGGCGCATTATTCCTACTTGGGCTTGGACCCACGCGGATTGAAAGACCGATATGCCGATTATTGGGAACACAACGTCAACCACACACTGATTAACCGCGCCTATTGCATACAGAATCCTAATGGACACAAAGGCTATGGTGAAAATTTATGGGGACTTACTTCCAGCTATTCCCCCAAAGGATACATGGGGCATAAACCGGGGGAGGATATTGGTGTCATTTCGCCTACGGCTGCGCTTTCGTCTATTGTCTATACGCCAAAAGAAAGCATGGCCGTCATGCGCAATATGTACGACAATCACAAAGACCTTACTTGGGGCGAATTTGGTTTTTACGACGCTTTTCGTCTCGACGACAATTGGGTATTGCCCCGCTATCTAGCCATTGACCAAGGTCCCGTTGCCGTTATGATTGAAAATCACCGTTCCGGCTTATTGTGGGATTTATTCATGTCCTGCGAAGAAGTACAGCAAGGTTTGGATAAACTCGGTTTTGAATACCGGAAAGTTCCCATCAAATAATACTGACAAAAACGCAGCATCAACCCGTCTGCTCTTGCGAAAAAGCAGAAGAAGGCGAGGCAGGATCAAAAATTAAAAACAAAAAGCTCATGTTACTTCACAACTGGTTCACATACTTATTTACAAGCATGGCATTTATGCTATTTCCTGGGAATCAACCTGATCCTATCAAGCCAGAGCCTTTTCAAGCTTCCAAACGGGTTGAAGATTTGTTGAAAAAAATGACTTTGGAGGAAAAAGTAGGCCAAATGACCCTTTACACCAGTAGTTGGGATCAGACCGGCCCGGTGATGAACGACAATTACATCAACGACATAAAGGCGGGCAAATGCGGCAACGTTTTTAACGCCCATACGGCTGCTTATACCCGTGAATTGCAAAAGATAGCAGTGGAAGAATCCCGTCTGGGCATTCCCTTGCTTTTTGGATACGATGTCATACACGGGCACAAGACCATTTTTCCCATCCCATTGGCGGAAGCCTGTAGCTGGGACTTAGGTGTCATAGAAAAATCGGCTCGCCTGGCATCCAAAGAAGCGGCGGCATCAGGTTTACACTGGACTTTCAATCCGATGGTGGATATTGCCCGCGACCCGCGTTGGGGGCGTATATCAGAAGGGTCTGGTGAAGACGTTTGGTGGGGCAGCCAGATCGCTATGGCTAAAGTTCGCGGGCATCAGGGCAGCGACCTGAGCGACCCTTTCACCCTATTGGCTTGTGTCAAGCATTTTGCAGCTTATGGCGCAGCCCAAGCTGGTCGGGACTACCATACCGTTGACATTTCAGAAAGAAGTTTGATGGAAACCTACCTGCCGCCCTACAAAGCCGCCATTAACGCAGGTGCTGCTACCGTGATGACTTCGTTTAATGAAATCAACGGCATTCCCGCCACTGGAAACGAATGGTTACTGCGCGAATTACTGAAAAACGAATGGGGCTTCAACGGCTTCATCGTGACAGATTATACCTCCATCAATGAGATGATTCCCCATGGTTTTTCCAAAGACCTAGAGGATGCCGCCCGGCAATCTGCCTTGGCCGGGGTAGATATGGACATGCAAGGTGGAGCATATCAAAACCACCTGGTTGAGTTGGTGAAAAATGAAATTGTACCAGAAAGCATGATCGATGATGCGGTAAGGCGCATTCTGACTTTGAAAGAGCAACTGGGCTTGCTAGACGACCCTTACCGCTATTCCGATGCGCAACGCGAACAAGAAGTCGTGTTCAGCCAGGAAATGATGGAACACGCCTTGGAAGCTGCCAGAAAATCTATCGTTTTATTAAAAAATGCCCCCTTTAAAGGCAACAAACTTTTGCCCCTGTCGCCCAATTACAAAAACATCGCGCTGATTGGCCCATTGGCCGACAACCAATTGGACAACCTGGGTACCTGGCATGCCTCTGGCGACGCATCAAAAGTCGTCACTATTCGCAAGGCTTTGCAAGATGCCTATCCGAATGCCCAAATCCAATACGCGGAAGGTTGTAAAACTTTTGGCAACGACAAGCAAGGTTTTGACGCGGCCATCAAAGCCGCCCAAAGCGCCGATGTAGTCATCCTTGCTCTGGGCGAGAACTACACCCAAAGTGGAGAGGCAGCTAGCCGTTCTGTTTTGGATTTACCCGGTCCACAACAAGCGCTGCTGGAACAAATAAATGCAACTGGCAAGCCGGTTATCGCATTAGTCATGGCTGGCAGGCCGCTTGTGTTGACCTGGATGGACGAAAACATCCCTGCCATTGTGAATACCTGGCACCTCGGCACCCAATCTGGCCAGGCTATTGTCGATGTCCTTAGCGGAAAAGAAAACCCTTCCGGGAAATTGTGCATCACCTTCCCCAGAAACGAAGGCCAAATTCCCATTTATTACAGTATGAAAAACACGGGGCGCCCCTTTGATGCCAACAATAAATATACCTCCAAATACTTGGATGTGTCCAACGATCCGCTTTATCCTTTTGGTCACGGTCTGAGCTATGCTAATTTTGAGTATGGCAACCTCAAGCTGAATAGCGACCACATCGGCGACGACGCCCCGATACAGGCCAGCATACAAGTCACCAACACAGGAAAAGTAGCCGGCGAAGAAGTCGTATTTTTGTTTACACGTGATATGGTTGGCTCCGTTACCCGCCCGGTGAAAGAACTGAAAGGCTTTCAGAAAATCCGGCTAGAGCCAGGTGAATCTCGTCAGGTTAATTTTATGATTACCCTCGACGATCTGCAGTTTTACACCCAAGACATGCGCTTTCAAGCCGAACCTGGGGCTTTCAAGGTTATGATCGGCACTGATGCCATGCACTACAAAGAAGCAGATTTTACTTATTGATGGCTGGGCAGTAGGCTAAGCCTTTGAGTAATTGATTGCTAGGCTAACGCAAGGCTTTTCCCGCCCGGGCTACAGCCGGTCGGGCAGGGAGTATTTGATGGCCAAGCTAACGCAAGGCTTTTGAATATTTGAGGTGTGAGCATGGCTAATCCTAGCCATGCTCACACCCACTCACTCTCACCCTCACCTCTCACCCTCACCTCTCACCCTCACCCTCACCTCTCACCTCTCACCTCTCACCCTCACCCAACTTATGGATACACCTTAGTCAACTCCCCATTGTTATCCACCACCACAAACGCCGTAGAAAAGCCAGCCGCTTTCACCTTTTGCCACACCGTTTTAGCCTGTTCTATATCCTGATAAGAGCCTAAGTATTTCACGGTAAAGCCATCCCGATAGCGGTCTTCGATGGTGCCTAATCCCTGGATGCTGGTAGGATTAAACCAGCGTGGGTCTTTATAGGCAGCCAACTGCACCTTGTAGCGGCCACTGTTGGAAGAAGAAGTCGGGTTGGTCACACTAGTTGTTGTATTAGTAGTAGCGGTCGAGCTATTGCTCCCTTTGACCGTTACGCCGCCCGTGCCTGCTTCTGCGACGATGAAAGCACCAGCGTACCCTTTTGATTTAACCGAACTGAGCACCCGGTTGGCCTCGTCTTTGGTTTGGTAAACCCCAACCCTGATTTTGTACTTGCCTCCTTCGTATTTGGAATAGACTTGCCCTAATGAACTTAAGCTGTTGAAATTTTCCAGCCCAGGCTGGCTGAGTGCAGCCACCTGTACCGCGTAGCCACTCGGCAACAAAGCACTTTCACTTCCAGATGAGGAAGAAGCGTTTGGATCAACCACCGTACTGGATGTTGTATTGTCTATGTTGGAGATGTTGTCAAAGTTGCCTTCCGCACCACCAACGGGCAACATCGAGATGACCCCGAGGATGGTTCGATCCGTACCATCTTTGGTCTGGATATTCCGGTCAAACTCCCGGAAGCCTGGTCTGGAATAGTGGAGGATATAAGAAGAATTCGTACTCAAAGCCAGGGCATAATCGCCATTCACGTCCGACTGCGCTTGTACGGCGCTTCTTGTACCTAAATTGGTGGCTGTTACCGTAACACCCGCCACAGGCAAACGAGAAGCATAATTCAGAATTTTACCCACATACTCTTCGCCTCGCTTGCTCAATAGCACATCGTATTCCCGGTTTTGGCGAACGCCAGCCGTTGAGATAGAAAAAACCGCATCGCGATAACCGTCGGCTCGAACAGTAATGTCACAGCTCAAGCCTTCTACCGCTTGGAAGCTGTACATGCCCTTGCTGTCCGTCTTGAAAAAGCCTTCACCGCAATTGGTAAAGTCCACCGTAGCGCCGGGAATGGGGGTTCCGTCAGAAGCATTGCGCACATTCAGTACGATATTATCTGCGGATTTGAAAACCTTGTAAATATCCTCATTGCCTCGACCGCCTGGCCGATTGGAAACCATATAACCAATATTGCGGAAAGTATCGTAAGCAAAACCGTAATCGTCGTAAGAGGAATTGATCACATTGCCTAGGTGAAAAACCCTGGCCCAGCGCCCATTGGCCTGCTCTGCCCGGAAAATATCATACCCTCCCATGCCTTGGTGCCAATCGGAAGAAAAATAGAGGTTGGCGCCATCGAAATAAGGAGATACCTCATTGCCAGGAGAATTGACCACCGGGCCCATGTTTTCGGGAGCACTCCAGGTATTACCCATTTTATACGATACATAAATATCAAAGCCGCCAAAGCCGTCTGGGCGATCCGAAGCGAAGTACAAGGCATTGCCATCTGGTGCAAAACAAGGGTAGCCTGTATCGAAGCCGCCGTTGTAGGGAAAAGCTTTGTCTTCCACCCATTCACCATTTGGGTTGATCTGAGAAATCGAGAGGCTCAGTTCCAAACTTTCGGTTGGGATATGGCGGGTGCCATCCACGAAATTGTTTTTGGTATAAGCGACCCATTTGCCGTCAGTAGTAAATGCTACTGGTCCAATATTGACAAAATCGGTACGCACCCGACTTTGAATCAGTACCGGTGCATCTAAAAAGCCGTTTGAGCCAATACGCGCCATGAACAGTTGGTTATTGGCCTTGCCTGTCCAGCCAGCGCTGGGGTTGACAATATCCGTTCTGGCAGAAGCAAAGGCGACCTGATCGCCAAAAAAAGCTGGGCCAAAGTCAGAGGCCGTGGTATTGATAAATTCATTGCTCACCAGATAAGGAGAAGATTGGCCGATCTGGTTTTGGGCAAAAGTACAACTTTGTGCATAGTGATTGCCTTTGGCCGCATTGGCTTTATCTGCGCGCGAATAGGCGATGAACCATTCCCTGGCCTTGCCGTATTCTCCCAATGCCATCAATACCTGGGCGTAATTGAATATATGATCGCTGGCCAGTTTGCTTTCTTTGATGACCTTTTCGTACCAGCTTCGGGCATCGTCCATTTGGTTGAGGTGGCGGTAGGCATCGGCCAAGTTGACCATTGCCTCGTAATTGGCTGGGCGTTTTTCCAGCAATTCCAAGTAAGAACGCACTGCCAGATTGTAAGCGCCCAACTCGTAATCCTTGTTGGCTTTTTTAATTTGAGCAAAAGCAGGCAGGCTGATAGCCATTGCCATAACTGCAATCCAAAGTTTGAACATTAATTTCATGTGTTCCGTTTTCCTACTTTGTGTATTAATTAAACAAATATACCATTTTTGTTTACACTTTTGAAGGGAAGCCCAAAATTTTGAGCCGAGCCGGGAGGGGGGTAAAAGCCTTTTTCCCGTTTTACGACGTAAACAGTAGCAAAACGGTGCTATTTTTTGAATTGTTGTGCTGTGGCTAAGGATTATATGCTTTGCCCTTGGTTATAGGGGGCAGTGCACTTGGCTGATCACCTGTATTCAAAATGCAGGCTGGATTAAGTTGAAAAATTAACTTACAGTTTTCACTTCTATGCAAACAAAGCCCTAATTTTGGCGCGCTAAAAATTTTTCAATCTAAAAGTAGATGATGTCATTTAAAACCACTTTTCTCACGGCAGTTTGCCTGGGGATTTTCGGGCTAACGCTTTCGGCGCAGTCTGTTGAAGTCCGAGGCAACGTCGGCGATGGGGAAACTTTGCTACCCCTTAAAGATGTGCTGGTCACCCTGCAACCCGGCGGCCAGCAAACCATTACCAATGAAGACGGAAATTTTGTGTTCTACGACGTACCACCAGGATCTATTGACATTTCTTTCCAGGCCGATGGCCATGTGCTTCAAACCATTAGTGTGGAAATCAACGAACGAAGCATTCAGGAGGAAAACGGAAAGCAAATTTTGCCTTTACAGCCAGTGAGTTTGGCGCCCCTACAGCAAAAGTCGGACATTTTAACCAAAGAGGATTTTATTCCGGTTATCAACCTATCGGACGAAGACTTGGATCAGGAAAACGACAACCAGAATATTTCCGGCGTTTTATCGGCTTCCAACGATATCTTTGTCTCTACAGCGGCCTTTACGTTTGGCGCTTCCCGCTTTCGGATCAGGGGGCTTGACTCCGAGAACAACCTGATTTATATCAATGGCGCCCCGCTCAACGAGTTGGAAAACGGCCAGATATTCTGGAGCGCTTGGGGCGGCTTGAACGATGTGTTCCGCAACCGGGAAAATGAAATCGGCCTGGGTGTAATCCCCTTTTCTTTTGGCGGCATTGGCGGCGCTACCATACTGGATACCCGTGCTGCTACGCAAAGAAAACAAACCCGGCTTACCTTGTCAGCTTCCAACCGCAGCTTTCGCTACCGCACGATGCTGACCCATTCTACGGGGATGTTGAACAGCGGCTGGGCTTTTTCATTTTCCGGTTCTCATCGCTGGGCGGATGAGGGTTATGTGCCCGGTACTTTTTACGATTCCTGGTCTTATTTCGCTTCTATTGACCGCAAATTGGGCGACAAGCAAAAGCTGAATCTCACGGTTTTCGGATCGCCTACCCAACGCGGGCGCTCAGGCCCAGGTACTGCGGAAATGAATGACATTGCAGGAACGAATTACTACAATCCCTACTGGGGATACCAGGAAGGCGAGAAACGCAATTCTCGGGTGAATAATGCCCACCAGCCCATGTTCATTTTGCGGCATGACTGGAAAATGGACAAGAAAACCAACCTGATGACTGCTTTGTCTTATCAGTTTGGCAGAAACGGGGGCACATCGCTCGATTGGTTTGACGCACCCGACCCGCGCCCCGATTATTACCGCTATTTGCCCAGCTTTTTAGCTTCACAAAGCGAAGAAGCTGCCGCTATACAAGATGCCTATCTCAGAGCCGATGAAGCCAATCGGCAGATCAACTGGGCTGATTTGTATGAAGTCAATCGCAATAGCCAGTTGGGGGAAAAGTTCGATTACTTGCTGGATGGCCAGGAAGTGGCTGGCAAATGGTCGCAATACATCATCGAAGACCGTCGCTTTGACAGCAAGGAACTGAATTTCAATACGATTCTTGAAAAAATTCTGAGCGACCAAGTGTCCATTGATGCTGGATTTTCTTATCAGGCGCATACGGTAGAGTATTTTAAAGTACTGGAAGATTTATTGGGCGGCGATTACTACGTCAATGTGGATAAATTCGCCGTACGCGATTCTGTTGGAAATCTGGATGCCCAACAACTGGATTTGAACAATCCCAGTCAGATTATTCGCGAAGGCGATGTGTTTGGCTACCACCACGATATAGACATCCGAAAGTCCAACTTGTGGGCACAATTGGTTTTTAACTTGCGCAAATTCGACTTCTTTGTCGGCGCTAGTGCTTCCAGCAGCCAATTTTGGAGAACGGGTTACTACAAAAACGGCAAATTCCCCAACAACTCATTCGGCGAATCGGAAAAGCAAAACTATTTCAATTACGGCCTGAAAGGAGGCCTTACGTTTAAAATAGACGGACGGAATTACCTGTTTGCCAACGGCTTGCATTCTACCCGTGCGCCTTTTGTCCGCAACGCTTACGTGTCGCCCAATACGAGAGATCAATTGGTGCCCAACCTGATGAGCGAGACCATTTCCAGCGCAGAAGCTGGTTATTTGCTGCGATCTCCCAATGTAAAAGCACGGGCCAGTGTTTATTGGGTACAATTTCAAGACCAGTTGCGTGTTGTTCGTTTTTACAATGATTTTGAACGGGCTTTTGGCAATTTGGTACTCAGTGGTATTGATAAACGGCATATCGGCACGGAATTGGCTATTGAAACCAAATTGACTTCCAGCTTGAGCGTGAATGCAGTGGCTGCTATAGGCCAGTATATTTTTAATTCGAGGATGAAAGCCGAAACCTTTCTGGACAACGAGGCCGATCTGAGCAGCAGCATCAGCGAGTTCACCGTTTATAGCGAAAATTTCTACGTGGACGATAGCCCGCAGGAAGCCTATACCTTCGGTTTGCAATATCGGCCCAAAGGGTTCTGGTTTGCTTACCTCAATGTCAACTACTTTGACGGCATGTACGTGGATTTTAGCCCGATTCGCCGCAGTATCGATGCGGTGATCAACCTGGATCCAACGTCGGATACTTTTACTGAGATTATTGAGCAGGAAAAATTGGATGCTGCCCTTACCGTAGATTTATCGCTGGGTAAATCCTTCAAATTTGGCGACCTGTTTATGGTCATCAATATTGGCATTAGTAATTTGCTCGACAATCAGGATTTTATCACGGGCGGGTACGAACAATTGCGCTTCGATGTGCGGGAAAGAGATGTAGATGCCTATCCTTCCCGTTATTTTTACAACTACGGACGCAATTATTTCGTCAATTTGAGTTTGAGTTTATAATTTTCAAAATAGATTAATCGGGCTTTTAAGAGTTAAAGGCCTGGGTGATCTCACAACAAAAAAAATAGCTGACCAATGAAATGGTTTTCAAAATTATCCCTTTGCCTCTTAGGGCTTTCCTTTGTAGTTACTTCTTGCGTTGATTTGGAATTCGACGAGCCACCAGTAGAAGGTATCGATCCCAATATCACTGCCAATGCGACCATCGCCGATTTGAAAAATATCTATCTGCCCGGTCAATTGACGGTCATTGAGGAAGATTTGGTGGTAAAAGGTATTGTTGTTGCCGACGACCGCTCCGGTAATTTTTACCGCAATTTTATTTTTCAGGATGAAACGGCAGGCATCGAGATCCTGATCAACCTAACCGATGCCTACAACTTTTTCCCCATTGGCCGGGAGTTGTACATTGACTGTAAAGGCTTGGTTTTGGGGGAATACAACGGCATTATCCAATTGGGGGGCTACATCTACACCGAAGATGGCGGGTCGCAATTGGGCGATATCATTGATTACAATACCCGCATCGCACGCGGGCAAATTGTAGGCGAGCCCGAACCTAAAGTCAAAACCATCAATGAGTTGAGGGCAGATGATATCTCTACTTTGGTTCGACTGGAAAATGTGGAGTTTCTATGCGAAGAAGTAAATTTGCCCTTTTCTGATCCGATTGGACGCACTACCTTGAACCGTACTTTGACGGACTGTGACGGCAATACCATCGTTTTGCGCAGCAGCGGTTTTGCCGATTTTGCAGCCGACCTGATTCCGCAAGGCAACGGTAGTGTTACGGGGATTTATAGCGTCTTTGGCGATACCAAACAGTTTTACATCCGCGAATTGGAAGACGTTCAACTGACAGAAGCTCGCTGTACAGAACAAAACTGCGGTCCTACAGGTGCCGAAGAGCAAATCAGCATCAGCAGTTTGCGCGAATTGTTTGTCAACGGCGCAAGTACTGCACCGGACAACAAAAAAATAAAAGGTGTCGTCATTTCTGACTATACCACCGCCAACTTGAATGGCCAAAACCTGTTTTTGCAGGATGAAACGGCGGGTATCGTCGTGCGTTTCCAAAGCAGCCATGCGTTTGCTTTGGGGCAAGAAATAGAAGTGATCGTGAGCGGCCAGGAATTGTCAGAATTCAATGGCTTGATACAGGTAAATGGTGTTGGGCTCAACTTTGCTGTGCCACTGGGTAGTGGCGTATTGCCTACACCACGAGAAGCTACTGTGGCAGAGATATTAGCCAATCTGGAAAACTGGGAGTCCACCCTGGTTAAAATCACCGGTGCAACCATTACGGGTAGCACTACGTTTGCCGGGGCCACTACCGTTAATGATGGCACTGGCTCTATCGATATGTTTACCCAATTCAGCGCTACGTTTGCCGATGAGGCTTTGCCCTCCGGTGCGGTGGATATGGTAGCTATCGTATCCCAGTTTAACGACCCACAGGTAATCATCAGAAACCTATCGGATGTAGGTGGTGGTGGCAATAGCGGTGGCGACCCCACCCAAATCAGCATCATGGAATTGCGGCAGTTGTTCGAATCGGGTAGTGTAAGCGGCCCGGTCGATCGCTTCATTCGCGGCGTCGTGATTTCTGATAAAGACAACGCCAACTGGCACGAGAGAAACCTGGTGATACAGGATGCAACCGGCGGAATCGTGGTTCGCTTTGATGCGGCGCACAGTTTTGCCATGGGGGAAGAAATAGAGGTCAATGTATCTGGAGAAGAATTGTCTGAATTCAATGGCCTGCTGCAAGTGAACAACGTGCCCAATACCAGTGGGCTGAGCTTTGGCCTTGGTACTTTGCCCAACCCGCGTCAGGCAACCATTGCGGAAATCAAGGCCAATGACGAGGCTTGGGAATCGACCCTGGTGACGATCATTGATGCGACTTTTTCAGATGCAGGTACTTTCTCTGGGTCAAAAACCTTGAGCGATGGCACAGGAGAAATCGTTATCTTCACCCGTACCCAGGCTTCATTTGCCAGCTCAAACGTGCCTACAGGGCCTGTTTCTGTGACTGCAATTGTCTCTGAATTTAATGAAGTACAGGTAAATATTCGCAACCTGGGCGATATTGAGCAATAGGCTGTCGAGCAAAATAGATTCGATAAACAGCGAGGAGCGGTGCTTAATAGTACCGCTCTTCGCATTTCATGGGAGTAACTGAATGGCAAGCTACATGAATGCTTGTAAACTAGTTGTGAATTTTTTATAATATTATTTTTTTTAATAGGAAAATCGCAGCGGCTTTCTTAATTTTGACGATACAATTCATACTCCTAACACTGTTTTATTACTACTTCCCATTCCTTTTACACTAACATCGTTTTTGCAGACATTGAGCAACGCTTTTGCTGTGCTTGAGGGCTTGTTTTGCCATTAAGACACAGCAAGAAAAGGTGGTTGCCGTTTACAAATAGGCACAGTTATGAAACCCTTTACTTGGGCGGTCTTGTGTATGGTCGCAAGCCTGCTTTATGCATGTAATCAGGTACAAAAGGAGGTAGCAATCAATTCAAAAGACAATGCCGCTCTTTTTAACTACCTTTATCAATCCATTTTACAGCGAGAGGCGCTTTCTCCAATCAAGTATCAAAGGCTGGGCATCAGTTTGGAGCAAGATATGCTGCAACTCAAAACCGATTTTATCCAATCGCGCAGCCTGGATGAGTTGTTACAAAGCATGCTACAACTCAGCAATTGCCGCAAAGATGCCCATCTGAAGGTGCAGGGCCTGAAACAGGCAGAACCTTCCTCCAAGCTGTATTTGCCCTTGCGATTTGAGGTGGACTTCAGCGATCCGCATCAACCGTTTTTGATTGTATCGGAATTAGCAGCCAATTACAAAGCTTTTGCTGGTTTGGAAACCCTTCAGCCGGGTAGCCAGCTTAGCGCCATCAACGACATTCCAATTGGCGCTTTTATAGAAAAAGCCAAGCTGTTTGTACCGTATTCTACGGAAGCTTTTTTTTATGCCAAACTGGCGCAAAAATTAACTTGGAATGATCCGATTTTAATGCCCTTTCTGGAGAACAAAATAGTCCGTTTTACTTTTGAAAACAAGCAAGGAGGACAAAGCAACATCCAACTTAATTATGTGGAAGGACGCCATATCAGATGGCGCAATCAACATCCCTACAAGGCTATGGACTTGCTTTTTACCGGCAATAACTTTCGTTGTTACCGCCCTTGTCCGGGCGAAAAAATACTGCTGCTGGAATGGCTGGATTTTGAAGCCGATATGCCTTCAGAATTGGATGCCTTTATGGAAAAAGCAGCAGCGGAAGCATGGTTGGATAGCCACATCATTTTAGATGCCAGCAACAGCAGTGGCGGTGAAAATGCAGGGTACTTGCTGCGCCATTTGAGCGATAAGTCATTCAAAGTAACCTTTGGAAACCTTAAAATCAGCCCAATAACAGAAGCTTTTGTTGACAAAGAGCGTGAATTTTATAAAAAATCCACTCAACGAGCAGCAAAAACCAACCCTTTTGAAGACGATGGAAAACGTTTGCTTGACTGGCTAAGTACAGAGGTCAGGTCTGCCATCCGGCAGGGGCGCGACTACTCCAATAGTGCACCTTTCAAGCTCAGATACCCCACTCAAGATGGTTATCTTTCACCTGCTCCCAGGCATTTTACCGGGAAACTGGTCGCTTTTTTTGGCCCCAAAACAGGTTCACAGGTAGATCAATTGGCGGCTATGGTTATTGATAATCATATGGGATATTCCGTGGGCATGCCCACCGGGGGATTCAGCAACACCTGGCAATGGGAAGAAGCCATCACCTATCCCGGCACGAATAATGAGATAGCCACTTTTAGCTGGAGTATCGGACAAACTATTCGCCCCAATGGAGAAGTATTGGAAGGCAATCCACCTATGGTCAAAGAGTGGATACCGATGACCAGGGATAATTATCAGATTTATCACGAGTTGCTTTTACAGGCGGCATACCAGTACCTGGGGGTAGGGGAAGGGGCTTGCATCGCGGGGGGCTTACTGGCCGATTTTTAGTCCTGAGGCCATGGTCTTCAAACCTTTACAGGTGGATGCTGCTGCAAAAAATCTACCACCTCTTGCGGTTCGTCAGTCAGGTATAACAAATCATAAAAAGGTTTTCCCCAGGCCAATTGGCGGAGCAGCGGATAAATCAGGGTATCAATTTCATAGCGCTTTCTACCCAGAAAAACCATAGGGCTATAATAATTAAAAGTGCCGTAGTGGTTTTGGGTGGCATCCATGAAAATTTCTTGTGTAGTACCTGCGCTACCGGGGGCAAATACAATTCCGTAAAGGCTCACGGCCAAAAGCGTATCTTCTCGAATGCTGTTGGAAAAATATTTGGCAATGTGGGAGGCAAATAAATTACTGGGTTCGTGGCCATAAAACCAAGTGGGAATAGCCAGGCTTTGTTGCCCTTGCGGAAAACGGGACAATACTTCCAGGGCACAAGCGTGATAGCCCTTGTCTTTGTAGTAGGGCGCTTGTTGCAGCAGTTGCAGCGCTTCTTCTAGGTGGTATAGGGGTTGATGCGCAAAATAGGCTCCCAAGTTGGCTGCCTCCATAATGCCAGGCCCCCCACCCGACGCCACGAAATAGCCGTTTTCGCCTAGCCGTTTCGCAGTATGCGCCGACTTGATATAAAACGGATCATCCCTACGCGCACTGTGCCCACCCATAAAACCCACCACCTTTTTTTGGGTCATTCCATTATGGTCAAAATGCAACAATTGGCGCAGCCCATCGTCAATGGCGTGGTCGTGGATGCGTTGCCAAAGCGCTTCATTGATGTTGTGGTGGTAGCGGGCAGCAGAGAAATGTTGATAAATCTGCCAATCCAGGCTATTATCCTGCTCCGGCGTATAACCCTGCATCAGCTCCTGCCAGGTATAAAGGCTACTGCGAAAAGGATTATAGGGTAGGTTATCGGGGGCGGTAAAAATATGAGCACCTTTTTGCCTCAACACCAATTCTTCCTCTAGTGGCATTTGGCAACCCAGAAAGCAAGTATTGTCAATTTCTACTTGCTGCCAATTCAGTTTTTTACTGCGAAAATCGAGTGCTTGCAAGGTGCAATTGCGCAAGGAAAAGCTGTTTTCCAGCAATTCTTCCAGCGAACGGATGCTGGTGATGAATGTTTCTGGTTTGGGTATTGTCATATTAGCTTGTTTCTCAAAAAGCAAGGAGTTGTTGATGGATGGTCAACACTTGAGGAATGAGTGGATGTTGGCCGTTGTTGTCAATTAGGAAATCGGCCAGAGCTATTTTTTCCGATTCGGGCAGTTGTTGTTTCATTCGAGCCAGCACGGCAGCGCTTTCTACCTGGTCGCGCTGCATGACCCGTTCCAGGCGGATGGCCTCCGGGGCAGTCACGACTATGAGGTAATCCAGTTGTTTGTAGCTGCCGCTTTCAATCAGTAGCGCCGCTTCCTTTAAGGTGTAAGGAACACCTGTTTGGGATTCGTGCCAGTGCAGGCCGTCCAACGCAACAGCCGGATGCACCAGTTGGTTGAGCTGTTGCAAAAGGCTTTTATCCTGAAAAACCTGCTGGGCGATATAGGCTCGGTTGAGTTGCCCCGATTCGGTATAAGCCCCTTCGCCTAAAAGCTGGCGGATGTTTTGCACCAAAGTGGGGTCTTCCACCATCAATCGCCGCGCTTGTTCATCGGCGTAATAAACCGGGATGCCCAGCGTTTCGAAAATTTTGCAAACGGTGGTTTTTCCGCTGCCTATTCCTCCTGTGATTCCTATTTTGAGCATGAGGGCATGTGCTAAAAGCCAAAAAACTGGCCAACTGCTATTGTAATATTGAAAAACGGTAAAGTTATATTTTCTCCTATACCATAAGTTTGTTGATGAGCATATTTTTCTCCGATAGGCGTGTCATATACTTCTATTTGTTGATCAACCAGATTGATGATCCAATATTGGGGAATACCCGATTTTGCGTAGATGTTTCCTTTAAGTTGACGGTCTTTTTCGAGCGTGGTATCTGCTACCTCGATGATAAGATAGATATCTGAAGCTGTTGGGTGACTATTGGCATAAAAATCGGGGCGGTTTTTCAGTAAAGCTATATCAGGCTCGGGCTCAGAGGCTGGTTCTAGCGTTATCGGGTCTTGAATGGAAACGATGGTATTCCTATCATTCAGTAAATTTTGCAACAACTGGTTGATGCGTTTGACAATGCTGCTGTGTTTGGGGCCAATAGGACTCATCAGTATTAATTCGCCATTTAACAATTCCAAGCGTTCCGTTTCATCCAAAATACCTGCTGCTATCATATCGTGGTAGGATTGACAAGAAAAAATTTTTTTAGGCAATTTTAATGGTGCAGTCATGCAAACTAGGCTTGGTTGTGCTTACAAATATAGGGTGTTTTTGCTAAAAAAGCCATATAGTTCTTACCGCACTATACCATGATCTCCTTTCTGCCATAGAGCTTGCAAATGGGGCACTCAAAGGGATGATGCCCACGAGCCGGGCAATATTTGCGGCCAAAATAGATGATTTGCAGGTGAAGCTTGTTCCAGCTTGCTTTTGGGAACAGCTTTTTGAGGTCTTCTTCGGTCTTTTTGACGTTTTTGCCATCGCTGAGTCCCCAGCGGTAGGCCAGGCGATGGATGTGGGTGTCCACCGGAAACGCGGGCTGGCCAAAAGCTTGGGAAACGACAACAGAAGCTGTTTTGTGTCCGACACCGGGCAATTTTTCCAGGGCGGCCATATCTTGGGGTACCTCGCCTTGATAGCCTTCGACCAATATGCGCGACAATTCGGATATGGCCTTCGACTTTTGGGGCGACAAACCACATGGCCGGATGATGGCCTTAATCTCTTCTACCTCCAATTTTGCCATGTCAAAAGGATTATCCGCTTTTTCGAACAAGTGGGGCGTGACTTGATTGACTCGTTCATCGGTACATTGTGCAGATAACAGGACGGCTACCAGCAGGGTGTAGGGATCTTGGTGCTCTAAAGGAATAGGTACGGCTGGGAAGTATTCTTCCAAAATGGCCGCTATGGCTCTGGCTTTTTCTTTTTTGGTCATGGCAATTGTTATAAGTTGGGCAATGCGGGGATTTTCTATACAAGCACCCTAGTGGAAAATCTTCACAGCCTCAAATTTATGATACTGGAAGGGATATTATCCTATCGTTCAAAAAAAATCTCCATATCCACTTGACTTTTTCCTCAATGCTGCTTATATTGCAGTCAAAATCACAGACGCGGGTTTTCTTTTCCTTAATGTCCCTTCATAGTTAATTCTTCATTACAGACCCAAACGACAAACACTAGAATATGATCCACCAAAAGGTTAGTCTCCTTTTCGGGGTAGTAGTTTGTTTATTCATTAAAACCATACAATATGAAAACGTTTTTAAACAATGTGAGTTTACTCATTCATTCATTCATTCATTCATTCATTCATTCATTCATTCATTCATTCCCGTCTCCGTCTCCTACGGATCCGGGCTTAGCCTTTGTTTATGGATGGCAATCGGTAGTTTCATGCTGGTAATACCCCTACCCCAAGAGGTAGCGGCGCAGGAAACCCTGTATTTGGAAGAATGGTACGCGGGTAAAGGGTCGCAAGAAGCAGCTTCCCTTGATCGGGTGTTAAGCGTGACGGATATATCTTCTAATTTATATGTGGCAGGCAGCACGATCAACCAATACGGGAAATACGACTTGACGCTAACGAAGTACAACAGCTCTGGTCAGGTGCAGTGGAGCAGCACATACAACGTCGCATCCAATGATGGGAATGTCTTGGTAGGGGATTTGGCGCTGGACAATTCGCTAAACATACTGGTGACTGGCTCAGTGTATAAGGATAGCATCAATCATTACGATGTATTCACGGTGAAATTTAATAGCTCAGGCACCAAACAATGGGATAAGTTGTACAATGGCTCAGCTAGTTATTACGATGGGGGTGTAGCACTGGCTATTGATGGCTTTAGCAATATATATGTAAGCGGAGGAGCCACCAATTCTGGCAATTCTGTGGACATGGTTTGTATAAAATACCATAGCAATGGCACACAACTATGGGCGCAAAATATAGATAGCGGCAATCATTTGTACGATGCTGGCGCCATTCTGGTGCTGACAGGAGGCGCCTTTGGCACTTATATAGAAATAAAAGGAGTACTGCAGCAAAGCCTGACGGAATGGTCTGTTGGTTCGGTTTTGTTACATCGGACTAGCGGCACTGTTTCGTCTTCGATCACGGTATCAGAAGAAGCAGAAATGGATGAAATTGTGGATATGGCAGTTGACGATGCCAACAATTTATACATAAGCGGCTATGAAGATACCGGAAGTAATGGCTTAGATTTTATTACCATTAAATTAGATGAAAGCCTAGAGGTGGTATGGGAAAAAATATATGATGGCAACGCCCATGAAGATGATCGCCCTAGAGCCATCACGCTGGACGATTCGGGCAACGTATATGTAGCTGGATATACCACTACCACAACGGGCAAAGATTATACGGTGGTGAAATACAACGCTTCAGGCAGCGAACAATGGGTATCATTGTACGATGGCGATGCATCGACTGATGACGAAGCCTACGACCTGCTTGCCGACAGCACTGGGTATATCTATGTAACCGGGTATGCTACCCAGCACGATAGCAAAGATTATTTTACCCGCATTTTGAGTGCTTCGAGTGGTACGGCCATTTGGAGCAATGGATTTAACGGACTGGAAAACCGGGATGACTGGGCGACGGAAATACAACTGGACGGCACCAATGGCTTTATCGTATTGGGAAAAAACGGCAAAGTGGACGGCGGTACAGATTATATGACGGTGAGCTATGCCAAAAAGACGGTGGTCATCCCACCGGATGAAGAAGCGACCTCTGCGGCTATTTCATTCATTGAAAACCGGGGGCAATTGACCGACACTTCGGGTACAGCGGTGACAACAGTGAAGTATTACGCCACAGGGAGCTACCCACCCTTGTACATTCAACAGAATAAATTCAGCTATGTGCTGAGCCGTATAGACACGATCAGCAGCACCCCTGATACCTTACACCGGGTGGATGTGAGCTTCAAAAACGGTAAGACCCCGGATATGCGGGCTTATGGACTGGAGGAGCGCGACTGGCACTACAATTACTACCTGGGACATGTGCCGGAGGGTCGCGCCAGAGTAGCGGCACACGAGCGGGTGATACAAAGCGATATATACAATTACATAGACTTGCAATACTATTCCAATCAATCAAACACCAAATATTACTTCACCATACAACCCGGCGGCGATCCGGACGATATTGTGCTGGAGTTCGCAGGTCATGACAGCTTGAGTATAGATGGCAATGGCGATCTGGTAGTAGGTACTTCGCTGGGTAGTTTTAAGCTTCCAGCCCCCGAAGCCTATCAGGTGAACAGCGTGGGACAAGCTGTTGCTACGACCTGGAGTCCGGCCTTTTCACTGAGTGGCAGCGAGGTATCCTTTTCTGCTACTGGCTCTTTTGATACCACCAAAACGCTGGTGATTGTGGTGAAGGGGGAGATTACAGTAAGAGCCGATGACGATTGGATTACTTATTTTGGGGGGATCTCTACTGATGAAATTACCGGCTCTGATTTAGATAACGAGGGCAGTTTCTATATCTCAGGCACAAGTACAAGTGTTGAATTTCCAAATATTACTGGAATAATGACAGAGGGTACATTAGGGTTTTCAAGTGCCTTTATAGGTAAATTTAAAAATGATGCTGCACTACAGTATTTTACCTTACTGGGAGGCGGTTTTCTTGAAAATGGTTATGATGTTAAGGTTTTAGACAAAGTTTACTTAGTCGGGAGATCGCTTTCTTCCAATTTTCCAGCTACTTCTGGCACGCCAACTCCTGCTATCCAGGGGTTTGTAGCATCATTTACTTTAAATGGAGGCACATTACTTGCTGCCAAAATATTGGATAGCAGTGGAGGAGGTGAATCTAAAATCAACTGCCTTGTTATTGACCAATCAGGTGTATATATTGCAGGTGAAACGAATAATTTCGGAGCTGGTTTTTCTATGCAGCAAAATAATGGATGGAATTATTTCGATGGATCTCAAAACGGAGGAATAGATGGCATTATTTTAAAATTAAATCCTGATTTAGAAACGATTTGGAGCACTTACTTCGGAGGCTTTGATGATGATCGTATCGTGGATTTAGAAAAAGGTCAGAATGGCAATTTATTTATTGCCGGAAACACAGCAACAGATGTCTACTCAAACAATACTTGTAATGTACCTCAAGATAACAACTTTCCTAACTGTAAGCCAACAGGGAGTTCTCAGTATAATTTTGCAGATGGAGCTTCCTCCTATTTCGGGCAGGATGTTTTCCTGGCAGAGTTTGATATTCAAGGAAGCTTAGCATGGAGTACTTTTTTTGGAGGTGATTTAGAGGATATAATTCTAAGCCCATCAAGTATATCTTTGTCAGGAAACAAGCTAGCATTGATGGGAGGAAGCGATAAATTGAGAACAGTTCCTGCCAATACGGGTGGCGGCTATCAACAAGACATTGAAAACGAAGGATATTTTATCGCAGAGTTCACTAATCGAAGCTTGACTTGGAAAACAAGTTTTGGTTGCATTGAAGGTAGTAGTTTTTCTTTTACACAAAGTGTAGATTATGGATTACAGGATATATTATTTGCATCGGGCAATACTACTTGTGCTTCACCGGTTTCTTCGAATAATTATTGTATGCCTCCAAATAGTTCTGGCTTATTTCCACTATGCCCGCCCTTAGGTAACAGTTATTTTGAAGATACTTTTGCAGGCGGGCGAGACCTATTTTTAGCTGCGTTTTCATCTGATCGCTCTTTGGTTTATTCCACTTATTTTGGTGGAAATTCACATGAATCTGTATGGAGTTTACATTCAAAAGGTGATGCGATCTTTTTTAATGGGTCAACGTCAAGTAATGATGATTTCCCGCTAAGTTTCCCTGCTGGAGCATATCAGCAAGATTTTAATGCAGGTGAAAATGATGGTTTTATCGCAAAGCTAAACACTTCAAACTTGGTAGCTATCAGTGAGGTGAATACAGAGGATATTAATATCTCGCTCTACCCTAATCCAACTACTGAGAAATTAATGATAGAATCCCCTCATTTGCAGCAATCAACTGATTTTTCAGCTACCATTTATGATATCAACGGTAAGATAGTGAAACGAATTCAGTTCAATGATAGCAATCAAACCTGGGAAGCAGATGTATCAGATTTACCTGGGGGTATCTATCAAATTCTAATTAAGCATATACCCATTCGTTTCATCAAAATCTAAAGCCATGAAAAAAACAAATCATAGGTTGAACCGGGGTGCCTTAGTATTTACCGTTATTCTTTTCGCGGGAGTTTCCGTCTTTGGGCAGAACCCGGCCACGGGTATATATCGAGCCGAAATGGATAAGGAAGTACTGAATGATGTGAGGGTTTCCATTACCATAGGCCGACGCAATGAGTTAAAGGATTTTGTTCTTTTTGATTGGGGCGACGGCAGCCCACTTGATACCGCTTTTCGCACATCAGCCAACTACGTTGGGTTGTATGAGAATGAATATTATTATCTGGAAAAATACTTTGCCAGTCATTGGTACGAGGATACAGGACTGTATCGAATCGGTTTTAGGGACAGCTTTTTGGTGGATGATATAGTGAACATTGAAGAATCTGGAACTAAGGTACTAGAATTATATGATACTATTGTACTCTATCCACCAGTAAATGCGTTGGCCGTAAATACCTCACCAGATATTTTCACCACACCAGGGCTATTGTACTTAGAGGGAGATGTAGTTACGCATTCAGTTAACATTGCATCAGATGAATTGTTTATTGGTGACATTTACTATGGTGAATTGATCCCTTTCCCCGCTGAAAACTATAGTTTACCTCTAGCATCTGACAGTATTTATATGGTTCAGTCTCAATCTGGGGGAGGAGGAACAATGATATGGGATAAACCACTAATGACAGGTCGCTATGCCCTGGCAATTAATATTCGAGAGAGCAGACCCTTCACGATCAATGGTGTATTGGATACTTTTTTATTATCTACTACGCTCCGAACGATGACGGTATTGATTACAGATGAATTTTTGGTTTCCACGGTAGGCGTTGATGAATTCCCCGGACTAGTAAGTGTTTACCCCAATCCTGCTACCTCCATGTTGCAAATTGACTGCGCCCTCCCGGATCAGGGAGCTGTATTGACTATTTTTAATAGTAATGGGCAATTGTGTTATTTTATGGAAATTGGCAATTCAGGCAATGTACAACATTTTAGTATTCCGGTATCCGACTGGCCGCCTGGGCTGTACGTCCTGCGCATGCAGGTGGGCGATGCGGTATGGAGCAGAAAGGTAGTGGTAGAGCGGTAGTGCAAGTTAGCGCGGAGTTGGCAGGTGCTTTTGGGTGTCTGCCAGCTTCTAATCAATCATAAAAAATAAGAAAGCATTTGTAATTGGATTGATTTTTGTTTTATCCACTTTGGGTATGGCCATTGGGCAACGTATTTCAGGACAGGTCACAGGTCAGTTTGAAACCTGCCCGTCTTCTCCCGCGTTTTTCGCGGGATCAGCCGGGTAAAAAACCTGAAACCTCCCGCTAAAAGCAGGATTAGCCCCTCAATACCACATACCTACTTCACCCGCTCCAGTCCTTCCTGGGCATTGGTATAGGAAGGAGCCAGGCGCAGGGCTTGTTCATAATCTACTTTAGCGGCAGCGCGGTCGCCCAACATTTCAGCAGTCAAGCCCCTATAAAAATAGGCCTGAATGTAAGTAGGCGATATTTTTACAGCTATATCGAATTGCTTTTTAGCGGCAGCCAGCGAATCCAAGTCCAGATAAATAAGCCCGGAGTTGAAGTAAGCTTCTTTGTACTGAGGCGCTATCCGTTGCAGCTCGCTATAAGTGTCTATCGCTGCTTGGAGCTGCCCCAAGTCAGAATAGTAATCTGCTTTGGCATGCCAGGCATCCACATAATCAGGAGCTACTCTGATAGCGTTGTCTAAATAACTTAAAGCCAGCTTGTTATCCCCTCTGATGTGGTACAATTGGCCTAGCAAAATCCAGGCATCTACCATGTCTGCATCCAGCTCTACGGCTTTTTGAAAACTATTGATCGAGCGGATGGTGTCGCCGGTTTCTTTGAAATTCATCCCAAACATAAAATATGCCTCGGCATTTTGTGGGTCGATTTGCAAAACCCGGTCGATGGTTTTCATCGATTCCGTATTTTGCTTCAGAATCATTTGAAATTCACTCAATTTGAGCAGGGTAGGGATGCGGTCTGGAAATAACTCGGCTGCTTTTTCCATCACCATCAAGGCTTGCCGCGAGCGAAAATAGTCGAGGTAAACATCGGCCTTCAGGTGCAGGTAATCCACATTGGTGGAATCCAGTAGCAAAGCCTTATCCAAATCCAACAGGGCTTCATCGTAACCGTCATTTTCATAAAAAAGACGCGCCCGTTCGGCATAAAGCGCCGGATTATTGGGATTTTCCGCGATCTGTACGGAAAGGGCATCAATGGCAGGATCGCCCGTTGGCATTATTTCGGCCTGACTATCAGCAGTGTTGTTTTTGCAACTTATAAATAAAAAGCAGGCGGCGAGGCCGGGCAATAAAAATCGCTTTAGTATCATAGCTTGAAAATAAAATTATTGTTTTTCTACGGCGGTTTCTATCTGGCGGTACTTGAGGGTTGAGGGTGCAACACCCAAGTTTTGATCTGTCAAAGCTGCTGGGTTCAATGCTGCCAGTCCGATTTTCACCATAGCCAAATGGTGGATGGCGTGGTCGTAGGCAAACATCAATTCGCGGCCAACGGTGGATTGAAGGACTGGCCTGATGACCTCTGGTTGATCAGAAAAATCCGCTCTGACCTGCACCGTTTGAAATTCATCTATCAGCCCAACTTGGCTGGCCACTTCCATAAAGACTCGGCAGGCTTCCTCCGGGTTGGTTTCAAAAGCCAAGTTGCGCTTCCGGCTGGCGTAGTCAACGACGCCTGTTTCAATACCGTCCATCAGGCAGATGTAAAATTCCAGAATATGTCTGAAATGCTGTCCTAGGCTCGATCCATTGAATACTTCCAGGGGCATGGCATATTCCAGGGGGGCAATCCGATCAATCAATTGTTTGATTTGATTGGCCATATGATAAGTGCCTTCTTTGCTGTTCATAACTTTTCAAAAAATTGTAAAACAAGTAAAAACGGCTTTTGGGGAATTATGTAACGCAGAAAAATTGGGAAGTAATTTTTGCACATTACTTTAATCAGACGTACACTTCTTTTTTGCTGGCCTTCAGCGTATTCATTAGCAAGGAAACCACCGTTAACTGTCCGACTCCACCAGGTACTGGCGTGATCCAGGAGGCCTTTTTGCTGACGCTTTCAAAGTCCACGTCGCCGCATAGGCGGTAGCCCGATTTGCTATTGGGGTCTTCGACCCGATTGATGCCCACATCAATGACGACCACTCCTTCCTTGACCATATCGGCGGTGACAAACTCGGGCTTGCCAATGGCTGCTACTAAAATATCGGCGCGGCGCGTATGAGCGCTAATGTCAGGCGTGCGGCTGTGGCAAATGGTTACCGTTGCATTTCCCGGATAATCCTTTCTGGAAAGCAGGATGCTGATGGGCGTACCCACAATATTGCTTCTGCCAATGACTACGACCTCTTTGCCCTCCGTGGGTAGTTGGTAGCGTCGGATGATTTCAAGGATACCGGCAGGGGTCGCGGGCAAGTAGCAGGGCAATCCTTGTGCCATGCGGCCAAAATTGACGGGATGAAAACCATCCACATCTTTTTCAGGGCGAATGGCCAAGGTGATTTTTTCTTCGTCGATGTGCCGAGGCAATGGCAACTGAACGATAAACCCGTCAATATCGGGGTCATTGTTTAATCGGTGAACGATTTCCAACAGCGCCGCCTCCGAAATATTGGCTTCTTCTTTGATCAGCGTGGATGTAAAACCTACTTTTTCGCAAGACTGAACTTTGTTTCTTACATAAACCTGGCTCGCCGGGTCTTCTCCTACTAATACGGCAGCCAAATGAGGGATTTTGCCGTTTTGTCGCTTGATTTCCTGTACCGCTTCCGATAACTCCTCGCGAATATCTGCGGCTAGTTTTTTGCCATCCAGGCTATTCATAGAATGAATTTTTTTCCTTAAAAGATGCGCAAAGTTAGAAATTCGATACATTTAATAATATTTTTTCTATCTTTGTTGTATCTGAAAATAAGCCCTTTTTTTAAAACTTTGCTCATAAGCAGGCAGGTTGCCCTTCGCGTTTTTGTTAGTATCCTGACATTTTTGATTTTTCAGCAACTATTCCCGTGCTCCAGCATATTTTTTCCTATTTTGCACAGGTCATTCACTTCGGACTTTAGATACAATTGCTAAATTCTGAAACCAACTTGTTTATAGTATATTGCAATTCAGTATTTTAATTGACCTGTTTTAGGATGTTACTATCTATGGTCTGATAGCTTCAATCTCTGAAATTAAAGAACAACCTAATCTATTTACCTGCACTTTCCAGCCGATGCTTTAGGAAAGCGTTGGGTGAAAAATAGGACATTCCATTTAAAAACCATGCAAAGTAGTTGCCAATGAGGATTTCTACATGCTATCTGGCTGTATTAACAGCACTTTTCTTTTTTACCAATCGAGCTTTGGGGCAGAACGTGATTATGGGCAGTTCCCCAAGCGTCAGTACTTGTAATGGATTTTTTGTCGATTCGGGCGGCAATGGAAATTACGGGCCGAATCTAAATCAAACGATGACGATTTGTCCGAGCGACCCATCGGATTATATCCAGTTGGTTTTTTCCAATTCGGATATTGGGGCAGGCGATAACCTCTGCTTTTATGATGGGCAAAACACTGGAGCACCGCTACTGGCCTGCTCAGAAGATTTTCTAGGCGCGCAAAGCTACACGGTACAAGCAACGGTGGCGAACCCTTCAGGCTGCCTCACCATGACTTTTACCTCCGATGCCAGTATGCAAGGAGCAGGCTGGAGTGCTGACATCAACTGCATTCAGGCTTGCCAAACCATTTTTGCCGAGTTGACTATGACCGATCCCTTAGCCTTTCCAGCAGACACCGGTTGGATAGACATTTGTCCAGGCGATCGGGTATTTTTCGAGTCCACCGGGCTATATCCGCAAAATGGGATTGATTACAACCAATCGGATTTGACTTCCACCTTTGAATGGAATTTTGGCGATGGCCAGTCGGCAGTGGGCCCAAATGTGTCCCATGTCTTTGAAGAATCGGGCGGTTATACCGTGCAATTGACCATAACGGATATAGAAGGCTGTACCAATATCAACTATATTGGCCAACGGGTGAGGGTATCGACCCACCCGGATTTTATGATCAATGAAGATTTGTTACAAGAGGTTTGTGCAGGCGATACGATCAATTTGAGTGCCTCTGTGAATGCGATGGACATGGCCGATGTGGTGTCGGTGATGCCCGTAGAAGGCAGTTTTCCCAGTGGTGCTATTGTATCGGATTCTTTGCCTTTGCCGGATGGTATTGGCGTTCCCCACCAGTCCACTGTGACCTTCAATAACTTCTCTCCCGGACAGACCCTGACCAATGTGAATGACCTTTTAGGCATTTGTGTCATTATGGAACATTCCTGGCTGCACGATTTGGAAATCTTGCTGACTTGCCCAGACGGTACGGAAATTATTTTGCACAATTACGTGCCTACCAACACACAAGGCGCCGGAGAAACCTTTTTGGGGATACCCTATGAAGCAGACGACTTCAATACGCCCAATCCACCAGGTCAAGGTATAGGTTGGGAGTATTGCTGGACTACAACAGCTACGAACGGCACCTGGCGGGAATACGCGACGAATAACCAACCGGGTACCTTGCCTGCGGGCAACTACGAATCGTATGACCCATTGAGCGACCTGATTGGCTGTACCCTTAACGGCGATTGGACAATTACGGTATGGGACAGATGGGGATCCGATAACGGCTGGATTTTTGAATGGCGCATTGACTTTGCACAGGATTTGTATCCAGACTTGGAGACTTTTACCCCACAGATCATGGATTTTTCCTGGCAGGATAATCCCACTATTTTTTATTACCAACCAGATTCTATTTCGGCTGCTCCGCAAAATGCAGGTACAGCTAGTTATACCTTCAGTGTGATGGATGAATTTGGCTGTTCTTACGATACATCTGTTGCGGTTTCGATCCTACCTTTTACGCATCCGAATTGCCACGACTGTTCGGAAAATATTACCCCACAAAATGACACCATCATTTGTCAAGGTGAAACGGTGAGCATAGATGTATTGAATGAGGATGCTTTGTTGAGCGAGGTGGTTTTTGAGGCGATACCTTTGGCTTCCTTTGGTGCCGCCAACCACCCCCCGGTCAATCCATTCCAATCTCGTATCCAGGTAAACAGCGTAGCACCTAACACGCTCACCAATCCACAGAACCAGATCGAATCTATCTGCATCAACATTGATAACAATTGGAATTCGGATATAAATGTTTGGCTGCAGGCGCCATCTGGGCAGATATTGGAGTTGACCAGTGGAAATGGCGGCGGGTCGGATAATTATACCAATACTTGTTTTACGCCTACGGCAACAGTACCCATTACTTCGGGCACTGGGCCTTTTACTGGCGAATTTTTACCCGAAGGCAACTGGAATGCCCTGAATGGTGCCACGATCAACGGCAATTGGACGCTTTTTGCCACAGATGCTTTTGCCCCTAATGATGTAGGCGAAATTATTTCCTGGTCGATCACCTTTAATTCGCAGAATACCATTACTTACGCCTGGACAGGAGCCGGATTGAGCTGTACCAACTGCCCCAATCCGAACGCAACACCTGCTGTAACTACTACTTATCAGGTGACGAGTATGGACAGTTATGGCTGCTCTTATACGGATCAGATCTTGGTGGAGGTCGTCAATAACATTCCTGCACCGCTTATCAACTGTATTTCAGATGAAAATAGTTCATCTATTGTTTTTAGCTGGGATCAAGTGGGTAGTTTTACGGAATACGAAGTAAATGTGATCATCAACGGGGTGGAATCAGGCTGGCAAGGCCCCATCAGTGGAACGACCTATAGCGTCAGCAGCTTGGTCAATGGCGATGATGTGGAATTGCAGGTTCGAGTGGTTGCCCAGAATTTGAACTGCAACATAGGAGAAGGCAGTGGCCTTTGCACCTTTGATTTCTGTAATTTGAGCGGTGCTTTGGTGGGCAATACACAAGATGTGAGCTGCCATAGCTTCTCCGATGGTTCTGTTTCTGTACAGGCAAATAATGGTACTGTTCCATATCAATACTTTCTGGACGGCAGCGATGACGGGCAGTCAAATGGTAATTTCATCGGACTCCCTGCCGGCAACCACTTTGTAGTGGTTAGCGATATGGTGGGCTGTGTGGATACTGTTCCGTTTTTTATCAATGAACCAGATACGCTATTGGTAAGCATCAACAGTTTGACCGGCATTCTTTGTTATGAAGGTACAACGGGGAGCTTGCAGGCATTTCCTATAGGTGGTACGACACCCTATTCGTATTCCTGGAACACTACCCCTGTTGTTATGAGTAATGTGCTGAGCGATATTGGCGTGGGCGTTTATGAAGTAATGGTAACCGATAGCGAGGGCTGTACGGCTACGGCCAGTTTTGAACTTACAGGGCCAGATGAAATCCAAATCGAACTAACGGCAACAGATGCCAGTTGTAACAATAGCAATGATGGTCAAGTGAATTTACTTGCTTCTGGCGGCACGGGAATGCTAGCTTACACCTGGAGCAATGCGGGTACAGGCACCCAACTGACGGGTTTATCGCCCGGAGCTTATTGCGTATCGGTAACAGATGCCAATGGTTGTTTGGCTGCCAATTGTATAGACGTCGATAGTCCCAATGGCTTGGTGATCGAATCCATTGATGTGGTAGAACCTTCCTGTTTTGGCGAAGCCAATGGTTTCGCAACGGTGCTTGTATCGGGCGGAACGGGAACTTATACTTACTTGTGGGATGACCCGCTTTCGCAAATTGATGAAACGGCCGCGCTCTTAGCAGCGGGCTCTTATTCGGTGACGATTACCGATACCAATGATTGTCAAATCGTAAGTCCCGTAGAGGTTACCCAGCCAGAGCTTATCGGCATCAATTTTAACCTCAGTGACGCTTCTTGTGTAGGATTAGATGATGGCACAGCACAAGCCATCGTTGCGGGGGGGACCATGCCTTATCAATATGCCTGGCCCAATGGCCAAAATACTGAAACTGCCACCGATTTGTTGGCGGGTAATTATGAGGTGAGCATTACGGATGCCCAAGGCTGTATCGCAGAAGCGGTAGCAACAGTAGGCGAACCGGAAGAACCCGTCACCTTGAGCCTTTCCCAAACTTTCAGGGGCTGCTTTGGTCAAATGAACAACGAAGCCTCGGTAAGCGCTATGGGAGGCACCGGTACCAATTACACGTATTTGTGGAGTAACGGCCAAACTTTAGCGACAGCTACTGGCTTGGATTCCATCCTATACGAAGTGATTGTAACGGACGAGAATGGCTGCGAAGCCAGTGGCGAAATTTTATTACAAGATTTGGATGAGGTAGATTTCTTGATTTTGGAAGAATCGCCCTCTTGTAATGGCTTGGAGAATGGCCGCTTGGGCGTGATTGCACTAAGTGGCGGGGTTGGCCAGTCAGAAGACGATTACCTCATCCAATGGAGTACCAATGAAACGGGAAACACCATTGAAGGCTTGGTCGGGGGCGCTACCTATAGCGTAACGGTGACAGACGCGCAGGGCTGCGAACGGGTCAAATCCAGATTCCTGGAAGAACCCGAAGCCATCACTTTCAATATCGCGACGACGCCAGTGAGTTGCTTCGGAGGCAACGATGGGGTCGCGACAGTCAGCGAAATATTCGGACCAAACGAGGATTACACCTACGAGTGGAGCACTGGACAAACGCAGGAAAGTGCCGACAACCTTTCAGCGGGTACCTATTTTGTTACCATTACGGATAACCTGGGCTGTATTGCTTTTTCCTCGGTTGAATTGGCACAACCTACTGCCGTTACTTATTTGGCCAATGTAGAAGACAACGATTGTTTTGGCTCAAAAGAAGGTGCCATTTCCATTGTAGCCAATGGCGGTACACCTGAATACAGTTATTTGTGGTCGAATGGTGCGCAGTCTGCTGAACTCATTAACCTGTCTGCTGGCGTCTATGAGTTGACCCTCGTTGATGCCAATGGTTGTGAATTAGAGGCCTCTGTAGAGGTGACCGAGCCGGAAACATTAATTGCTGACCTGGAGACACAGGATCCAAGCTGTTTTGGTAAAAAAGACGGCGCCATCAGCATTTTTGCGGATGGCGGCACACCGCCTTACCGATACAGTTTGGACAACCAATTCTTCAACGGGTCTAGCATGCAAATTGCGCTGAATGCCGGGTCATATACCGTGTATATTAGAGATGGCAACGGCTGTATATTTGCAGAAGAGGCAGAATTGTTTGACCCAGCCCCCTTGGTTGTTGATGCAGGCCCCGAATCCATTACCCTGATTTTGGGTGATAGTGTTTCCTTAAATGCAATGGCTCAATCAGGCCAAGGTGAAATTGAATTCACATGGGAAGCACCCTATGAAGGCACGCTGAGTTGTGTCAAATGTTTGACAACAACTTCTCAGCCGGATTATTCCATATTATATACCTTGCACGCCAGGGATGCCAATGGCTGTGAAGCCAGCGACCAAATATGGATATACGTGGACAAACCGCGCATCATCGCTGTACCAACCGGGTTTTCACCCAATGGGGACAATACCAACGAGCTATTGATGGTGCATGGAAAAGACGGCGAGAATACCATGATCAAGAGTTTTCGGATTTATGACCGTTGGGGCGAATTGGTGCATGAAGATGCAGATTTCATGGTCAACGACACCCAACATGGATGGGATGGCTTCTTTAAAGGCCAAGCGGCCAGTTCAGGGGTATATGTCTGGTACCTAGAAGTCATTTACAAAGACGGTATGGAAGAAACCCTAAGCGGTCATACAACTTTGATCAGATAAACCAACATGGGGATAGCCTGATGGAAACGAAGTTTGCGATCAGGCTATCCTTCCTTATTCAAAATTTAAGCTTTAAAAAACATGCTTATGTCAACATATTTTACCCGTGTCATTTTTGTATTTTCTGCGTTGTTTTTTTTGCAAGAATTGCAGGCACAAGATCCCCGCTTTTCCCAGTTCTATGCCTCTCCGCTGGAGCTAAACCCCGCTATGACAGGCGTATTTGAAGGGAAAATGCGTTTTGTGGCCAATTATCGAGAGTTGTATGCCAGTATTTTGGATTCCGACCCTTTTAGAACCATTGCTGCGAGTTTTGACGTGCGCCAAAGGGTTCAAAAAGGCGACTTTTTTGGCTATGGTCTTACTGCTTTGAGAGATCAGGCTGGCGCGGCCAACCTCACCCGTACCCGAGTGGGGCTAAGCACGGCTTTTATGAAGCAACTGGGCGGCAGCCGCTATGCCACTTATGATCAGTACCTGATAGCCGGGGCACAATTGGGCTTTGGTCAGCACAGCCTCAATTGGCAAAAACTGTGGTTTTCGCAGCAATTCAATGGTGCCGGAGGCTTTGTCGATTTCGAAGCATCCTCCGGTGAGGCGACCAACCGTACATCGACGGATATGTACCTCGATTTCAATGCTGGCTTGCTCTGGTATGTATTGTTCGACGACAATAGGAGCTTGTATGTAGGTGGCGCACTTAACCACCTGAACACGCCCAATGTATCGTTTGTTGATGTGCCCGATGAGGAGTTGCACTCCCGTTGGGTAGGGCATGCCGGTGGCGAACTTCCCTTCAATAGCAATATCAGTATTCTGCCTGCTGTAGTGGCTATGGGGCAACATAAATACTTCAGCACCACTGTTGGCGCCAACTTGCGATATACCAACCGCGATTGGAAAGAAGTCGCCATTCGGGCAGGTGGTTGGGTGCATTTGTCCAACCAACTCGAAGAGGGAATTGGCATGGATGCTTTTGTAGTGACAACCTTTTTGGAAATGGAGCGCTGGAATATTGGCCTGAGCTATGATATTACCACTTCTTCTCTTGCGGCGGCTAATAATTCAAGGGGCGCTTTCGAGCTTTCTTTTATTTATATACAGCCGGCCACTTGGCGCACGAATGTAAAATGTCCTAATTTTTAAGCTTTTGATGATTTATTTGGTGGGTGGTGTTTAGTGGAACCTACCCTCGTCCAACCCCGCTGAAGCGTGTCGGCATCAGCGGGATTGGGCTATTCCGAATGGAAAGGTCTGATGGGTGAATCCTTCCAAGTCGGGGTTGTTCGTAGTAAACCATAAAATCTGCTTTCCATGCTACAAGCTATCGTTCCAAAACTGCCTGCAAAAGATATTGAAGCAACCAAGGCATTTTATTTGGAAAAGCTGGAGTTCAAACTCATTGGACAATACGTCGATTATATCCTATTGACTAAAGATCAAATCGAAATCCATTTTTACCTCGATCAAAACGTAGTACCCCATTTATCCGATAGGATGGTCTATATACGGGTATCGGAGCATATTGAAAAATGGTACGAAGAACTCCTCCAAAAAAAAGTGGAGTTGGCTTCATTGGGAAAACTGGAACCCAAACCCTGGGGGCAGTTGGAATTTTCCATCCTCGATATCAATGGCACTTTGCTGACTTTTGGGCAGCCTGTCTTGTTTTGAAAAAGGTACGCGTCGCCCAATCATCGGCAATTGATTTTTCTGCGTTACTAAACCAAAGGAAATTCTCCGCATATTTAGCAGCTAATCAAGGGAACCAGCGTTTAACAGCGAAGCAATGATTGAAAAATATGACAATTAGAGAGGCGAATATTGGTGATATTGAACAAGTACAGCTTATTAGAAATCTTGTGAAAGAGAACAAGCTCTCAAACCCAAGTCTTGTAACGGACGAGCATTGTAGGTTATTTATTACAGAAAGAGGAAAGGGGTGGGTTTGTGAGAAAGACAATCAAATTATTGGATTTTCGATCGTAGATATGGAAGACCATAATATTTGGGCTTTATTTGTTCATCCCGATTTTCACAAACAAGGTGTAGGCAGGCGCTTGCACGACATCATGCTCGATTGGTATTTTAGCCAAACCGACCAAACGGTGTGGTTAGGAACAGAGCCAAATACAAGAGCAGCCGCTTTTTATAAAAAAGCAGGCTGGAGCGCAGTTGGCACATACAGCAACGGGGAAATAAAGTTTCAGATGACCTATGAGAGCTGGATAAAAAAGCCGAGAGACTAATACCAAACCCTGCTAGTGCTGTCGGTACTACTCCTCAATCACCTCCCAACTCCAGGTTATTTTGGCGGTTTTGTCCAAAATTTGCTTGACGCTACACAGCTTTTCCATCGACAATTCAACGGCGCGTTCTGCTTTTTTGGAATCAATCTGGCCATAAAGGGAAAAATGAATGTGAATATCGGTGAATAGGGAGGGCACTTTATGGGCTTCCCGTTCACCCGTTATTTTAATCTGTATGTCATCGAGAGGCTGACGTTGCTTATTCAGCAAGTGAATGATATCAATGGCGCTACAGCCCCCTAGCGAAGACAAAAGGATTTGCATGGGGCGCATGGCCTTGTTGCCCCCGCCGATGGATTCCGACGCATCTGATTGTATGGTCAAGCCATCTTCGTTGCTGGCTTCTAAATGGTAGGCATTGCCTAGCCTTTTAATATTGATTTCCATGATGATTGGTTTTCAAACTTAACTTTAACAAAAAATTAGCATTTGCAGTTGACTGTTTGAAAATTGGAAGTATTATTTGTAAAAAACATAATTCGCAATAAAATAATCGGTGATTTTTTAAAAATAAAGCAATTATTTTGAAAACAAATAACCGCCGATCAGGTACTCCAGCCGTTTAATAAAAATCCTATTGCTGGAATAGGATTTTTAATGGCCATTTTCCTATATTTGCAGCTCATTCACTTCTTTGAAAAGAATGGTTTTATATAGAAGGGTGGAGAGATCGGGCTCTGCGAAACCCTGGCAACCATTGCCCAACGCGAATGGTGCCAATTCCCGCCAAATTTTTGGAAATATAAAATCAAGATCCAATGTACACCAATTTTTTCTCATTTTTTGATTCATCGAGCCCAATAGTTCAACGCGTGCATTGCTCTATAATGCGTTGTTGTTGCTGTTGTTGACCTGAGCAAGCTATCAGGCCTGGCACCTGACCTGTTTCGCACCGAAACGGGCGCTTTCCCGCTATACGTATCTTTTCACTCAACCTAATTTCATAGATCATGTCTAATTACAAATTCGAAACCCTGCAATTGCATGCTGGTCAGGAAGAGGTAGAAGCAACTACCCGTTCCCGCGCTGTGCCCATTTACCAAACAACGTCCTACACCTTCAAAGATTCCGAGCATGGTGCCAATTTGTTTGCCCTCAAGGAATTTGGCAACATTTATACCCGCATCATGAACCCGACCACGGATGTATTTGAAAAGCGGGTAGCGGCGCTAGAAGGCGGAGCGGCTGCTTTGGCAGTGGGATCTGGGCAGGCAGCCCAATTCATTGCTTTGAACAACATCCTTTCTGCGGGCGACAATTTTGTTTCCAGCGCCAACCTCTACGGCGGAACTTACAATCAATTCAAAGTCAGCTTTAAGCGCTTGGGCATAGAAGCCCGCTTTACTGAAAACGAAACACCTGCCGCTTATGAGCGCCTGATAGATGAAAACACAAGAGCTATTTATCTGGAAACCATAGGCAATCCCAGTTTCCATGTACCCGATTTTGATGGAATAGCTGCGGTGGCCCGCAAATACGACCTGCCTTTGATAGTGGATAATACCTTTGGCGCTTGTGGCTACCTTTTCCGCCCCCTCGAACACGGCGCTGCTGTAGTGGTACAATCAGCTACCAAATGGATTGGCGGACATGGCACCTCTATCGGCGGGGTCATCGTGGACGGGGGCAATTACAACTGGGGCAATGGCAAGTATCCCCAGTTTACAGAGCCATCAGAGGGCTATCACGGATTGAAATTTTGGGATGTTTTTGGCACGGATGGGCCTTTTGGCAATATCGCCTTCATCATTCGGGCGCGGGTAGAAGGGCTGCGCGATTATGGCCCGGCGCTCAGTCCTTTCAATGCCTTTTTGTTGTTGCAGGGATTAGAAACCCTTTCCTTGCGGGTACAGCGCACCGTGGACAATGCCCTGGAATTGGCTCAATGGTTGGAGCAGCATCCGGCCGTTGAACTGGTTTTTTACCCTGGTTTGGAAAGCCATCCAGCCCATGCTTCCGCAAAAAAATACCTCAAAAATGGTTTTGGAGGGGTTTTATCTTTTACCATCAAAGGCGGTAAAGAAAACGCTACCCGTTTTGTAGATGAACTCAAACTGGTCAGCCACTTGGCGAATGTGGGCGATGCAAAAACGCTGATTATTCAGCCTTCTGCCACCACCCATCAACAATTGTCAGCAGAAGAGCAATTGGCTGCCGGCGTACTGCCCAATTTGCTGCGCGTATCAACTGGAATTGAACACATCGATGATATCAAAGCCGATTTGGAACAGGCTTTTGCGAAAGTTGTCCATCTCGAAACAGCTACTATTTAATCGCTAACACGCCGTATAAAGTGACGTACTTAAATATCAAGGCACCTTTCCAGTTGGAATCCGGCCAAGTATTACCGGAGCTTCAAATAGCCTATACCACCTATGGGCAGCTATCCAAAAAAGGCGATAACGTCATTTGGGTTTGCCATGCCTTGACGGCCAATTCAGAGGTACATGACTGGTGGGAGGGGCTTTTTGGAGCGGGCAATCTGCTCGACCCGGAACGGTATTTTATCGTATGCGCCAATATGATTGGTTCTTGTTATGGAAGCACTTTTGCTGGCAGTTTGAATCCGCTGAATGGACAGGTATATGGTGCTGATTTTCCCTTGATTACCATTAAGGATATGGTTGCTGCGCACGAGTTGTTGCGGCAGCATATGGGTATTAGCCACATACACCTGGCCATTGGCGGTTCAATGGGTGGACAACAGGTACTAGAATGGGCCGTAGAAAAGCCCGCTTTATTTGGGCACATTTGTTTACTGGCCACCAATGCTGCGCACTCGCCCTGGGGAATTGCTTTCAATGAAGCGCAACGAATGGCGCTTGAGGTTGGCCTCCAAACGGGCGATTCGGCCATGATGGCGAAGAGCCTGGAAGCAGCCAGAGCCATCGCCATGCTCTCCTATCGGAGTTATCGATCCTACCAAAATAGACAACAAGAAGCTGTTTTGGAGAAGATCGACGATTTCAAAGCCGCTTCCTATCAGCGGTACCAGGGATTGAAGCTGCAAAAAAGGTTTGATTTTCAAGCCTATTGGAGCTTGAGCAAGAGCATGGACAGCCACCATGTTGGCCGGGGGCGGGGTGGGGTAGAAGCCGCCCTGAAACGAGTAAAAGCCAGAACTTTGGTCATTGGTATAGCCTCCGATATCCTTTTTCCGGTTGAAGAACAACTGACCATTGCCAATGGAATCCGCTATTCGCGGTTGGAGATTATAGATAGCATTTACGGCCACGATGGTTTTTTGATCGAGCATCAAACAATTTCTGAGCTGGTACATTCCTTATTGAGGGAGCCGTTTTTTACGAGCGAAAAGTCGAAGTACAAACTCCAGCCACAGCTCCAAAATGGTATGGGAGCGCTGGAAAAAGGCAAACTTCCTGGAACGGAAAGAATTTAATCATTTTTAAAATCCATATCATTATGTCATTGAGATTAGGAGAAATAGCTCCGGATTTTACAGCAAAAACCACCGAAGGTGAAATCCGTTTTCACGAGTGGTTGGGCGATCATTGGGGCGTATTGTATTCGCACCCTGCTGATTTTACACCTGTTTGCACCACTGAGTTGGGACGTACAGCTGCACTCAAAGAAGAATTTGCCAAACGCCATGCAAAAGTCATTGCCCTGAGCGTGGATCCACTGGAATCACATCATGTATGGGTAAAAGACATTGAGGAAACCCAGGGCGTCGATATGAATTTTCCCATCATAGCAGATGAAGATCGCACAGTCGCGATGCTATATGATATGATCCACCCTGCTGCAACGGAAAAGTCAACAGTACGTTCTGTTTTTGTGATAGACCCCAATAAGAAAATCCGCCTGACGATTACCTATCCGCCTTCTACGGGTAGGAACTTCCATGAAATTTTGCGGGTGATCGATTCCCTGCAATTGACGGACAATTATCAGGTGGCCACGCCCGTAGATTGGGAACAAGGTGATGATGTGGTGATTGCACCGTCAATCAGCAGTGCGGATGCTGAAGGCAAATTTCCTAAAGGATTTAAGGAAGTAAAGCCCTATCTTCGCCTCACGCCACAGCCCAATTTGGATTGATGGACGTCAATCAGGGCTGCTGAGGATTCAATTGGCTAGGTAGAAAGGTGTTTGGCGGGTTTCCTACTCGTATAAGCAGGTATGCGTCAAGCCAGGCTTTTCTTGCCCAGCCAATTGGATACTCAAGGCGGACAGGCGCAAAACAAGCTTTTACATGAACGTTTGGGAAATTATTGAAAAATCTTACTCGTCCTACGCCAGATACTTGTGGCGTGAAATGGCAAATCCTTCTTGGCACAATTATTTTTATTGGCTGATAGGCGTCTCGCTTTTTTTCTTGTTGATGGAATGGTGGAGGCCCTGGCGGGAAGAGCAGCCAAAGTTTCGCAAAGACTTCTGGCTCGATTTCTTTTACATGTTTTTCAATTTTTTCCTCTTTTCCCTGATTATCTACAATGCGGCTTCTAATGTTGTTGTTTATTTTTTCAACGACCTGATCATCACCTGGACAGGCTTTGACCTTCAGGCATCCAATCCGTTGCAAACGGCACCGCTTTGGGTAGTTCTGTTGGTGGGCTTTATCGTACGCGACTTTGTTCAGTGGTGGACGCATCGTTTGTTGCATCGCTTTGAATTTTTATGGGAATTTCACAAAGTGCATCATTCTGTAGAGCAAATGGGTTTTGCGGCGCACTTGCGCTACCATTGGATGGAAACCATCGTGTATCGTACCATTGAGTACATACCGCTGGCCTTGTTGGGTATCGGTTTATATGATTTTTTCATGATCCATATATTTACGTTGGCAGTTGGCCATTACAACCATTCTAATATTACTGTGCCGGCGCGTAACAGCGGGGCTATTTTCGGTGCATTTATTGGGGTATTGATAGCGGTCAGCGCATTTGATATTGCCCTAATGGAAAATCCGAGCCTCTTAGCACAACTGACAGTAGTCGCTACATGCACCCTAATTGGCGCATTCGCCATAGGCCCTTTTATGAAAATCATATTCAACAGTCCGGAGATGCACATCTGGCACCATGCCCACGACATGCCCGATTCCCACCGTTATGGGATTAATTTCGGCCTCACATTGGCTATATGGGACTATATTTGGAAAACGGCTTATGTTCCGCACTCCGGTCGGGATATTCCACTCGGGTTTCCCGGGTTGAAGCAATTCCCCAAAACCTTTTGGGCGCAAGCAACGCACGGATTTTCAAAGCCCAAGCGCTGATTTTTCTTTCTCTACCTTGTAATTCCTTAAAATTTCCGACCTTTGGCAGCGCACAATTGCGTGTTATTCCTGTTCATTCAAAACCAATAAGGTGATTGTAGCAGAGCAAATCAAAAAATCTTACGGCAACCTGCAAGTCTTAAAAGGCGTTGATTTCCAAATCAACCAAAGTGAAGTGGTATCCATCGTTGGAAAATCCGGTGCCGGAAAAAGTACCTTACTCCACATTATGGGCACCTTGGATCGCGCAGATTCCGGGAGGTTAACCATAGATGGAGAAGACCTTAGCCGTTACGACACCAAGCGACTGGCGGTTTTTAGAAATAAACACATTGGCTTTGTTTTCCAGTTTCACCACCTTTTACCGGAGTTTACAGCACTTGAAAATGTTTGCATCCCCGCATATATTAGCAAAATGCCCGAAGCGAAGGCCAAAGAAAGGGCTAAAACACTGCTGGATTACTTGGGGTTATCAGAGCGCCTGACCCATAAACCAGGGCAGTTGTCGGGCGGGGAGCAACAACGTGTAGCGGTGGCGCGCTCTTTGATCAACCAACCTTCCATCGTTTTAGCAGACGAGCCTTCCGGCAACTTGGACTCTGCTTCTTCCCAGGAATTGCATCGCCTGATTTTTGATTTGCGCCAGGACTTCAAACAGACTTTTGTGATTGTGACACATAACGAAGAACTAGCTGCTATGAGCGATCGGCGCCTGGAGATGAAGGATGGACGTTTTGATGGTTGATTGGAGGGTGGCTAGTGAGTGTGTGGCTAGGCTTGGCTCGCTTGAAACCACCCGTCTGAGCCGCTTGCCCGAATGATCCCGCGAAAAACGCGGGAGAAGGAAAACTAGAAAGCAGAAACTCGAGACCAGAAACCTTTCCCAATATGAGGGCACTTTTATTGATAGACCTCCAAAACGATTTTTGTCCATTCGGCGCTTTACCCGTACCCGAAGGAGATGAGGTGATTCCCATTGCCAACCAGCTAATGGATCGCTTCGATTTGGTCATTGCTACCCAAGACTGGCACCCGGCCAATCACGGCAGTTTTGCTGCCAATCATCCCTGGCGCAATCCTGGTGGAGTGATCCAATTGGATGGCTTGGAGCAAATCCTATGGCCAATACACTGTGTGCAGGATAGTTTTGGGGCAGAATTGGTTGCCTCCCTGCAACAATCAAAAATAAACCGTATCTTTACGAAAGGAACAGATCCTCTGATCGACAGCTACAGCGGTTTTTTTGATAATGGACACCGAAAGTCAACCGGATTGGGCGAATTTTTGCGGGAGCAAGGCGTTGATAACCTTTACATCATGGGTTTGGCGCTTGACTATTGCGTGAAATTTTCTGTCTTGGATGCTTTGGAATTGGGGTTCCATACCTATCTGATCCTAGATGCTTGTCGAGCAGTCAATCTTCAGCCGGAAGATGGTGCCCGAGCTGTTCAATTGATGCAGGAAAAGGGCGCAATCATCGTTTATTCAAATGACATTCCTTAACCAAGTTATAAAATCAATACGCCATGATACTACAAGACACCCTGATGTCCTCGAAAGAATTGATGGAACTGGAAGATCGTTACGGTGCCCACAATTACCATCCTGTACCCGTTGTATTATCAAAAGGGCAGGGTGTTTTTTTATGGGACGTGGAAGGAAAACAGTATTATGATTTCCTGTCGGCTTATTCTGCCGTAAATCAAGGGCATTGCCACCCGAGAATCCTGCAAGCTTTGATGGAACAGGCGCAAAAGCTAACCCTTACTTCCCGTGCGTTCCACAATGATGTGTTAGGGCCTTACGGCAAATTCATCACTTCTTATTTTGGGTACGAACGCGTGTTGCCCATGAATACTGGGGTGGAAGGCGGAGAAACAGCCATTAAGCTGGCCAGAAAATGGGGCTATCAAGTGAAAGGCATTCCCACGAATGAAGCGAAAATCATATTCGTTACCGGTAATTTCTGGGGAAGGACTTTAGCGGCTATTTCGGCATCTACCGATCCCTCTAGCACTAAGGGGTTTGGTCCGTACATGCCCGGTTACGTACTCATTCCTTACAACGACCTGCCTGCTTTGGAAGAAGCATTACAAGACCCTACCGTAGCCGGATTCATGGTAGAACCTATACAAGGAGAAGCGGGTGTTGTCGTACCCGATGCGGGTTATTTGCGTAAAGCTTATGATCTATGCCAACAAAATCAGGTATTGTTTATTGCCGATGAAGTGCAAACAGGGATTGCCCGTACTGGCAAATTATTGTGCTGCGACCATGAAGGATTCAAACCGGATATTCTCGTATTGGGCAAGGCCTTATCGGGTGGGGTGCTGCCTGTATCCGCTGTATTGTCCAGCAACGAAATCATGTTGACCATTCGCCCGGGAGAGCACGGCTCTACCTATGGGGGCAATCCTTTGGCCTGTGCTGTGGCTATCGAGGCCTTGCAAGTGGTTGAAGATGAAAACCTGGCAGAAAATTCAGAAAATTTGGGGCAGATCTTCCGCCAGCGCATGCAGCGCGACTTGGTAGATCGTACCGACCTGGTGACTTTGGTGCGCGGCAAAGGTTTATTGAACGCTATTGTGATCAATGACGACGAAAATAGCGGCATCGCCTGGGACATTTGCCTCAAATTGGCGGAAAATGGCTTGTTGGCCAAGCCCACTCATGGCAATATCATTCGATTTGCACCGCCACTGGTGATGACCGAGGAGCAATTGCACGAATGTTGCGATATCATTCAAAAGGTTGTTTTGTCCTTTTAGTAACGTAGAAAAATTAAGTTCCCGATCCCTAATAAATTGGGAAGTAATTTTTTGCACACTACTTTAGTTAGCTGGACATTTTTTTGGAGTCAACACAATAGTTGCCGCGCCTGAAACGTCATAACGTTCATCGGGTTTCAGCACCGTAGCATACTAATTTATCTGGCTCAAGACTGACAAACAAAAACAAAAACCATAAAAATGCAGAAATTTTTTGCCCTGCTGTTGTTACTTGGAATGCAAGCCCTATCCCTTCAAGCTCAACAAACTACTGTATTTACAGAGGCAGATGAAGCCTATAAATATGGGGTTGAATTGTATGATCAAGGCGTTTTTGCGAAAGCTCAGGATGAATTTGACCGGGCTTTGCGCCTCTTGCTGCCCGTAAATGACCCGGATGCAGAGTTGCTGCGGGTAAAGGCAGAGTTTTATTATGCGCGTTGTGCCGTTCGTTTGGGTACACCGGATGGGGAAAAACTGATCCTGGATTTCATCCGAAAATACTCTCCCGACCCCATTTCGACACAGGCATTGATCGAATTGGCCAATTACTATTACGACGCCAAGTTATACGATAAGGCGGTAGAATATTTCACGAAAGTGCCTACCTCCGGAATGACCAGGGAGCAGCGTGGTGAAGTGAAATTTAAACTGGGCTATTCGCTGTTTGTCAAAAGGCAATTTGCGCAGGCCAAGTCCAATTTCCGGGATATTAAAGATATTGAGAACGAGTATTATTACCCGACGAATTATTACCTCGGCCTCTGTTATTTCTTTGAGGGAAGCTATGACAGCGCCATCGCTCAATTTCGGGTAGTAGAGCGATCCAGAAAGTATAAGTCGCACATTCCCTATTACCTGACGCAAATCTATTTTGCCGAAAGGCGTTTCGATGAATTGATCGCCTATGCAGAACCCCGCTTGAAAGAGCGCGACATCAACAACGAAAAAGAGATCCGACAGCTACTGGGCCAAGCCTATTTTGAAAAAGGCGACTACAAAAAAGCCCTGCCTCACATGCAGTATTATGCCGAACGGAGTGGAAAACTGCGCGAAGAAGAGTTATACCAGATCGGTTACGCTTATTACAAAACAGAGGATTACGGCAAAGCTGTTAATTACCTGAAAGATTTAGCCAATGTTGACTCCAAACTTGGGCAGAATGCTATGTACATTTTGGGGGATTCCTACATCAAATTGCGCCAAAGAACATCTGCGCGCACGGCTTTTGCTTCGGCAAAGAAGATGGCTTATGATGCTTATGTACAGGAAGAATCTTTGTGGAATTACGCCAAGCTGTCGTATGAATTGGGCGACCCCAGAGAAGCCATCAATAGCTTGCAAGAGTTGCGGCCCCAATCGCCACATTACATTGAGGCGCAAGAGTTAATGAGTGAAATTTTTCTGAGTTATCGCGATTACAAGCAGGCCATGGAAATACTAGATGCCATACCCAATAAAACGCCTGAGCTTCGCGAAACCCATCAAAAAGTAACCTATTACCGGGCGCTTCAATTGTTGCAAAACGGCGATGCGGCAGGCGCTAAGCCTTTGTTCCAAAAATCCATTGACATGTCAGTGGACAATAAAACGCGCGCGTTGGCAACTTATTGGTTGGGCGATATTGCCCACCGCGAAGAATCTTATGCCGCCAGCGCCCGCCTGATTGATCAGTATCTAACGCTGGCTAAATCACTGGGCAGTATGCCCGATGAGGCTTCTGTTTTTACAGCCAACTACCTCCAGGGGTACAATTACCTCAAACAAAAAAATTACACCGCCGCCCAAAGTTTTTTTGAAGATGCGGTGAGCGGCATAGAGCGCAACCGGCCATTTATTCGCAATGATAAGGTGAAAAACCAGGTATTGGGTGATGCGGTACTGCGGGCTGGCGATTGCCTTTTTAAGCGCAACAAATACAACGATGCCCTGAAATATTACAACCAGGCCGTTGATAAAAGGTATTCCGAGTTTGAGTACGCGTTGTTTCAAAAAGCCATCATCGAGGGACTTTTGGGACGCACCAGCAATAAAATCCTGGCGCTGGAACAGTTGGCAGCCGATTACCCCAAATCGCAGTATGCCGATGATGCTTTGCTGCAATTGGGCGCAACTTATCAGGAAATTGGTCAATTGAGCAAGGCCAGCGACCCGCTCAAGGAATTGATACGCCGCTATCGGGGTTCTTCCGATTTGATTCCTGATGCACTCATTCGTCTGGGGCTCATCAGCTACAACCAGGGCAACCTGGATGGTGCCATCAACTATTACAAGCAAGTATTTTCCAACAACCCCGATCCGGATGAAGGAAAACTCGCTTTGGCCGCTTTGGAGGAAATATATGTGGATGATTTGGGGCGAGCCGATGACTATTTTGCTTTTCTGGAAACCGTGCCTGGGTATAATGTCAATACGGAAGTGAGGGATTCCATCAGTTTCCGGCAGGCAGAATCGGCTTATGAGAATGGCAACTATGACCGGGCTGTAACCGATTATACAGAATATTTGCGCAAATACCCGAGGGGGCGCTATCTTTTGCCCGCACTGTACCACCGGGGGGAATCGTATAGTGTGCTCAAGGATTATTCAAAAGCGTTGACCGATTACCAGGCAGTGGTAGATAAAGGCCCAAGCCCTTATTATGTAAAGGCGATTGAGAAAAGCGCCATCATTGCCTACAACCACGAGCAAGACTTTCAATTGTCATACAATTTGTACATCAAACTGGAAGAAGTGGCCACCAGTCCTGACCAGCGATTTGAAGCCCAACTAGGTGCGCTGCGGGCGGCCTATCGCATCGGGAATAACAGCGCGGTATTTGATCTGGCCAGGAAAGTGTCTTCTAACCCATTGGCTACCCAACAACAAGTAGCTACCGCCAATTTTTACCTCGGCAAAATGGCTTTCGACCAGCGCGATTACGACAACGCATTGGCTGCTTTCAATGAGGTGATCCGCACCAGCGACAACGAGCAAACGGCGGAAGCACGTTATCTCAATGCCTATATTTATTACCTGCGCCGCGACTTGGATCGCGCCCAGCAAATTTGTATCAACGCCAACAAGGAAAGTTCGGGCTATCCTTACTGGGTGGCGAAAAGCATCATCCTGCTGTCGGATATTTTGGCCGAAAAAGGCGATTTGTACAATGCTCGTGCCGCCTTGGAAGCTTTGTTGGATAATTATGAGGAAGACCAGGAATTGGTAGCCGAAGCGCGCCGCAAACTCAATGATCTGAATGCGCAAATTGGCCGTTCGTCTCGTCTGAACAATGAGAAAGATTCCGGAACGCTGGAATTGGATGAAGGGAATTGAGTTTCTGGTTTTTTACCCGGCTGATCCCGCGAAAAACGCGGGAGAAGACGGGCAGGTTTCTGGTTTCAGGACAGATCAGGGCAATTCAGGTAAGGCAAGATTCAAACTTAACTACTCGAATGGAAGCCCATTTTCTTAAATAAAAACGCAAAGACCGCTATACAATGAATAAAATCAAATATTGCTTTATCCTTTTTGTTTTCACGGCTACCTGTACGATCAATGCTCAAAACCCTGATTTGGAGTCGGAGGCAGTTGATATTGTCAAGAGTTTTGATGCGCGCCTAGGCGATGCTACCAGGCAGTTGGTTGATCCGGCGCTTCCACCCTTGGATTCTGCTTCTAAAAGGTTGAATTACAACATTACGCCGCGTACCACGGATGTAGAGTACCTGCCACCTAAGATCAGACCCCTAGCTATGAAAGGGGATGAGTTGCAAAAAAATTATGACGGTTATGCCAAACTGGGCGGTGGTTTTCCTGCTTCCCTTTTTGGAAAAGGCTATTACAACGTCACCAAGGATAAAACCTTCAATTTGGGCTTGAAAGCAGACCACCACTCTGCGAATAACAGCCAAAGTGTGGAAAACCAGCGTTTTTCCTGGACCAAAGCCGGTGCTGATGGTACCTATTATTTCGATGAAGGTTTTGCCGTGAATGGGAACCTGGCTTATACATCGGATGTCGTCCATTTTTATGGCTATAACGACATCAACGAGGAAGAGGAAGAAGAGTACTCATTTGATCGGGAGCGGGTAAAACAGCGTTTTTCCGTTTTTGATATCGGCGCTAATATTTTTAATGGGGAACGAACAGAAGCCGATTTCAACTATTACGCTGGGGTGAAAATGTATTTCATGCAAGACAATTATGCTGCACGGGAAAACGGATTTAATCTATTGATCAGCGGTACCAAGTGGTTTGCCAATAGCCATCCTTTAGCCATCGAGTTGGAAACTGATTTTTCCAGTTTTCGAGATACTGCTAAGCAAAACCTCAACAACTTCTTTTTGCGACCCAGCTATACGTATCACGGCGAGCGCTTTAAGGCTAAGTTAGGTGCCAATATCGCCTCCCACGACGACGAATTTTCTTTTTTCCCGGATGTGGAAGTATCTGCAGGAATCGTAGAAGGAATTATTACAGCTTATATCGGAGCGGAGGGCAGTCTTCAGAAAAACAATTTCCGGGCTTTGAGCGATTATAACCCTTATATCGTATCTCGTTTGATGGTGCGCAATACCAATTATTTCCACTATTACGGTGGGGTGAAGGGCAATTTTCAGGGGGTCAATTATGACTTGCAGGCTGGATACAAAACAACTGAGAATCTGGCTTTGTACCAGCTTTCAGAAGCCAATGATACCATTCCGCGATTCGATGTGTTGTACGATTCTGCCAATATTTTTATCCTGAAAGCTTCGCTGGAAGCGCCTATATTTAGAGGCTTTGTCATTACTGGTTCGGTAGCCCAGCGTTTTTATACCCTGGAGACCCAGGAAAGAGCCTGGCACCTGCCAGCCTTCACTTTAAATGCCGGTGCCCGATACACGACGATGGAAGACAAACTGACCGTAAAAGGCAATTTTTACCTCGAAAACGGCGTGCCTTTTCTCAATGACGACGAAGAGGCGGAGAACCTCAATGCTTTATTTGACATTAGTCTGGGTGTAGATTATTTCTTTTCCGAGCAAATAGGCGGCTTTATTCAGGTGAACAACCTGGCCAATAACCAGCGAGAACGCTGGCGGCATTACCCTACCTTTGGGATCAATGCGCTGATCGGGATCATCGCCCGGTTCTGAGTTTCTATTTCACGTTATAACTTTTTACGCGGCACGATTACTAAACTTTCGAAGGTTTAGTAATCGTGTCACATAACCAAAACAACACGAAATGAAAGCCATCTTTACCTTTGTATCCTTCCTGTTTTTCATAAATATTTTACCGGCACAGCTCGTGCTGGAGCGAGACATCAACCAACAACCTGCCGGATCCAATCCAGACTATTTTGCAGAATTGAATGGCGTGCTTTATTTTAAGGCAGACGATGGATTTCATGGAGAAGAACTTTTTAGTTACGACTTGAATTCTGGGCAAGCTCAATTATTGACCGATATTAACCCCAATGAAAATTCCAGTGGTATTACTCAGGTGGTTGCTTTGAATGGCAAAATCTATTTCGATGCACGAAGCAACACTTCTACCAAATACCTCTATGTCTATGACCCGCTTAGTGGCGTAGCGCAGCGCGTAGAAGACATTAATGGCGCAGAAGTACGAGAACCGGGGCATCTGATAGTTTTTGATGGCGTGCTTTATTTTTCAGCCGATTTTTCCAATGCTGATATTGAGGCTGGTAAATACGATCCGGTTTCTAATGAGATAGAAATGCTGGCCGACATCAACCCCAACGGAGATAGCTATCCCGGATTTTTTAATGCTGTGAATGGGAAATTGTGGTTTACCGCAGATGATGGACAGAGTGTGAGCCAACTTTGGCACTATGATCCGGGCACCGGTGTAGTAGAAAATGTTTTGTATAACAGCCCAAACGCTATTTACCCTACGATCAATCTGATGTATCATTTTGATGGCAAGCTATTTTTTCGATCTTACACCCAAGCAACGGGCGAAGAATTCGGGATCATTGATATAGCCACGAATACTTTATTGACTATTCCCGAAATATACCCGGGTATTGCAAGCAGTTCACCGGCAGGGTTCACCGGATTTTTGGGGAAACTCTATTTTTCAGCCCGTGATTTGAATGCAGGACGAGAACTGAGGGTCTATGACCTGCTTACTGGGCAAGTATCTTTAGTGGCCGACCTTTATCCTGGCAGCAATGCTAATCCAGGTGATTTACTACCACTTGGCAATAAGCTCTACTTTACAGCCTCAGTTGATGAAGCGGAGCGCATTTTGTTTTCGTATAATCCAGCCAATAATCAAGTAGCGGAAGAGGGCTTTTTGGACAATGGTGGCTTTCAAAATTACCTCAGCACACTGATTGCTGCAGATGGCAGCATCTTTTTGACTGGTGAAAATTTGGCTATAGCCAGAGAGTTATTTCGCTATACGCCCGGCGATACGGGGGTTGAAATAGCTGCAGACATCAATATGACTACGATAGGTTCCGATCCTTACCAGTTTACGGAGTACAATGGGCGGCTTTATTTTGGCGCTTATGAGATCAACAGTGGCGGGGAGATATGGGTATATGACCCAGCGACGGGCAATACCGATCTGCTTTCGGATACGCCGGGAAGTTTGAATCCTTATAACTTTGAAGTATTGAACGGCAAATTGTATTTCTCTGGCATAGACCCGAATTTGGGCTATGGCTTGTTGTATTACGACGATGCGAATGGCCAAATTCAGCCTACCTCTTTCATCACGCCCAATAATACCGGGCATATCGTAGATGTGACTGCCTTTAATGGAAAACTGTATTTCAAGGCTTATGACGAACAATTGGGTAATGAACTGTATGTGTATAATCCAGCCAACAATACCGCAAATCTGGTGGAAGACCTCAACCCGAATGGAGGCGCCAATCCTGAGAAATTTTTCGTTTTTGAGGGTCATCTGTATTTTCAAGCTAATGACGGAACATCGGGCAATGAGTTGTGGCGCTTGAATGGCCAAGATGTATTGGAATTGGTAGCAGATATCAACCCAGGGGCAGACGACAGTGGCCCCGATTGGTTCACCGTATATGATGGCGAATTGTATTTCAGCGCTTACCACCCCGATGCTTCCTATCAACTGTTCAGCTATAATCCGGCAAATGGCCAGTTGACCCAGCGTACAAACGTTTCGGGCAACCTCAATCCGGAGTACCTGACCGTTTATCGGGACAAGTTGTTTTTCAAAGGCCGCTTTTCATCTTCTGTCAATGTAGAGCTGATGTACTACGATAGAGTGACCAACGAGGCCTATTTGACAGAAGACCTCAATCCGAGCGCCAGCAATCCCCGCGAGTTGATTGTCTTCAACGACAAACTCTATTTTTCCACATTTACGGACGAGTTTGGCCGGGAGCTTTGGGAATACAACGACACTACTTTATCCATCATTACGGATATTCGCCCTGGCGGAGCCAATGCCGATCCTTCCTGGCTCACGCTATTTAATGACAAATTGTATTTTAATGCGAATGATGGTTTGCGCGGGGCAGAGATTTGGAGTCTGGCCGCCTGTCTGAATTTGTTTGTTCAAACAGAACCACAAGTAGATGAAGAAGGGGCGGGCTTGATTGACCTGACGGTACAAGGCGGATTGCCGCCTTATAGCTTCCAATGGAACACCGGTGCTCAAACGGAGGACTTGGAGGGCTTGCAAGCAGGTACTTACGACGTTACCGTCACGGATAGTTCCGGTTGTTTGTCCGAGTTATCGGCTGAGGTTGCTTTTGTCAGCGCTACCAACGGGGCGCATGCTCAGCAACAGGTAAGTATTTATCCCAATCCCAACGCTGGTAATTTTGTCCTGGAAATGAAAAATATCCAGATGGAATCGCTTGAAGTATGGGACGCTAATGGCCGTATTCAGCACCAATTCAAGTTGGATCGTCCTTTAAATAGGTTTGAATTGACCTTGCCAGAGCTTTTGCCCGGGATGTACTTCTTACGGATTCAGACCAGTGAAGGCATATTATCGGAAAAGCTATTGGTGGAATAAAAATACTTTCAGATTGCCGTTCTGTTTTTTATTATTCAATGGGTACTTTCGCTAGAATGGCGATTATACAATGCCATTCGCAATCTATTTATCTGTCGTCATGCCATCTCTAAGTTTTCTTTCGTTGCCACTAACGACGATGATTTTGTTATACACCTGCATATTTGCGATAGCTAATTGCTCTGGTAATCCATTACTTGAAAATTTCCAATGCTCAGTTTCTTTATCTTTTCTATAAATACCGTCCCATTGTCCTGCTAAAATAGTGCTATCAACTTTGACTACATTAAATGTATAAAGTTGAGTAGGTAGTCCGCTTTGGATGTTTTGCCAAGTCTGTCCTTTGTCATGAGATGAAAATAGCTCATTATAAACCATTGCATACAGCGTTTTGTCGTCCGAACTAATGTTGTGTAATGCACCATTTGAAAAGATTTTCTTCCAATCTTTTTTTCCAATTGTTGAGGCAAAAGCGCCTTGATTTGTAGCAATGTAAATACTTCCTTTAAAAGCTGTTAAGCCGTTTACTTGTAGTGTACCGTGCCCATATTCTAACTCCCATTGATGTAGTGAGTCATTAAAGGAATGAAGCCCTGAATTGGTTGCTACATACAACTTATTTTCAATTTCAGCGAACTTTCGGATGGTCAGGTTATCCAAGCCGATATTTAGCGTTGCCCAAGTTTTGCCGTCGTTTTTGGAGTAAAAAACACCGTTTGTTTGTGTCCCCGCGTATATGCAATCATTATGGAATAGTAGAGCCCCCACATTACTTTTAAGCAGTTGTTTATCGGTGGGCACATGTACCCACTTATCTTCTTGGGGCATAAAATAGTAGAGCCCACTGTCTTTTGAAATAAGTGCAAGTTTATTTCCCGAAACAGCGATCCCACCTAAGCCGATAGAAGTCGTTGCAGGCAAACCTTCGCTTTTATTTTCCCAAACTAACCCCTTGTTATAAGAAAAGTAGATTACGCCGTCAGCTTCCTGAATGGAATTGTTGACTAGCGGAATATCTTGGCTCAAAACAGCTCTTGCGTTGTTTTGAAGTGGTTCATTACAAGCGCTTAGCGTAATGAAAGACAATAATGCTAAAAGTCTAATGGAGCTTGACAATGCCATAAGCTGTTCGTTAGAAAGAATATTCATCCATACAGCTTCATAAACTACTGTGGAATCTGAATGTGGAAAGGGGCTGATTCCCCATTCACTTAGTTAGAGATGGCGGAAAATCAAGCTCTTGAAAACAGCACCTTTGCCCATGCACGCTGCTCAAGACGCAGGAGCTATTACTCCACCAGTCCCCGCCCTTCTTTGTTGATTCTGCCTTCTGTTTCCAGCTTTTTCATCAGCCGGTCGAGGATACCGTTGATAAAGTCCTTGCTTTTATCGGTGCTGTACAGTTTGGAGATTTCAACGAACTCGTTGAGGGTGACCTTGGTAGGAATGGTAGGGAAATTGGTCAATTCACAGAGCGCCATTTTTAAAAGGATCATATCGATGACAGCGACACGTTCTGCATCCCAATTGCGCAGCGTAGGTTCGATGAGTTCAAATAATTGCTGGTCATTTTCACATACTTTAGCCAGCAGGCTTTCGCCAAATTCCTCTACTGTTTCCGCATCGGGGCGGTATTCGTTTAAAAAATTAGATTCAGCGGGTAAGGCTTTGATCGTTTTTTTAATAGCACCAACGATGAGCGATTTATCGTCAATCCAATTCGCGTAATGGTCTTCCAGATAGTCGCAGAATGTCTCGTTGTTATTGCAATGTTTGTAAAGGGCTAATAAAACATGTTGGAAAACAGCGGAGTTGGAATCTTGGCTGTCTAAGAATTCTTTGTATTCGTCCGTCTTAGCAAAATCGTTATAAAAAAGGCGGATACTATCGATATCTAGTTTCTCAGAGAGTTTGAAAAGGCGTACCTGGCGCATAAAATCTTCATTGTGAAGCAAAGAATTTATCCATTCATTTTCCGCCAGCTTAGCTGTGAAACGCTTGTCCTCTTCTGTAGGAAGCAGTTTGGCTTCCTTAATAGCGGCATCCTGTTTGGCATATTCAGCAATTTGGATCAGTAGCCAAAGGCTGAATAAGTACAATTCATAGGACTTTTGAATATTATTCCGATAGGAAGCCAGGGCATCTTTATATACCATTCCATTGTCCCTGCTCATCGCATACAGTACCTGCATGACTTTTATGCGGACATTCCTTCTGCTCAGCATGTTGATTTTTTCCGAGTTAAACACGTGGTTGGAGATATGTTCCCATCCAGGCGCTGGCAAATATAAGGCCTGCAAGGGATATTGGGTATAAATTGAAGGAAAAATGGCATATTATATCAGAAGGTGTTAACTTTATTCAATATTCATACTGAAAAGGGAGGACATGTCTGGGTTGAAAAGAAATTACTACGGTACAGCAGAAAAACTATTGGTAGCAGTGGACTGCATCATATTTGGTTTTGATGAAAAAGAAATCAAACTCTTGCTTTTTAAGCGAAAATTTGAACCCTTCAAAGGGCGATGGTCGCTGGTAGGTGGTTTTGTTGGGGAAAATGAAGATGTAGATCAGGCCGCCAGTCGAATATTAAAAGATTATGTCGGTCTGGAAAATATATTCCTGCAACAGTTAAAGGGCTATGGCAAGGCTGATAGAGACCCTGGTGGCCGGGTTGTCTCGTTTGCTTTTTCTGCTTTAATCCCATTGAAACACCATGAAATAGAAATCGTTGAGTCGTATCAAGCGCACTGGTTTAGCCAGGACGAGATTCCCAATTTAATTTTGGATCACAATGAAATGTTGCAGGATGCTATCGAAAATCTGCGCATCAAGGCGCAGCGGCAGCCTATCGGTTTTGAATTGTTACCTGAAAAATTCACCTTGCCACAACTAAAAACACTTTATGATAATATTTATCAAACCAATCTCGACAGCCGCAATTTCCGCAAAAAAATACTTTCTTTGAATGTGCTGAAAAAGCTGGATGAAAAAGACAAAAGCGGCTCCAAAAAAGGTGCTTTCTTATACCAGTTTGATGCGGAAAAGTACGAAAAGATGGTAAAAAGTGGGTTTGATTTTCAGATTTGATCCATATTGCTTGGGTAAATTTTTAAAAGACGCGTATGGAATTTTTAAACGTTTTGTTGTTGGCCGTTTTGCTCTTGGGAGCCTGCTCAAAAGCGGATGAATCGCCCATGACCGAAGAAGAAACCCCAAAGGAAAATCCATCCTTTTTCCGGGGGGGCGATTTATCGTATGTAAATGAAATGCTGGATTGCGGGGCGCAATACCTCGATGAAACGGGGACAAAAAAAGATCCCTACCAAATTTTTCAGGAAGCAGGTACCAACCTGATCCGCGTGCGCCTCTGGCATAACCCCGATTGGACAGCCTATTCAACGCTGGAAGATGTGAAAAAGACCATCTCAAGGGCAAAAGCGCTTCAAATCCCGGTATTGCTCGACTTTCATTATTCCGATGATTGGGCAGATCCTGCCAAACAAAAGGTTCCTGCTGCCTGGTTGCCTGTTGTGAATAATACGTCTGTTTTGGGCGATTCGCTGTACAACTATACTTTTCAGGTGCTAAAACAGCTAAATGATGCGGGTTTGCTGCCTGAATATGTTCAGGTGGGCAATGAAACCAATGCAGAGATTCTTCAGGACCCCAATAAAACCTATAACAGCATAGATTGGACGCGCAATGCCTTCCTTTTCAACAGAGGCCTCCAAGCTGTACGGGATGCTGCCCAGACTTTTGGGGTAGATATCCAGAGCATGCTCCATATTGCCCAACCTGAAAACGCGCTTTGGTGGTTTGCGGTAGCCCAACAAAATGGTATTACAAATTATGATTGGATCGGAATTTCCTATTATCCGCTTTGGTCGGATTATGCGATGGAAAACCTACCCACAGCCATCCGAACCCTTACCACAACTTACGGCAAGCGCCTCATGGTTGTCGAAACAGCCTACCCTTTTACCTTGCAGAATAATGACAGCGCGAATAATATATTGGGGCAGGATGCCGCAGTGGCCGGCTTTCCGATTAGCGAGCAAGGCCAGTTCGACTATTTGAAAGCACTGGAAAAGAAAATTGTTGATGGGGGAGGGGAAGGGCTAATTTATTGGGAGCCAGCTTGGGTTTCCACCTCCTGCTCTACCCAATGGGGGCAAGGCTCCCATTGGGACAATGCCACTTTGTTTGATCACAACAACCGGGCTAATCAGGGTATGCAATATTACAAGGGAGAATAAATAATTCCCTTCTTTGACAAATCGTGTGGGAAAATCGCAGCATTTATACTTCCTTAGTAGTGCGCAAAAAATTACTTCTCGATTGATCAAAGTCCTTACCCTAGCGGGCTTCGCTAAGGTAAGGACAAAATGGGGAAGTTAATTTTTCTGCGTCATTTATTCCGTATAACTCGTCTGAAAACCCCCCAGATTTTTGGTCGCTTGTTGATACAAAGTGGATGCCTCAAGTTGTGCAGTATTTGATTCAACAATCTGGTCTGCTTCAGCGAAAAAAGTATCCAAGTAAGCAATCATATTGTCCTTGCTGGCTCGGTCGAGTAGCTTGAATTGATCAATAGTATTGTACATAGCAGGCTTGTTGCGTATAAAATGACGCAACGTTTCAACAAGCTGCGACTCAGAAGAAGCCGGGCCTAAATAAACCCGCTCTTTGATGGAAAGCAAGCCGTGATCCCTACTGGGAACAGCATAGCTTGTCGCTACCAAGCCTGAAAAGTCGAAATCGTAGGGTACGGGTATCCAAGAGGGTTTATTGGGCGTGCGTACTATTTTAAGGTTGCGCAGCATCGCCATATCCCAATCGGCATTACCGATCATGTATTGAAAAACGGCAGTTCGCATGGCAATGACACTATCCAACGAGTCCCTAAGGGCACCCCGGCAATCTTCGCATTCTTCGCCACCAATGCGCGTGGCCATTTCATCTGTATCTTCAATTAGGAAGGCATAACGCTTGATTTTCCCTAACTGCTTAGCACTATCTACATAAGTAACTCTGGCAAGTTGAACCCGATAACTTTCGGCAGCCAATTGTTGGTACAATTGGTAAACGAGGTACTCTTTCAAAACGTTATCGTTACCCATTATTTTGTCGTCCAAACAGTGGGTAACGAGCTTCAATTTGTCAAAATCGGCGGCTAATCCGGCCTCTTTGAGGCGTTTTTTGGGAAAATTCAGGGTCAAAGGAGGGAATTCGCATACCCTGCGACGAAATTTTCCCCGCGATTTCAGCTTAATTTCGTAGTTTTCCCGCTGCCCATTGGGCAACGCTAAAGAAAAGATGGCTGGTAGGTCTTCTTCCGATCGTCTTTCGTTGATAATTTCTTCCAGATTGGCTTCAATCTCTATATTGATAATGGCATCGCCATACATTTGATCAAAAATAGAAGACTGACCAACCAAACTGGATGGCAGGCTCCATGACAACAGAGCTGCTACAATTGTGGTGGTCACTCGTAGGTTCATAAGGATATATTTTGAATGCAAAATTACAGGCATTCCAAATAAAATTCCACTTTTTTGTGTTAAGAATTTATTAAAGCTACGATTGTTTGTTTTTTTTAACTATTTTAGATTTTTATTCTGCTAAATCTAAAAACACAGGATAAAGACTTTGGAAAGAAAAGTGATTTCAGACAGGAAAAAACGACTGGGCAGTGTTTCAGGATTGTTATTGGTTTGGTTGTTAACGAGTATTGGCACCTGCAAGATGCCCTCACCTGTAGTTTTACAAGAATCTTTAGCCGGGCAAAAGGCCAAAAATGTCATTCTTATCATTGGAGATGGGATGGGGCTGTCTCAAATATCTGCGGCGCTCTACAGCAATAACAACAAATTGTCTTTAGAGCAATTTCCCGTCATCGGTTTCCAAAAAACACATTCTTCAGATGATTTGATTACAGATTCAGCAGCCAGTGCTACTGCTTTTGCCTGTGGTGTAAAAACATACAACGGAGCCATAGGTGTAAATGCCGATACAGTTCCCTGTCAAACCATATTGGAGCTGCTGGATACCAAAGGCTACGCAACCGGTATGGTTGTAACTTCTACCATAGTTCATGCTACGCCGGCTGCTTTCATCGCGCATCGCCCCATGCGTGTTCAATACGAAGATATTGCACTTGATTTTTTAGATACTGAAATCGATCTTATGATCGGGGGGGGGAAGCGTTACTTTGATCGGCGTGATAACGACGAGCGCGATTTATATCAGGAGTTAGTCCAGAAAGGCTATGCGGTGTCTGATTACTCCGCAGAATTATTGGAAGACATTCGAATCAATAGCAAACAAAACTTTGTTTATTTTACTGCCGATAAACACCCTATTACGGCAGCGGCGGGAAGGGATTATCTGCCATTTGCAACAGAGAAAGCACTTGATTTTTTAGAAAGGCACAGTGAAAAGGGCTTTTTTCTGATGATCGAGGGGTCTCAAATAGATTGGGGCGGGCATTCCAACGACGCCAATATATTGATTGAAGAGGCGCTCGATTTAAATAAGGCGATCAAATTGGTGTATCAATTTGCATCTAAACGCGATGATACCTTGGTCATTGTCACTGCTGATCACGAAACCGGCGGAACAGCTATCAATCCAGATTCCAAGATGGGCAAACTAAACCTGGCTTTTACGACCAATGGACATACAGCCAGCATGGTGCCAGTCTTTGCATTTGGCCCTTCCGCCTATTTGTTTTCTGGTATTTATGACAACACCGAGATTTATCACAAAATGTTGCAGGCATTGGATATGGAACACCATTTAAGCGCCAGATAGGATTTGTGCTATCCATTCAAAATAATTATTGGATTTTTTGAATGAATAAGAATAAACTTTTACCTTAACGGCTTCAGGAAAGAAGTCAAATTTCATTTAAACAAAACTATAAACAGGTATCAGGAACGTTAAACATTACCTGAGCCGTGTTTTAAAGCCAATTTAGTAACGCAGAAAAATTGAATATTTCCGATAAATCGGGAAGCAATTTTTTTACACAGAACTAATTCGTATGATGAAAAAATTTTACGCTGTATTAGTAAGCAGTTTATTGACGCCTTTGCTGTTGCTGGCTCAAGAAGTACAGGACAGACCTATGACGACCGATGAGAAAATCAATTCGTTTTTTCAGCCGATTACAACAGCCATTGAGAGCGTCGTTTTCTTCACGGTATCTTTTGGTGGTTTTACCATTCCTTTTGTTTTGGTATGGTTGATTGCTGGGGCGGCGTTTTTCACCATTTATATGGGCTTCGTCAATATTCGAGCTTTTCGCCACTCCATTGATGTGGTAAGGGGAAAGTACGACGATCCCAATGATTCAGGCGAAGTGTCTCATTTCCAAGCTTTAACGGCGGCGCTATCAGGTACAGTAGGCGTGGGCAATATTGCTGGCGTGGCAATTGCTGTATCGCTGGGGGGGCCAGGCGCTACTTTTTGGATGATTGTGGCAGGTCTTTTAGGGATGTCCTCTAAGTTTGTGGAGTGTTCTCTTGGAGTCATGTACCGCAACATCAATCCGGACGGGTCTGTTTCTGGCGGCCCCATGTATTATATGGACAAAGGCTTCAGAGAGAAAGGCCCTGGATGGGCGGTTGTTGGTAAAATATTGGCCGTGATGTTTGCCATCGCCTGTGTGGGTGGTTCATTTGGCGGCGGCAATATGGTTCAGGTCAACCAGGCTACTCAGCAATTGATAGCTGTTACTGGTGGCGAAAACAGCTTTCTGGCAGGCCAGGGCTGGATATTTGGCGCTGTAATGGCGGGGTTGGTCGCGATTATTATCTTAGGTGGTATCAAATCCATCGCCCGAGTAACTGATAAGTTGGTACCAGGTATGGTAGGTATCTATGTACTGGCGGCACTGATTATTTTGATATATCATATCGGGGATATACCTGCTGCCTTTGGTAAAATACTCAGCGGAGCCTTTAATGCAGATGCCTTGTACGGCGGTTTAGTGGGCGTTTTGATACAGGGTTTCCGTCGGGCAGCTTTTTCCAACGAGGCTGGTGTAGGTTCTGCATCTATTGCCCACTCTGCCGTAAAAACAGATGAACCCATTTCAGAAGGGGTGGTGTCCTTGTTGGAGCCTTTTATTGATACCGTCGTGATTTGTACTATGACGGCCTTGGTGATTGTGGTGTCTGATTATGGTTCTATCGGTGCGGAAGCGGCCTATCAGTCATTTAGTACCGGCGGGGGCAACGAAGCGGCTATTGCGTTGACTTCTTCTGCATTTGAGCAGACTATCTCCTGGTTTCCGATCATTTTATCCATAGCGGTTATCCTTTTCGCGCTATCTACCATGATTTCATGGTCGTACTATGGTTTGAAATCTTGGACTTATTTGTTTGGCGAAACCAAATTGTCGGAAAATATTTTTAAAACCCTGTTTTGTATTTTCGTTATCATTGGTTCGGCTATTTCAGCGAGAAGTGTATTCGATTTCGGCGACGCCATGATCTTTGCCATGTGTTTCCCCAATGTATTAGCTTTATATGTGTTGATTCCTAAAGTGAAAGAAGCATACAAAAAATACACGGGTAAGATCAAATCGGGGGAGATTGCTATGCACGACTAAGGAAAGAGTTGCTAGTTTCAGGTTTTTTACCCGGCTGATTCTGCGAAAAACACGGGAGAAGACGGGCTAGTTTCAGGCCAGGTCATGACGAAGGCCTGGCCTGAAACTTTCTAAAACGACATCAAAGCGACAATAGCAATGATGAGAAGGATAATAATGGCCAGCGTTATGTAAAAACTATTGCTGTTGCGGTATTTGTTGAAAAGTTTTTCCATAGCATCCCGCCATTCGAGCTTTCTCCCAATCGGTTCAAAAACCAGCACAAAGTATTTGGCTTTTTTCAAGCGTTGTTGATCTCCATGCTTGGAAAGGATAAAAAACTCGGGATCGAGGAAGGCCAGATCAAATAATTCATCGTTGATCATCAGCTTATTGGAGGAATCCAGAAAACGCCAGCTACCGGAAGACACATCGCCGTTGACGGAATGGAGGTACTCGCCACCTTCGTGGAAAAAATGGAGCACGGCATCGTGGAAATGTTCGTCGTCCCGCAGTTCCAGCCAGGATTTATTCAAATAGAATTTTTGCTCCCGCAAGTCTTCACTCAGCGGACGAACGGCTTTGAGTATTTCATCTAGATAATCGTCCAGCGAATCCTGTTCAGGAAGTTCTACGCTGAGCGATTTCGAGACCCGATCCAGTAATTTGTTTTCCACTGCTGCTGAGATTTTACTATAAGTATAGCAGCAAAAATACAAAGAAAGTTAGTTCTTTGGCAAGTGAAGTGATTTTTAGCCTGCGTCCTTAGAAAAGGACCGTCGCTTTTTAAAATATTTGGGGTGAACCACAAGTAGGCCAAAGGACTCGCCGTCCTCCTTAGTTTGATGGGCATGATGGGCGCCGTGTGCTCTTAATATGGCGCGCGAATAAGTGCTGTCCAATTGCTTGAACCAATTGAAGCGGCGATGGATATAGACATCGTGGATGAGGAAATAGATCAGGCCATAAATAGAAATACCAATACCCACAAAAAGCAGCCAGAAATATCCAGGAACAGCCAGACCAACCATGTAGCAAATAGCGCTGGGGATTGCGAACACTAAGAAAAACAAGTCATTTTTTTCAAAAAAACCGTGTTTGAGGTGTTTGGGTTGGTGGTGATCTTCGTGCCAATTCCAAAGCAAACCGTGCATGACGTATTTGTGTGTAAACCAGGCCATAAATTCCATGCCAACGATAGCGGCTAAGGTGATGAGTATGTATTGTAAGGTAAGCATTTTGAAACTTTTTAGCAGTCAAGGATCAAAGATCATCGGCCAAAAATGCCCAGGATCAAGAAAAACAAAACTTGGAGTATAAACAAGGCAAGGGCTACTTTGTTGCGAATTTGGCCATAGCGAAATGCCATGAGCCATTGCAAGGGCAATGCGATTAAAAACCAGCCCAGGTAATTTTGCAAGGGGACCTTAACTTCTTCCCACTGCCAAAAATTATATTGGATGGCTACTGGCTCGATGAGCCAATCCAAGCCGACCATCAATCCAGCCCCCAGGATGCCTTTCAGCAACCAATGCGTTTGCTTGAGCATGAAATTGACCACAACCCCGGCGCAGTACGTGAGCATCAGCCAGTTAGCGCCTATGAGGAGCGGGGTATCCCACAGCTTCCATCCCAAAACCGGGCCGTAAACGTACGTTCCAAAAATAAGCCCAGTTTGAACCCCAATGACTTCTGCCATAAACCCCCAGACATAGGTAATGACCATAAACCAGGGAAAAAAGCGATCCCAAACAGGGTGGTTCCAAAAAACAAGCACTAAGGATAGGATCAGGTTGAAAGGGGTCAATAAAATGAAATCGGGATGAATGGGCAGGAGAATACCAATGATACCAACTAAATAAAATAGGCATAGAATGAGGATAGAGTAGGGGACTTTGGTATCGTATTTTATCGTTTTGCTTATCGGAATGCTCACTGGTTAAGATTAGCTTTAGCTTTGGATTTTATCAATCGCAGTCATGTTCATAAATAAAAATTGAGGCAGAAAGTTCAAGAAAAGGATTAAAAAATAAATGTACCCGAACTCACCCTGCAATCAACTCATCCACTATTTTGGCTGATAAAAGGCACAAGGGGATACCTCCGCCCGGATGCACGCTGCCCCCGCAAAAGTACAAGTCGCGAATACGGCGGGAAAAATTGGGGTGTCGCATGAAAGCGGCCATCCGGTTGTTGGAACTGGTACCGTACAATGCGCCGAGGTGCGAGGCTGTTCGAGATTCGATGCTGCGGGGTTCTAAAAGACTTTCTACCTCGATCAATGGTTCTACCTCTTGGCCCAGGATACGGCTTAGCTTGGCCAAAATATCCTTTCTGGCTTTCGCAATAATGGCATCCCAATCTTGCCCACCAATGAAAGGTACATTGATCATCGTGAACCAGTTTTCGCCCTCAAGCGGAGCGTCGCCAGCCTCGCATTTTGAAGTGATGTTGATGTAAACCGTTGGGTCTTCATAGACTTTTCCTTCGGCCAGGTGTCGGAACTCTTCCCGGTAATTGTCGCTGAAAAAAATATTGTGCAGACCTAATTCAGGAAAGACTTTTCGAATGCCCCAATAAAAGATCAGTGCTGAGGTTGACTTTTTCTGGTTCAGGATGCGTTTGGGTTGTTTTTGCCCGGGCAATAGTTTGTCATAAGCAAAAAACACATCCATATTGCAAATGATCCGGTCGAAGCGATGGGTTTGGCCCTCCGTTTTAAGGCCAATAGCCCGTTTTTGCTCAACGATCACTTCCTTGACGGGTGTCTCAAAAGAAAAATCCACCCCTTTTCGCCGCGCCAATTCATATACCGCTTCTGTGATGGCATGCATACCCCCTTTCGGGAAATAAGCGCCGATGTGCTGCTCAAAGTGCGGGATGATGGACAAGAGACCCGGTGCTTTATACGGATCGGAGCCGTTGTAGGTGGCATAACGGTTAAAAAACTGCACCAATTTTGGATGCTTCAAATGGCGTTCGTTGACCCGATTCAGGGTACTGAAAAGATCTAAAGTCGGTAAAACCAGCAGTGATTTTAGAACCCTCTGATCCAGCCAGGTATCCAAACGGTGGAGCGATTTTTCGAGAAAAATGCGTCCAGTGAGTTCGTATTTCCGGCGACTGTCATCCAACGATTGTTGAATAGCGCGGATAGGAACACCTAATTTTTCATGAACTTCCTGTGCAAAATGGTCAGGATCGGCATAGGCCTGTAATCGGGTGCCATCTTCCCAGAAATAATGACAAATAACGGATAAGCGTTCGTACTGAAAATGTTCCGCAGGGTCTTCTCCTGCCTGTCGGAACAAGTCATCCACATATTGGGGCATGGTGAAGAGCGAGGGGCCGGCATCAAAGCGATATTCCCCCAGTTGAAACTGAGAAAGCTTTCCTCCCGGGAAGGCATTGGCTTCAAATACCTGCACCGAATCACCGTGGCTGGCCAAGCGTACGGCCGCTGCTAATCCCGCTATACCCGCGCCTATTACACCTGTTGTTGTGTTTTTCATGGACGAGTAACAACAGCAGGCGGGGAAGGTT
>CALMIR010000092.1 GCA_937864265.1 uncultured Saprospirales bacterium | reverse complement strand
ATTAATGCCCAGATTTGCCAAAGGTCTTGACTATGAAACTTTTTACACAACCCCGCTAAGGACTTGTGTCTTGAATTTCGCTGTGAATTTTCTTCGTTTCATGTTAGTAAATTTAGTCGATTTTTATTCAACTAACTTACTGTCCAGTTTTTTGGGGTAACTACACAGGATATTAATTGGTACAATTTATGAGTTGTGTTCTTCGAATCCAGATCAATGCTTTGCCAATTTAATAATCGAGCTTAACGGAAAGAAATATACTACTGTCGATTATAAAGAAATTCCTTATTGGACCGAACTAAAAGACTCCAATGCATTATACGAGTATCAATTTTTAGAGGACGATTACGTTTTGGAATGCTTTGAGAATCGCCCGGCTTTGCCCCTTGAGTTTCATTTCGATGGCTATATTTACAAACACGAACGGAATGACAGTATTTTAGTCAAAGACCTGAACAGCAAATTTTTGGTATTTATGTCCTACTAATGGCCCGCCGCCTTCAGCAAGAAAAAGCCATCTTCGCCCTGAGCTTGGTACAGCGGCATGAGGATGTATCCGTCCTCCGGCGCATAGATAGGGCCGTGACGGTCGTGCGCGAGTAGCTCGCCGCGTTGGATGGCCTGAAAGTTTTGGTAACCGGGTTGCATCTTGAATGCATCATCTGGCGCTATGGGATGGCGATACACCAAGTCACATACCTTGGGCAAATGGGCGGAAAAGCGGATCAATAACTCATCGTGTCGGTTTTCAACGTCCTCCGGCCGGACGCAACCGATGCTGCGCATGCAATTGATGATGGCAGCCAGGGCGCGTTGTACGGACAATTCCTCTTGGTGTTGCCCGGCTTCGAAGCAAACCGCAGTGGTGGGCATACCAAAGTTTTCAGTATTGAAATAGTGTAGGGATGTACCCTGCAAGCCCCGCATCATACCCCGTACGACGGGTGCATGCAGCGATTTGGCAATTTCCAGGCTCTCCGGCTCGTCGGAGGGAATGGCAAATATGCCCCCAAAGGCTGCTGTTGTGTGTAAATCAAGCAAGACCAATTTTTCCGGCTGGCATTGTTCGATGTCTTCTTCGATGGTTGCAATGAGTTGTTTCAGCTCAAGGGCTTCGTTGTGCAGCTCTGCTTCTGGCGTTTTTTTCACAGCTTCAACCTGGCTTTTTGTCCACATCCTGTTCAAATCGCGCGCTATGAATCGCTGTTGGACTTGTAGGGCCTGTAAGTTGCCTTTAAGCGCCAACAATTCGCCGTGGAAAAGAAAACCAGGGTTTACCAGCGGTTCCCGATCCAGTAAATGAAAGAGGGTCTCCAGCGCTAAGATGCCAGCGGCTTCGTTGCCGTGTACCCCGCCGAAACAAATGAGCAGCGGCCCCGGCTCCGTACCTCGAAACCGACCTATTAGTCGTTTACTTTCCATGCAATGCCTGTCATGTTGATTTAGGCGACTAATATAGGGTAAAAAGGACAAAGTGGAAAAACAAGCAGCAGAATTGGAGGGTCAATCAAAGCAGCATATCTTTTAATGCAGCCAGGTTTTCTTGTTTTTCAAAAATAGCGGCGATGGGTATGCTAAAACCAGGAATAGCCGCTGCCTGAATAATACCTTCTCCTGCTTTTAAACACAGATCGTACTTGCTATCTTTCAAAATGTACTGAGATACCGTTTTGTCATAAGGGTCTATGATCCAATACTCGTCAACACCATGTCGTTCATAATCCTTGTATTTGGTGACGGTATCGTGTTCTATCGTCTTAGTGCTGCTTTTGGATAATACCTCCGCGATAAAGTCGGGCACCGGAAATAATAATTGCTGCTCAGTAAAAGCAGCGGCTTTTTCCTTTCCGAAGAAACACAAATCGGGTTCGTAGTCATTGCGGCTCAATTGGATCAAGATTTTTTCTACCCCCACAAAGCCCAGATCATGGCTATTAACATAGGTGTGCAGCAGGATGTAGAGCAATCCTGTCGAATCGTTATGTGCCTTTGCTACGGGGGAATGGTATAAAATTGCTCCGTTGACAAACTCGGCTTTATCGTCTTCTGTCATTTGCTGATAAAATTCCTGACGGCGGACTTGCTCAGTTTTTAGCCGTTCTTGCGCTTGCTGAACAATGAGTACAGCATCTGACAGCTCCATGATTTTATCCACTAAATCCTTTTCTTCAAACATGCTATTTGGAATTTCTAACCAAATATAACAAAATCAGCGCTTATTTGCAAGCATTTATACCGTATCGTTCCAGCACCACAGGTAGCGGCAAGCGTAACTGCGGTAGGGGCGCCAAGCTTCTGCGCGGCTTTCGAGTTCTTTTTTCAAGGCCCGAACTTCCAGTTGCAAGCCATATAGCTTTTGAAAACCCTGTTGGATGCCCAGGTCATCGAGGGGCAGTACGTCGGGGCGGTGTAGGGTGAACATCAGCAGCATTTGCACCGTCCAACGGCCTACGCCTTTGATGCTCGTGAGGCGTTTGATGATGGTTTCATCGTCCATTTCCGCCCAATCCACCTGGTGGAGATGGCCATCGAGGAAATACTGCGCTACATTTTGTACATAACCCGATTTTTGGCCGGAAAGGCCCACTGCCCGCAATTGAGGGGTTTCTAAACTGACCAGTACATCCGGGTGCGGATAAGCATCCTCGAACAATTGTAGGAAGCGATTGTAAATGGTTTGCGCTGCTTTGCCCGACAATTGTTGGTAAATGATAGAGCGCAGCAGGCTGTGGTAAACATCGCCATCGGTGATGGAGAAAGGCGGTAATTCTGTTTTTTCAATGGCTTCTTTTAGCCGCTCGTCCTGGCTCAGGTGTTGGATGATTGCTTGCATGAAAATATTTGTAAATTGGTAATCAATCCGGCCAATTTAATGATTTTTGACAATTTGATACTTAGGGCAAAGGCTTACTTTTGCAAAAAATTGAAAGGTATGAAAAAAAGCATCAGTTTGATTGTTTTGGCCTTGGCCGCCATTTCCTGGCAAAATGTTGGTCTTGAAAATTGGAAAGACAAAGTAGCCCCTGCATTACTGGAAAAAGCCAATCGCAATGGCAGCGTTTCCTTTATTGTATTGTTGGAAGAACAAGCCGACTTATCGCAGACACCGCGTGCAGCTTCCAAAGAGGAAAAAGGGCAATACGTTTTTCAAAAATTGCAGGAAACCGCAGCACGCAGCCAACAAGCTGCTATTCGCATTTTAAAAGAACACCAAGCGCCCTATCAGGCTTTTTACATCATCAATGCCCTTCACAGCCGGGGCGACTTGACGCTTATTCAGCGTTTGGCAGCTTTGGAAGAAGTGAAAGCCATACAGGATAACCCAGAAGTATTGATAGAAAAACCAGTCAAAACCGAGGCAGCCGAAATCAGCAACCGCAGCGTTGAGTGGGGCATTAGCAAAATTGGTGCCGACCAGGTGTGGGAAATGGGTTTTAGGGGGCAAGGGGTTGTTGTAGGCGGCCAGGATACCGGTTTTGAATGGGAACATCCGGCCATCCAGAATAAGTACCGGGGTTGGGATGGCGAGCAGGCCGATCACAACTACAACTGGCACGACGCCATCCATGAAATCAACCCTTTGAACAACGATGCGAACAACCCTTGCGGACTAAATAGCCCGATACCTTGCGACGATCACAACCACGGTACGCATACCATGGGTACGATGGTGGGCGACGACGGCATGGGCAACCAGATAGGCGTAGCACCCGATGCGCGATGGGTGGCTTGTCGCAATATGGAGAGGGGCTGGGGTTCTCCCGCATCTTATATCGAATGCTTTGAGTGGTTTTTGGCACCAACGGATTTGAATGGCGAAAATCCTGATCCTACTCAGGCTCCCCATGTGATTAACAATTCCTGGAGTTGCCCGGAAATAGAGGGCTGCAATCCCGATAATTTTGAGCTGATGCAGCTAGCAGTCGATCATTTGAAAACTGCAGGTGTTGTGGTAGTGGTATCGGCAGGTAATAATGGCAGTGAATGTTCGACGGTAAACACCCCTTCGGCTATTTTTGAAAACAGCTTTTCGGTTGGTGCTACGAATATTACGGATGCAATCGCCGGGTTTAGCAGTAGAGGACCGGTATTGGTGGATGGCAGCGGCCGCTTAAAGCCCAACGTATCAGCACCGGGCGTAGATGTTCGGTCTTGTATCAGAGGCGGGGGCTATGCGTCTTTCTCGGGCACCAGCATGGCAGGGCCGCATACGGTTGGCCTAGTCGCCCTCCTCATTTCTGCCAATCCGGAACTGGCCGGGCAGGTAGAAACCATAGAAAGCATCATCGAGCAAACAGCGGCATCCATGACGACGGATCAGGACTGTGCCGATTTTCTTGGCGCACAGGTACCCAATGCTGTTTTTGGTTATGGGCGCATTGATGCCGTAGCGGCGGTTGAAGCAGCGCTGGCCTTGATTTCTGATACAGATGATGCGCAAGCGGCTACTGTTTCTTTGGAAATGTTGCCCAACCCCGCCCAATCGTACTTGCGCATCGCTGTAAAGGGCCTTGACGCACCAAGGCTTCTTTCTTTCTACAACGCTGCTGGTCAGATGGTCGAAAGCCGCTTGATTGCCTCTGATGGAAATATGGAATGGAATATCAGTCGATGGCCTGCCGGGATTTATTTTTATCAAATGCCAACAGCACAAGGCTTGTTGAGCGGACGTTTGGTGAAGGGGGAGTAGATGGGGCGGTAGGGCAAGGCGGTAGGCCAAGCTTTTCCCGCCTCCTTCGTCGTCGGGCAGGGAGCAACTGAGGAATCGAGGGCAAGGCGGTAGGGCTAAGCCTAGCCACACCCACACCTCAAACTTGTGACGCTTTAGCGTTATCTTCAAAAGCTTAGCTTTAGCCTAGCCATCAAATACTCCCTGCCCGACCGGGTGCAGCCCGGGCGGGAAAAGCTTGGCTTTAGCCATGCGATCAAAAAACAACCAACTTTACCATCATGCTAAAAATAGACATGCACACCCACATCATACCGGAGCACCTGCCGCGTTTTGCCGATCGCTTTGGGTATGGCGATTTCATTCACCTGGAGCACCACAGGCCGGGAAGTGCCCGTATGATGAAAGGCGATACTTTCTTCCGTGAAATCCAATCCAATTGTTGGGATGCGAATGAGCGAATAGTGGAATACGCCGCTTTTCGTACCCAAGTACAAGTGGTTTGCACCATACCCGTTTTGTTCTCGTACTGGGCCAAACCGCAAGATGGCCTGGAAATCTCCCGCTTCCTCAACGATCATATCGCCGAATTGGTGGCGGAGCATCCCAAACATTACGTCGGACTGGGAACAGTGCCCATGCAGGATGCGAATTTGGCCATACAAGAACTGGCCCGTTGCCGGGAAATAGGCTTGGTAGGGGTGCAAATAGGTTCTAATATCAATGATTTGAACCTGAGTGAGCCAGCATTTTTTCCTTTTTTTGAAGCTTGTCAGGAAATGGGCATGGCTGTTTTCGTACATCCCTGGAATATGATGGGTTTTCAATCCATGCAAAAGTACTGGCTGCCCTGGCTGGTCGGCATGCCTGCGGAGACTTCCCGCGCGATTTGCTCTATGATTTTTGGAGGCGTGCTGGAACGCCTGCCTCGGTTGAGGGTATGTTTTGCCCATGCGGGGGGCGCATTTTTACCTACTATAGGCCGCATTGAACACGGCTACAATTGCCGCCCCGACCTGGTGGCGATCGACAATCCGGTGAATCCGCGCCATTATTTAGGCCAATTTTGGGTGGACTGCATCACCCACGATTTTCGCATGCTGGAATATATTTTGGAAACGGCTGGCGAGGATAAAGTGTGTTTAGGCTCTGATTATCCTTTCCCTTTAGGCGATCTGGAAATAGGCGCGTTCATAGAACAATCGAATAGGGCATCGGGCATCATTCGCAAAATATTTTGTGACAACACCTTGGCCTGGCTGAATTTGGATCGGGCGCAATTTGCTTGAGTGTTTAGCAATAGGAACATCAGACAGGTTGCCTTGTAATCAAAAATCTAGTAAAATTGCAATTCAATTGCAATTTTACTAAGTTTTGCCATGATGATTACCCGTGAAATCGTTCCCACCATACATACATACAAGTACCCCATTTCTTAACCCAAGTCAATGAAATTGCTTGCTGACTTGCCTATTTTTGCTGTAAATAATCCGCTATAATATGGAAAACAAAGCAACTGGCCTCTTGGGCAAGGAACGCATACTCCTGTCCACCCTTTGGATTTTTGTCACCCTCAATTACCTCTACTGCGATGTCATGGGCTTGATGGATCCCAATTTGCTCAAAAAATTTCTGACCGGAAATGTGGACGGATTGATCATCAACGAGCCGTTTTTACTGGCTGCAGCCGTACTGATGGAGATTCCCATTGCCATGGTATTGTTGTCGCGAATTTTAAAAGATAAGATCAACCGCTGGGCCAATATCATAGCCGCTTTTATCAAAACTGCGGTGATGATCCTGACGCTTTTCATCGGCACAACAACCATTTACTACCTGTTTTATGCCGTTATTGAAATAGCTACTACCAGTTTTATTATGTGGTATGCCTGGCGGTGGAAGACAGCTACCACAGCTTGAATTTGGATGAATTTTGAAAAAACCACTGTACTAAACACACACAGATCATGCAAGCAGCTTATCGCAAACAATATGGCCCTCCCGCCGTACTACGCGTTATCGAAGTCCCCAAGCCCGAGCCTAGAGCCGATGAAATATTGGTAAAAGTACACGCGACTACGGTCAATCGAACCGATTGCGGCATATTGACGGCAAGTCCTTGGGTTATTCGCTTATTCACTGGTTTGTCAAAGCCCAAAAAACCGACTACAGGTACTGATTTTGCCGGTGTTGTGGAAGCGGTAGGGGCTGCTGTCAGTACCTTCCAAGCAGGCGATCGCGTCTTTGGCTTCGATGACAACGGCCTCAGTTCACATGCGGAGTACCTGAGCATTTCGGCCAGTAAAGCTATTGCTACTATGCCGGATACCTGTACTTTTCAACAAGCAGCAGCGAGCCTAGAAGGTGCCCATTATGCCATTAATTTCATCAACAAGGTGTCCCTAAAAGCTGGGCAAAAAGTAATGGTCTATGGCGCTACCGGAGCCATTGGATCGGCGGCTTTGCAATTTTTAAAACACTACGGCTTGACAGTAACCGGCGTCGGCAATACCAAAAACCTGGAATTGCTGCGGTCATTGGGGGCAGATAAAGTGATCGACTACGAGCAAACCGATTTTACCCAGGATGAGGAGCGTTACCCTTTTATTTTTGATGCCGTAGGTAAAAGTTCATTTGGGCAATGCAAGCCTTTGCTTACGCCAAATGGGGTTTACATTTCCTCCGAACTCGGGCCTGGCGGGGAAAATATTTACCTGCCGCTGCTCACCAAAATCAGGGGTGGTAAGCGGGTGAAATTTCCATTGCCCTATGACATTAAAGCCAGCCTGCGTTTCATCAAACCACTGCTGGAATCAGGCCAATTCCAGCCGGTAATTGATCGCAGTTATCCGTTGAAAGACATCCGCGAGGCATTTGAATATGTATCCAGCGGGCAAAAAACGGGAAACGTCCTTTTGGAAATGGCATAGGCGCATCAGTCGAATCACAAGCCCATTTCATCGAATAGCAGTATCCTGTTAACTTCCCATGCTGTAAATTCGCTTGCACAGCAAAAACACAGTAGTATGGAAGTAAGTATGATGCAAGTTGCCCACTCCAACGGAAACGCCATAGGCAGCTTAAAGCAGGAGGTGAAATTAGACCTGGAAAGTTGCCTGTCCACTTTGACGCTTGAGGAGATGGTCGCCATCACCAACGATATTCCTGTTCGCACTTACCCCAAAGGCGCTTTCTTGCTGCGGGAAGGGCAGATTGCCAACAATTGTTACTACATTTTCAAGGGCTGTGTGCGGGAGTTCTATTTGAAAAACGGCGAAGAAAAAACGTCCGAATTTTTTTCCGAAGGCGATTCCCTCAGCTGTGACCACAGCAAACTGGATCGAGTGCCAGCCAAGCAGTACTGGCAATGCCTGGAAGATACCACCGTTTCTGTTTTCTCTTATGAAAAAGAAAGGGCCGTCTATCGCCGTTTTCCCCGCCTGGAAAGCCTCTGTCGCCTGGAAATGGAGAAAAAGTACGGGCAACTCCGCGACACCATGAACTTTTACCTCTTCGCTTCGCCCGAAGAACGTTACCTCGATATTTTATCCAATCGGCCTGATTTGCTACAGCGGGTACCCCAATATCAATTGGCCAGTTTTATTGGCATAAAACCCGAATCGCTGAGCCGCATCCGCCGCCGGTTGAGGGCTTAATGGTTTTTACTTAGAAAACACCTCTGGCGCCAAGCCCGCATTAAAATCGCCTTCGCCAATACTGCCATCCTCATTGCTGTCATAGTCCACGGCTATTTTCCAAACCCCCTCAATTTTTCGGAGGAATACGTGGAATTTGCCATAAAAATGGGATTGTGTTCCATCCGCAGCAATGGCCGTGTAGCGGTAAATGCCCCGCTCAGATGCCGTGTTTTCCCCGGCAACGCGCTCGAAAAAGGTAAAAGCGATCTCCACCCGGCGCTTTTGTTCTTTGTTGTAATTGAAATGGGTCTGCACGCTTTGTTGGTATGCATCCCGATTTTTTACTTCCGGGTATTGGCCGCCTGTCGCTCGGATGAAGTCGGGTGTATGCAGGGCGATGTATTTTTCCGCATCATTGGTAGCGTAAGCTGCTGAAAAAGGCGTCCATATATCCCGATTGATCTCCTGAAGACGGGCGAGGTGTTGTTCCTCTTGGGATATGTGAATAGCGGGAAAGGCTTTGTCGTTTGTTGCTCCTCTTTGATACACCAGTTTGGCCTCCCGGTAAGTGCCGTCTTTTTGTTTCATAGCCAAAAAGTGGGTACAGGTATTGCCCTCCAGCACCATCGTCAAGCCATTAAAATAGACCGCATTGCCCTCGATTTTTACCAAAGGAAAAGTGATGTAATGTCCTTTTTCTTCCCAAGCGCTCAGGTCGGGATTGAAGTGTTTTACTTTGTAAACCAGGCTGTTGTTCTCCTCTGCAATCAGGCATATTTCATAAAAAGAAGGCTTGCCTTCCGACAGCATGCGAAAGGTTGCTACCATTTGTCCGCCCATAGGCGCAGCCCATATTTCTTCCAGATATCCGCCAAAGCCTTCGCCCGACCAGCGCCCGGTGAGCCAGGCCAAGTCGTCCAGTTTTGCAGTAGCTTTTAGCGTACTATCATAAGCGAGGGTATGCTCTGTGAGCTGTTGTTGTGCAGAAAGTAGCGCGCTGCATCCACTCATAAGCAGATAAAAGGAAAGTAGTTTTTTCATATCGGGTGATGGTTTTGATGACTAAGTTTTGCACGTTACTAAACGTGCTGATCCACTAAAATGACGTTTCCATCGGGATCCAAGACGACGAAATGAGCAGGGCCTGAAGCGCTTTCATCCGCTTCCCGATCCAGTTTCACGCCGTTTTCTTTTAGGTGTTTTTGGATGGCCCGCACATCATCGAATGTATCCAGGGTTTGGGCGTTTTCGTCCCAGCCTGGATTGAAAGTCAGGAGATTGCCTTCGAACATGCCCTGGAAGAGGCCGATGAGGGCATTCCCGTTTTTCATGATGAGGTAGTTCATCTCAAGGCTGCCACCAAAGACTTCAAAGCCGAGGTGTTCGTAAAATGTTTTGGATGCTTGAATGTCCTTGACGCTCAAGCTGACGGAAAATGCGCCTAATTTCATCGTTGGTAATGGTTTTATGTTCTTTGGAAAATCATGTTTCTCCTATCAGCGGGTCACTTCGGGTGCCCCGCTGATTTCTCAAACAAGCGGGTCACTTCGGGTGCCCCGCTGATTTCTCAAGCAACTAGATTTGTCAAGAATCCTGGTTTTATTAAGAGATGGTTAAAAATAGGTAAAAAACCACATTTATTCAACCATTAACTTTACGACCTTTTGCCAATTTTCAGCAGTAATGAATAGGAAATAAGTGCCATCAGGTAACCCCGACAAAGGAATAGGTACAAGCGCTGCTGAGGCAAGTACGGGACTACTCCAGAGCAGTTGGCCTAAGGCATTTTGCATGCGTATCGTATGGGCATTTGAGGCGCTACCCTCTAGTTGGAGATAGACCATACCACGAGCAGGATTGGGGAACAATCGGATGTTACCCTCTTTGTTCACCTCATCTGAAGCAACACAGGTGGTGATGGTAATGGTAATTTCATCGCTAGCCGTGCAGTCATTGTCATCCGTTACAGTCAATGCATAAGTGCCTGATAAAGAGGCATCCAACAAGGTGATGCTTTGCCCTGTACTGCCATCATTCCATAAGTAGCTGTCAAATTCAGCACCAGGGTTTAGTTCAAAGGGCAAATCCGTTTCGCAAATAATGGTATCCACACCCAAAGAAAATACAGGTAAATCGAGTGTTTGTAGGTTAAGTTCTACAATACTGTCGCAGCCCGTTTGGCTATTCAAAGTAGCAGTGTAAATTCCAGGTTTTGTCAATATCATATCGCCAAATTCATAGCTATCACCCATGCAAATGGAAGCGTCTAACGCAGTCAATAACAAAGGAGGGTTCTCCAATACCAATTCATAGGTAGCTGAAACACCTGCAGCATCCATTGCAGTGAGCGTATATTGGCCTGCCGTCAAATTGGAGAACACCCCATTTTGGTTGCTTGCTACACCTTGAAGGGAATAAGTGATCGGTAAGACCCCAATTAGCGACTGGGCCACAATTTGACCATCCGATCCGCCATGACAATTGGGAGGCAGTAGCGAAATAAGTAGTGGCAATTCGTTGGTCATGGTGTTGGTGGTGGTGGTGGTAATGACCGCCGGATTGTTGTCGAAAAATATGGATGCGGTATTTTCGATGACGGTACCGGAAGCGATACCAGGCAGCGGTTTAATCCGGTATTTTAAGAAACCATGACTGGCCGGTTCATTGGTCGTGCTGTCGGGCAAGTAAATGCTTTTGAATAAAAAAGTGAGCAAGCCTTCCTCGTTAAGGGTGGTGATGCATGGAAAGCTGGAGGCAACAGGTCGGAAGCTCGTCCAATCCAGATCGGGATCCAGTTGGTCTTCTATGCGCACGGTAAAGGCCGTATCTGTACCTGTATTTTGAAACCGGATGGTGAATTCCAGTTCTTCACCGATTAAGGTAAAGCCTTCTGAACCCACGCCCGCCGGATTGACCAGTTTATCGTTGGGGTCGTAGCTGCAATTGATAACAGAGGCGTAATTATAAATTTCATTTTCTTCCAATTCATCTGCATGGCCGACATAGGTCTTCGCCGTGAAGTGCACGGTGTCGCCGAGGTGGGTTACATCAGGCATTTGTAACAGCACTTGAAAGCCTCTGCCATAGGACGGAGGTAGGTGTTCAAAGCGCCAGAATATGCTGTGGCCATTCGTCGAATCGGGCTCCGGGACGGCATAAATTAACGAAGTAAGGGTATCAAATGTGAAGCCCAAATAACCATCCGAGTAAACGGTGCCCTGATTGCTGTAATCCACCCAAAACAGAGAAGAAAAACCACATCGAGTCGCATTAGAGGACACAACTGGTTGTACTCGGGTCGTATCCAGTATCGGGTAAAAACCAAAATCGAGTCCCTCTGCGGAATTGCTGTTCACGATCTGATAAGAACTGAGGGCTGTCGTGAGTTGCCAGTGTTCAGCAGGTGTTGCAGAAACCGTGTAGTTGCCAAAAGGAGCTTGAAACTGGAAGGTGCCGTACAAATTAGTAAATCCAGCCGCCTGCGGTGCAATATCCACCTGTTGATTGAGCAAGCCCGTTTCACCGGGGTCTTTCACTTGGTTTTGATTCTGGTCAAAATAACAAGTGCCAGTAATCATCGGGATAGCGCTGCCAATGGCATTTGTAAACCAAGATAATTGGTGGTCGCCGAACGAATTGATGGCCAACAAATCGTTGTAGCCATCTTGATTGAGGTCGGCGCCAGACAAGTCTTCGATGTAAACCTGTTGGTTGCTGGTAAAAAGTCGGGGAGGGCCAAATGTGCCATAACCGTCTCGATTTTCAATCCGATGCAATCGGGTATCAAACGCTCCGCCTGAGCTAACGGCTAAATCGGGATCGCCATCATTGTCAAAGTCAGTAGGGCTGACATCTGAAATATTATAGATTTGTAAAATGAGGCGTGGTGGACCAAAAGTTCCTAAGGCATCCTTGTTCTCAAACCAATAGAGTCCTTCGTATGAAAGGACCAACAAATCCGGGTCACCGTCCCCATCTATATCTGTTGTTTGCATGGAACCGGGATAAATAAAATGGTCAGAAATGAAAATAGGGTCGCCAAAATGGCCTTGTCCGTCGAGGTTTTTCATCCATTTTAGCGTGTCACCTGCTATTCTATCTATAGAAAAAAGGATGTCCATATCCTGGTCGCCATCTACATCAGCCGGAAAAAAAGTATAGGAGTCTTCTTGGCCAAGTTGATGCGGCAAAAAGTCATTAGAGCCATTGATGTTTTCAAACCAGGCCATTTCACCCAAATTTCTGTATAGAATATCGGGGTCGCCATCGCTGTCTATATCCGCCAAATGCAGTTTTACGCTACCCGTATCGCTGGAAATGACATGCTGCCCACCGAAGAGGGCTTGCCCATCGAGGTTTTCATACCAGGCCAGTTTGTGCGTGTTGTTTCCACCAAAATAATAGTGCGAAGATGATACCACATCCAAATCACCATCGCCATCGAGGTCGGCAGTTTTTGCATCCCGTGCACCCTGGGCGTTATCCGATAGGATAATTTGCTTTGAAAAACTGCCGGCCCCATCCAGGTTATTGTACCAAGCAATGCGATCGTGTGCATAAGAGGCCGATAACACATCCGGGTCGCCATCGCCGTCTAGGTCAGCCACGTCCACTGCCTTGCCTTCCCGCACCCTGGAAGAGATAATTTGCTGTGGGCCAAAACTGCCATTGCCGTCCTGGTTGCGGTACCAGGCAATTTTTTCATCATTTACTGAAGAGGATAAGACGTCCAGATCGCCATCGCCATCCACATCGGCAGCTTGAATCGTTTCAGCGCCTTTGGCCAATGCGGTGATGATATGCTGAGGGCCGAAACTTCCCTGGCCATTGGTATTTTCATACCATCTGATTTTCCCATCGGTAAAGGATGCGCCGATTACGTCTTGGTCGCCATCGCTGTCCACGTCAGCACCAATGGCATAGCTCGCCCAGGTCAAGTCGGTGGATACGATCTGTTCTGAGCCAAAATGGCCCTGGCCGTCTGTATTTTCAAACCAGGAGATTTTATCGCCAACTATTGCAATGATCACATCGAGATCGCCATCGCTGTCAAAATCGGCAGTATTAATCGATTTGATCAGCGCGGTTTGGCCATAATAAATGGTATCGTGCTGGCTGAAATTACCCTGTCCATCTATGTTCTTGTGCCAGATGGCTAATTTGAAGCCGCCACTCAATAAATCCAGGTCGCCATCGCCATCTATGTCGCCAACTGAAATGTGATTGGGGGTAGGGAGGCCGCCTTGTACAAGGTGTTCCTGATTGAAAGCATCTGAACCATTCGCATGTTCGTACCAGACGACGTTATCATTGATCCCATCGGCTTCAGCAATATCTTGATCGCCATCGCCGTCGAAGTCCGCCACGCAAATAGAACGGACATCGTTGGGATCGCCTGCATTGAGGAATTGGGTTCCCCCAAATGTGCTTGCTCCACCCAGGTTTTTACGCCAGGTGATTCGGCCTGCTGCTCCTGTGACCACATCTATGTCGCCATCGTTGTCCATATCGGCAGGGATGACCACGCGGGCATAAGTTTCGGTGGTAATGTATTTCTGGGCGCTGAAATGACCCTGCCCATCCAAGTTTTCATACCAAGATACGTTGCTATCAGCTTCTGAAGCAGAGAGTACATCCAAGTCGCCGTCGCCATCCAAGTCGGCAAAATGTACATAACGAGGATCCTCTACATTGAGTGCATCACCGATGATGGTTTTGGGTGGAAAAAACAGGAACTGGGCTGTTGCCGAGTCATGTAAAAAGAATGCCAATAGATAGATACAAGCTAAGCGAATCCAAACGATTGCTTTACAGAGAGAAATAGGTTGTTTTTTCATGTCGAGTCCAAGTTAAGCTCTAACTCTAGTACTTATACGGTAAAGATACTTCTAATGTGGCGATTTTTAAAAAAATCACTTGCCATGCAACCTTCTTATCTTTACCATTACCTAAATGAATACAGCTATCTGCGGGAAGAATTATTGTTGCCTGGAACATGACCAATATCATCGAAGCTTGCAAAAAAGGGGATCGCCTGGCTCAGAAAGCCCTGTATCAGCAGTATAAAAATACACTGTTTGTGATGTGCCTGCGCTATGCAAGCAACCGGGAAGATGCGGAGGATATTTTGCAAGAAGGCTTTGTCAAGATATTTCGCGACTTGTACCAATACAAATACGAAGGCAGCCTGGAGGGATGGATGCGGCGGGTGGTGTTGAATGTCGCCCTGCAACACATTAAAAAGAAAAAACAACTGGAGCTTTGGGACGATTTTTCCCACTGGGAAAATAAATGGAATGACAGGCCGGAAGAAAGCTTTGACGAGGATATGATCCGCAACGTTTTACACCTGATGCAAAGCATGCCGCCCGGCTTTCGAACGGTGCTCAACCTATTTATCCTGGAAGAGTGGACGCATGAACAAATAGCCAAGGAACTGGGCATTTCCGTAGGTACCTCAAAATCTCAATTGAACCGTGCTAAAAAACATTTAAAGGAATTGGTGGATAAAAGTCTGATACAATGAGCGTTAGCTTAAAAATCTAGCCGATCCTCCGCGACATATCCAATGGTTTATGGAAAATAATTTACATCAGAATGAATCGGAAGAAGGGCTGAAGGCTTTTTTAAAAAAGTCCTTCGAGCAGCATGAGCATGTTGAAGCGCCCTCCGACGAATTGTGGCAGCGCATTGAATCAGAATTGCCGGCGCCGTCAAAGCCCCTGCTTTTTTTGCCTCGAAAACTGATGCTGGCTGCCAGTATATTGTTGGTACTAGGGTTGATGATTGGCCAGCACCTGTATTACCATTCGACGATCAAGCGATTGCGGCAAGCACTACAAGACACTCAATCGAGCCTTGAAAACCAGACCGAGACAGCAGAACAGGCCAACCAAGTTGGCACAGCTTCTTCGCCTGCTTCGAGCCTTCAACAGCAGCCGACCAACCCAATAGCAACCCAGGAACAAGGAAGTGATAATTGGTCGGAGCAGCAAAATCCTATTTTGAAAAACAATAACCATCGTTTTTTTTCCAGTTTTCATACAGAGAAAACCCTGCCTTCAGCGCCCGTTATGGCCGAGCGGGGCGATACCAATCTGACCAAAATGGCTTTAAATGGGCAGGTTTTGGAAAAAAGCTGGCAACAGGAGGGGCATCTCAGCCTTGATCTATCACCTGTAATAAGCGGCATTTTACAAGAAGTGCATTCTATTCAAGATCACGATGCTTTGCCGATAATGGCTCATGTAGCACCTATCGACCCTATTACCCCCCTCAAAAAAGGCAAATCAGTAGGGGCTTATGCCCATTGGCTCAATACCCAGGAACGCATCACGGGTATAGAATCAAGGCCAGGTCCTGGTGGCGATCCCCCCATCCAGGATCAACTAACACAATCGGGAACCACACAGGCTTTTGGGCTTTTTTTGAAATCAGATTTAAAAGATCATTGGTATTGGCAATTGGGGGCAGAATACCAGCAAAGCAGTTTCAGTGCGGTGCATCAACCCAATTTGGAATTTAGAGACCGACGACCTCATCATGGCGGCGACCCGCATTCGGAGGACTATGCCTTTAACTATTCGCTCAATACCCCGGCTGGGGTGGTGGATATTGAAGTGCGTGCCGAGCAGACCGAGGCAGGAGAAAATATACCTGAAGATGAGCCGATTGATTTGGTAATTCATACCCGGCAGCAAACGGACTATCTCAATTTTCCGATTGTTTTAGGAAAAACTATTGGCCAGGGAAGACTGCATTTGAATTTGAATGCTGGTCTGGTGACCAGTGTGTTATTGAATGACCGCTTCGAAGTGGATGAGGTCTTGTTTAGAAATCCCAGGCTTAGGGGGCTTGAGCGCGATCCGCATCAGGAAACATCGCCAGCATTGCGGAGGCTTTCCTTTGATTACCTGCTAAGCGCGGGTGTGGCCTATGATTTGAATCGACGCCTCCAACTGTATGTAGCACCTGTGCTGAAAGGCTCGATCAGTCGTCGCCACAATGATCCTTATATTGATTCTTTCAGCACTTCCGCGGGGGTACAAAGTGGATTGGTGTGGCAATTTTAATTTTGAAAAAAGCCGGATGCTTTGTGCAACCTTTTAACAAAGCACCTTACCTAATACAATAAATTGGCCTCACATCAGCCAATATTTTTAACTAAAACCAAAACCATTATCATTATGAAGAACTTAATTTGGGGCTTGCTGCTCACAGCTGGCGCAATGGTTTTTTTTGTCGCTTGCGAACAAGAAACGTTGCTATCTGATGACGCGGAATTGATCCAGGCGATTGCCGATTCAGAAAAAACAAACCTGACAGCAGCCGAAATTCCCAGCGCTATTTCCTCCTACGTAACTGAAAACTACAGCCCTTTGATCATTGAAAGCGCTTACCGAGCCGCCGATCTGGGCTACGAAATCGTTTTGGACAATGCCTACACCATTTATTTTGATGAAAACCTGGCATTCAGAGGCCCACATCCGGATGGATGCGATCGGCCTTCCCGTTGCCTGCGCGGCGACACGATTGACTTAACGGAATTACCCCAAGCCGTTTACGATTATGTCGCTGAAAATTATGCAGAAGAAAGCATTGTGATGGTTGTATTGAAGGAGGATGGCAAATACGCCGTTGAGTTATCGGACGGCACAGCCTTGATATTCGATGCGGAAGGAGTGTTTGTGGTCGTTTGCGGGGAATGGGCTGGCCCCGGCGGCCCGCAGCATGGACGTGATTGTATGCGTGGCGACACGATTGATCTGTCGGAATTGCCACAGGCTGTTTACGATTACGTTGCGGCCAATTATCCAGAAGCGAGCATCGTCACGGCAGTGCTAAAACCGGATGGCCAATACGCCGTTAAATTATCCGACAACAAGGCATTGATATTCGATGCGGAAGGGGTGTTTGTAAGTGTTTGTGGCGAGATGGATGGCCCGGGGCATCATGGAGATTGTAACCTGGGGCAAAGCGTGGACATCGCAGATCTCCCACAGGCCATTTCCGCCTATGTAGCGGCTAATTATCCTGGTTTGAGCATCGTTTCAGCCGTGGAAAAACGACACGATGATTATGGTGTGGAACTTTCTGACGGAACTGTGCTGATCTTCGATGAAGACGGTACTTTCCTGCGTATTTGCGAGGACTAATTTCGGATGAAATAAATCGTTCTTTGGCAATTTTTTGCTTCAAATCACAAGAATTGCCAAGGAATCAAATAAATTAAGAAATAGAGGATCAGTAATGAGCTATCTTCATGCTGTTTTAAAGCAAGCGCGGGAGTAACCGCTTGCCGCGCCTGCCATTACAGCATCTTTTCATCGGAATATCTCCACCTCAAAAGCACCATCGCTGAAAGTGACCTTATCGGGGTTGCGCGGGTTGTTTTTTCCACCCGGAGTGGCAATCTTGAACGACACCTGAAAAGAACCACTTATCTTGTTGTTCAAACTATCCACTGCCGTTATGCTGATCCAATTGTATTTGCTTTCATCTAGCTCGTAATAATCGCCTAGAACATCACCGTCGTCATCAAAAATTCCGTAAGACACTCTGGCAACATAATTACTACTATTCTCAAGTGTAGAAACAACAGGATAATAACTTTCTTTAAACAAGAGCCCTCCGAATATTAAGTTTTCCCGGATAAAACCTTCTTCTGTTTCTGTCCCTATTCCTAAAGCGACAAAGCGATTGGGTTCAATACCCGTCCAGTAAGCACCAGCAGAAGCCAGCCAGTCTCTGTTCCCTTTCTTGGCTTCCGCCCAGCCATAAGTCATCGGCCCCGGCTCAAAAATGGGTATCTCGTACTTGTCTTTCTGGCATGCTGATAAGGACAAGACGATGAAAAACACATATAGGTTGGGTTTCATATCCATTCAATTGACATCGCAGGGACAGCATGTGCTCATCCCTGCGATTGGTTATTAAATAAGTTTTAATTGAATTTGTTCAACAAGCGGCTTGCACGGTAGCCATTGCAATGCAAAGTAAGCTGATAAGTCCCCGAAGGAATATTTCCCAAGCTCAGCTCAATCTGTTGCATACCCGCATTCAGGTGGTCAACTGGAATTTGCTTGACAACTACACCTGTCATCGTACTCAGAAAAATCATGGGTTTTTCTGCTTGGTGTAAGGTGAATTCTAAGGTAGTATGGCCTGTAGTCGGGTTGGGGTAAAGCATCATATTGTTGATAGCAGGGCCCGAAGATTTGCTCAACTCAAAAAATGTCCCCTCTGAAGGATGCTCAATCAGGCCATTGTTTTGATTGATGCAGGGTGCGCAAAGCGAAGTGGTGATCTTCTCAATATGGCTAACCGAAGTGCCTTGACTTCCCGTAACCGTAAGCTTAAGGAAGAAGTGGGGGCAACTAACATATGAATTAATCGTTACGCTGGAACTATTCCCCAAATAAGTACCAGGATTATTAATTGTCTTAATAAGTTCTGATGTTTGTCCTATTGATTTTCCCGCAAGGAATAAAATCGAAAACATGATCAAAGCAGTTTCTTTAAAAGGAATCTGAAATAACTTCCTTAGTTCTTTCCAAGCTAAATTGGAAATAGGGGGGGGGTAAATGATTGAAAAACAAATAGTTATACCAATTAACTACTCCGGTTTTAAATCCAGATTGAATACTTGCTTTCATAAACATACTTATTTTAGAGGTTAAAAAATAGTAAAATAGGAAAAACCCTTTTCTGCTTGTGTTTAGCAAAAAAGAGCACTTATCTTAGCCTTATATAGTGTTTGTTTGGCGTTAGTGACAGCAATTTATGACAAAAGAAGTAAATGTGCAAGCATTTTATGTATAAAGTGCACTCTGCCATAAAAAAATGCCCACTTTGGAAAACTTGCTTACTCCCGTGAGGAAAACCAGCTCAATGAGCGCATCCAATTCTTTTAGAATACCGTAAAATCCTTTCAGAAGTTCGCGGTTTTGTTGCGCCTTGACCAAGTCAATGCCGAGGTAATGAATGATGGGGGTATCGTATTCGTCAATCAATACGACTACTTTTTTTTCTGTCCCAGTTTGTAAATTATTTCCCGAAACTGATCTCTGGCCGTTTCCCGTATGACTGGCACCCCCATCACTCACTCAAACATTAATCCCTCCCGACACCTCAATGCGCTGCCCGTTGACCCATTTGGCCTCATCGGTGCACAAAAAAGCGACTACACCAGCAACATCATCCGAATAACCTACCCGACCGAGCGGTGATAGGCTCGACAGAATTTGTTTCAGTTGCGGGTTGTTGCGGATGGCAGCGTTGTTAAAATCTGTTTCAATTGGTCCGGGTGCTACTACATTAGCGCGAATACCCCTTTGGCCGTATTCTTTGGCAATGTAACGGGTGAGTACTTCCGTTGCGCCTTTCATGGAAGCATAAAGGGAGTAGCCCGGGTTGCAGAAGCGGGTGGTGCCCGTAGAAATATTGACGATTCCGCCCCCGTCGTTCATCAAGGTCAACAGCTTTTGACTTAAAAAGTAGATGCCTTTGAAATGCACATTGAGAAAGTCATCAAATTGCTCTTCTGTTGCCTGAGCCATGGGGATGTTAGCGCCCATGCCGGCGTTGTTGACCAAAAAGTCCAATTTCCGGCCTTCAAATTGCTTTTCCAGCAGCTCGCCTAAGGCTGCTACAAAATGGTCGATCTCGCTGATTTTTAGCAAATTCAAGGGCAAAGCGGCTGCCTTTTGCCCTTGGCTTTCAATACTTTTAACTACTTCTAAAGCAGCATCCGGTTGGGTGTGGTAGGTCAGGATAACGTCTAAACCCTTTCCTGCTATGGCCAGAGCCATGTCTTTGCCTAGTCCCCGGCTGCCACCGGTGATGATTGCGATTTTGTTCATTTTTTATGAAAATTAGT
>CALMIR010000091.1 GCA_937864265.1 uncultured Saprospirales bacterium | reverse complement strand
GGAAGGTTGTGAACATTCCGTGTTGCCGCCGCCCGTGCTGCCGGTATTGAAGCTTACGATGCTGGAATAGGTGGAGCAACTAGCCCGTACTCTCCAGGTGTAAACAGTATTTTCCAAAAGCCCAGTCAAAGCTTGGGAAGTGCCCAATATGCCATTAACTGTAGTCCAAGTGCCGCTGTTGCCAACACGATATTGCAAGCGATAGCTAGTAGCCTCCTGAATAGCTGACCAACTCAACTGAACACTGGTGGTAGAAAGCCCAACGGAAGTAAGATTAGACGGTTGTGAACAGCCTTGAGCATGTGCATGAGGCATAACAGCAAACATCATTAACGCTAAGCTGAACGCAAGTAACCCCTTAATGGGTAGAAATTGAATAAAGGAATTCATAGAAATCTGGTTTGAATGAGTGAATGATTCACCCTTGTATTGCCGTGATGTGTTGATGTTACCAGCATGTTCATTTTTTATTTTTAAAAATTTTTCCTGAAATAAAAATACGATTGACTATATTTAGAACACGAAAACACTTTCTGACAAAAAGGAACTATCAAGCACCGTTTTTAATTCTAAAAAAGCTGCAAAAAATCAATGATAAACTGGAGAGCAACTCCTATGATCAGGGTATGCATGGCATTCATTATAGGCATTGTTTTGTCAATGCTGTGGCCGTTGCATGTCGTTTTAGTAGCTACCCTAGTTTCCTTATTGCCTTTTTTAGGTATTTTGACGGCTCTTGCCATATCCCGGCAAGCCTTTAGATACAGGTGGTTGTACGGTTTGCTCACCTTTCTCGCCTTTTTATCAATGGGATATGATTTGGCTTATCTTTTTGATGAGCGCCTTCAGAAAGATCATTTCACAAAACACCCTGCTCCCATTGAAGCCTATGTAGGGGCAATTCAAAAAATAGAACCAACAGAGAAACGCTTGCGACTTTTCCTGAGCGCCGAGGCACTTATTGACAGCACAGGTAAACGCGTCAAAGCCTCGGGCAATTTACTGGCTTATTTGCCTATTGATGTGCCAAGCCGCCAATTAAAGTATGGAGATCGGATTTTGCTACAGGGGCGGGTACAAGTTGTACCTACTGCGCTGAACCCCAAGGCGTTTGACTATGCCCGGTACTTGCACCTCAAGAACATTCATTATCAGGTATTCGTACGCGATGGAGACTGGCAACTGTTGGATGCTGCGCCCAATTGGCGTACCATGACCGATCGATTGCGCCAGTACTGCTTGGATGTGTTACGGGCTCATTTACCTACCCCAAATGAATTTTCAGTCGGCGCAGCTTTGATGATGGGGTATAAATCAGAAATCAGCGATGAAGTACAAAACGCCTATTCACAGACTGGCGCCATGCACGTATTGGCCGTATCGGGCCTTCATGTAGGGTTGGTACAAATGATTGCCGCTTTCGTGCTTGGATTATTGCCCTTCAAAGGCAGGAGGTGGGTATATGTACGAACAGGATTGCTCTTGTTTTGTATTTGGGGTTTTGCTTTTTTGACAGGGGCTTCGCCTTCTGTACTCCGGGCGGCGGGTATGTTTAGTTTTCTGGTAGTAGGGCTTACTTTTAGGCGGCATACCAATATATACAATACGCTGGCCGCTTCGGCTTTTTTCCTTCTGTGTTTTAACCCTTTTCTGGTCTTCGATGTAGGTTTTCAACTCTCCTATCTGGCTGTGTTGGGCATCGTTTATTTTCAACCCATCATTTACAGGCAGTGGTATGTATCGAATAAATTGGGTGATTATTTTTGGAAATTGACTGCCCTCTCCATTGCGGCACAGTTGACTACTTTTCCACTCAGTATTTATTATTTCCACCAATTTCCCCTCTATTTTTTCCTATCTGGCCTAGTCGTCGTTCCTGCGGCAGGCTTGATTTTAGGTTTGGGGATCTTATTGTTTTTTGTGCAGGGCGTTCCTTTCCTGGGCCTTGTCGTGGGTAAGGCGTTGTGGGGCAGCATTTGGCTGATGAATGCGCTGGTTTTCCTCATACAACAGATACCTGGCGGCTTATTGCAGGGAATATGGATTGGTCTGGTTGGTATTCTATTGATTTACTTCATCCTGGCTTTTGGCATCGCTGCTATTCAGAGCAAACAATTCAAATGGGTAAATGGGGCTTTGTTTGTTTTAGCGTTACTTCTGGTGATGCGGGCTGCGCAGAAATGGGGACAAGTGCAACAAAAGCAATTAGTGGTTTACCACCAGCGCCAGGAAACGTTGATCGACATATTGGAGGGCAAGGACTTATATGTATTGGCCGACGAGCCGCCATCGGAAGCATCGCTGCGTTATACCGCGATGAATTTTCGCCAAGCCAGGGGTGTTGGAAAAGCTCGTTTTTGTCCTTTTCAAGATACAAGCCGGGGCAACCAATGGCTGTTCCACGACCCGGTGTTGCAATTTGGCGATTACACCTTATTGGTAATCAACGGAAGCAAGGATACAGCACTGCCTGAGGGTTTAAAATTCGATGGCATTCTTATTCGCAATAACCCGGATTGGACAATGGAGGCGCTCAAAGAAAAAGTTGACTTTCAGGAATTGATTGCAGATGGTTCTAATGGCTGGAAAACGCTCAATTACTGGGAAAAAGTCTGCAAGTCTGCCAATGTACATTTCCACAATACGGCTCTTGACGGAGCTTTTATGATCATAAAGTGAATATGGACTGGTTGAAAGCATTTTTTTATTACACCCGTGCTGAGCGAAGGGGCGCGCTGATGTTGATTGCACTTAGCCTATTGGCATTTTTGCTGCCGGCTGCCTATCCTCTTTTCTTTCGGCAAGAGCAGGAAGATTTTACCGAATTGGAGCGAGAACTGGATAGCCTTTACCAAAATACAGCTTCCGCAAGCACAGATAGTAGCCTGGCTAAACCTTTTCATTTCGACCCCAATACCATTGGCATGGACAGCTTGATGCTATTAGGATTGAGTACAAAAGTAGCTGCCAATTGGATCAATTACAGGGAGAAAATTGGATATTTTAAATCTGTTGACGATCTGAAAAAACTATACACTTTGTCTGAATCAGACTTTGAGCGTTTGTCGCCTTATGCCCAAATCAATCCCAGAAGCAGGGTACATCAGAGCAGCAGGGTCGAGCAAAAAACCAGGACGCTATTTGAATTTGACCCGAATACAGCGAGCCGAGAAGAATTGTTACTATTGGGCTTTTCTGAAAAAACAGCAGACAACTTACTGAAATACCGCAGTAAAGGGGGGCGTTTTGTGCAAAAAGAAGATGTAAAAAGGGTATATGGACTTTCTACCGATTTGTACCGGGAATTGGCTCCCTATATTCAGATAAAAACAATAGCTGCTACGGAACAGAATGCTGATAAACCGGAGCAAGTTGCCATTCCAAAATCTTATGAGGACTATGCGCCAATTAAAATTGACATCAATCACGCCTCATCTGTAGAGTGGGAAAAATTGCGCGGGATAGGCGCTGTTTTATCCAAACGGATCATCCATTTCAGAGAAAAGCTGGGCGGATTTACTTCTGTGGAACAGGTAGCAGAAACCTACGGACTGCCCGATAGCACTTTTCAGCGCATCAAACCACAGCTGTCTCCATCGCCCATTTTTAGAAAAATAGCCATCAACCAAGCCGGTGTAGAAGTATTGAAAGAACACCCTTACCTGTCTATGCGCGTGGCCAAAGCGATCGTCAGTTACCGGGAAATGCACGGCAATTTTGCCAACCTGGAAGCCTTGCGCAAAGTACAGGTATTGGATGCGGCAACGCTTGAAAAATTAACACCCTATCTGGATTTTGACTAGAATTTTGGGCTGGAGCGGTTACCTTTACGACGGATATTTGATCATTCTAGCATTCAGGTATGAAAATCGAAGGTATTCCTTATCGCACGATATGGCTCAAAACCGATGAGCCAGGCTGTATTCAGGTGATTGACCAGCGTTATTTGCCACATCAGTTTATTGTAGAAGATCTGAGAACGGTGGAAGACGTTTGTTACGCGATTCAAGACATGCACGTTCGGGGAGCACCGCTGATTGGTTCTACAGCTGCTTATGGTATGTACCTGGCGGCACTTCATGCATCAGAGCAGGATGCTAACGTATATTCCAGGATGCAGGCAACTGCGAACCAATTGAAAGCTACCCGCCCTACTGCTGTCAACCTAGCTTATGCTGTTGACCGGATATTGGCAGCCTTGCAACCAGAGGATTCGCGCGAAAGCTGCGTAGCCAAATGCCGCCAACTCGCCGATGAAATTACCGAAGAAAATGTGGTACAGTGCAAGAAAATAGGAGAATATGGGCTTGCGCTGATTGAAACAATTGCCCGGCAAAAAGCCCCTGGGCAGCCTGTGCATATCCTTACCCATTGCAACGCGGGCTGGCTGGCCTGCATAGATTATGGTACGGCTACGGCACCCATTTATGCTGCGCATGAAGCTGGAATTCCGGTCCATGTTTGGGTCGATGAAACCCGCCCGCGCAATCAAGGCGCCAACATCACCGCTTTTGAACTGCTGCATGCCGGGGTGCCACATACCGTTATTGCTGACAATACAGGTGGGCACTTGATGCAACATGGCATGGTCGATATGGTCATTGTAGGCAGCGACCGCACTACCCGCCGTGGTGATGTGGCCAATAAAATCGGCACCTACCTCAAAGCACTGGCTGCAAAAGACAATAACGTGCCTTTTTACGTCGCACTCCCGATTTCGTCCTTTGACTTCAGTATCGCGGATGGACTTCAGGAAATTCCTATTGAAAAACGAAGTGAAGATGAAGTGAAGTTCATCCAAGCTTGGTCGGGCGAGCAATGGCATCAAGCTGCACTGACTCCAAAAGACAGTCCTGCCGCTAATTATGCTTTTGATGTCACGCCCGCTCGTTTAGTAAGTGGCTTGATAACAGAGTTGGGCATTTGTCAGGCTGATGAGGCGGCCATTTCTAGGCTGCTGGCTTTCGAGTAGCCTTTTTAAACCAATTAAAAATGATACAAATAAGCAAAATTCAGGTCGTGCGCAGCATCGCCTTTACGGTTGATACGTTGCTGAAAGCGATACCCTAGCTGGAATTGATGGCTATCCTTGAATTCATAGCGCAATCCGCCATCTACACGCAATCGATCCCACTCTAGTTTTCCCTCCTCCAGGTCGCCATTTATCCCCATACTGGTATATAACTGGTGCGCCTTTGTCAGACGATACTGCAATTGAAAACGGTTAGCGACTCCGCTGGAAATTTCAAATCCTTTCTTTTTGGTTTCGCCTACATGCTGGAGACTGGACTCCAGAAAGAGCCGCCACTTTTTGCCCGGCAGATCAGGTTCTAGTCGTATGCTTGTTTCATAGGCATGTCTGATGCGACCTGGACGCCAGTTGAATCCATACTCATTAAAAACCCTAAACCACTTTTTGATTTTCCATTCCAGTTGTGCCGTTGTTGTACTCCTGATTTCTGTGACCAGACTACGAGCCGAAGCATCTAAAATCTGGGCATCGGGGTCACCTGCCGTTGAGTTGGGATGAGTAGGTTGCCCCGCATCGTCATCATCGTCATCGTCGTCATCGTCATCGTCATCATCGTCGTCGTCGTCATCATCATTTGCTGTACCAGGCAATAAGTCAAAGTCGTCAAAAAAGTCATCGTAATCAACATCAAGTGTTTCTATTTCAGGGGTAAAGGACAAACGTTCCGACAATTGTAATTCCATGTTTTTGCGGAGTTTAATATCCTTTCTTATGCCTCCGCTCAGGTTTAGTCCAACACTTTGAGCCGTCGTTTGTAGGCAACAGCATAAAACAAATACAATCAGGAATAGCGATTTCATGGTTTAGCCAGATTTAGCGTTTACCATGTATTGCTGCAAGAAGTTAATGTTACCAACGGGTTGATTTTTTTTATCTAAAAATGGTGACAGTTCCCATCCTTAAATAATCCAACGCTTCTACTCGGAGCACATAGTAATAAACCCCAGATGACAACTCTTGGCCATTTTGATGCTTGCCGTTCCAATCGTTATCATAAGGAGATGCTTCATAAACGCGATCGCCCCAGCGGTTGAAAATGACCACTTCACTATTTTGATAGACAAACGGGCAAACAGCCGGATCAACAATCACAAATTCAAGCACATCATTTAGATCATCGCCATTGGGCGTAATCCCTTCCGGGAAAAGGTTATCCGGCAAATCATCATTCAAATCACAAAAATCATCTTCCGCATGAACGCTTACCAATACCATAGCAGTATCACAGACATTTGTACAATCGGCATCACAAATGACATAAAACAAGGTATCGGTATAAGCCGCATTCTCTTGTGGTTCATAATTGATCAGTAATCCTTCCACAAAGGCTTGGCCATTAATAGCGGTAGGCAAAAGGATTAAATTAACTGGATCGAAAAAATCATCATTAGCAAGTACATCAATCGAGTTGGTTTGATCGGAACTATTGATTGTTAAGCTATCCGTTTCGGCTTGTATTAAACCCACATCGGCTATCATCAATTCGATTTCAACAACATCCAAACAGCCCGTATCGTCTAAAACGTATAGTTCATAAACTCCAGCAATTAGATTGCTAAAAGTATTGTTTTCCTGAAAAGTGATGCCATCCAAAGAGTAAGCATAAGGTTCGACCCCACCATTTCCGACTAGGGTAATTTCGCCATTACTCTGATTACACTCAGGTTGAAAGGTTTCAATAATTGCTACACTTAAATCGCTTTGGTTTTCTAATACCAGTTGCTCCGCCACACTGACGCAGCCGCTTTGATCCAAAACAGTAGCTGTATAAACGCCTGCGCCCAAGCCGGAGAAGGTGGCACTGGCTTGGAAAATCCCCCCGTTGAGGCTATACAGATAAGGCGGCGTACCCCCGCTGGCGCTAAAGACCAATTGGCCGTTATTCTCCCCGCACGCAGGCTGGGCACTGCTCTGCAAACTGATGGAAGGGCTGCTGGCACTGCTCA
>CALMIR010000090.1 GCA_937864265.1 uncultured Saprospirales bacterium | reverse complement strand
TTTGAACACGAAGATAATGCATCCTATTTTTTTATCAAAAATCCAAATCTTTCGCCTGCGAAAGGTCAGTTTTTAATTTCACAGTGATGCTATTCCCTTGATAATTATCGCCTACATACTGGCGGACAAATGACCCTCTTCTTCCTCCTGTAACCGAATCTCGGTGATACAATAATTCTCCATCAACCTCGCCAATACCGCAATGCAAACAAGTTACATTGCTACAACAGTTTATTTCTATATTAAAACTCAAAAAAGCAAAGTTTTTGTTATCTGGCTCTATAGCAACAACCTGTCCCTCTTCTCCAACTTTTTCAGAAAAAAAAAGACTATACTGACCTATGTTAGCCCCAATGTCGAAAACTACGTTACCCCGTTGAATATATTTTGTTAATTTTTTTTGTATGTGTGCTTCATATTTAATGCTACCAGGCTTTAAAAATGTCAAGTGTTGTGCCTTTTCATAATATATTTTTTTACCAAGGCCATAAATTGGCTTATTCACAATTATATCCCTATACAATAAAGACACAATTCTCCGTATTGCAAAAGATAACAAGTTTAGCATAGTTCTTTGTAGAAATTAAAGAATGAAGAATTCAAGCTAAATCTAGCGTCTGATAATTTTTTTTGTTTTGCCAGCTATGGACTGAATAAAATTATCTGTAATCTCTATGTTAATATCACTAGGTATTCCAGAGTGCATTTTGCGCAACCGCTCCAATAAATCGCTTTTAAAATTAAGAGGCAACTGACTATTGATCTTTAAGCATAGAATTATATCTTTATTCTTTTCTTGAATAACTTGAAACTTATCAATAAAGCTATACACTTTCAATGCATGGGAAAATATTTCCGAATGAATAGGCGAACCATCTTCAGCTAAGATATGATCGTTTATTCTGCCTAAGATTTTATTTAATAGCAAACCATTTTCTGAGAGATAACCATCTGTTAAATCACCTATCTTGTAATTTATAAGAGGGAGGCTACGTTTATAAAGAGCTGTGAGATGAATTTCTTTCTTACCCTCAATTGCCGAATCGTATAATGATAACTTATAAGAAGGCCAAAACGTAGTAAATTTGCTATCACCATCTAAAGAATAAGCAATTGGTCCTGTTTCAACACAACCATACTCCATAGTAACGGTGCAATTGAATGCCTTTTTAATTTTATTTACCGAGTTTTCAGTTGAAAAAGATTCTGCTGTTGCGATAACCGTTTTTAGATTATATATTTGATTTTCTTGCCCATTTACTAAAATGGCATTGGCCAAAGCCTCAATAGCGGTTGAATAACCTATTAAATATTTCGCTTTAGAATGCTTCAGCTCTTCGATAAAATTTAGTAATCGCTGTTCAGATAGATTGTATGCGCTTACCCTTGAATATCCTCTTATGCGATCTTTCATTTCTTGTAAAAATAAGTTTTTCCATCTATTAATACCTGAGCCAAGTAAATGACTATGTCCCCAAACTAAAAAAACAGGTTCATTGGGCTTAATTCCATATATACTCCTCCCTAACCACCCATTGATCCTTGCTACTTTTACTTCGTTTTCCCCACTCCAAAAAGTAAAAGGTTCTGATGAACTTCCTCCTGTTGACATCTTATACTTTCTATCCATATGTTTGTTATATATTTCTTCTTGGTTGTATTTAATTACATCCTTTGTTTGAACAGGCATTATTGATTCAAATTCCTCCCATGACTCAAAATGACCAGGAAGTTTCATTTTATTTTTTTGTTCTAAGAAGTAATTATTATTGCGTAAAACATCTTTCCATATATTATTAAAAAGCATCAATTGATAATCATTAACTTTAATTTGATTGGTTGAATCATCAATTGTTTTTTTTTGATATTCAAATTCTTTAAGACTTTTCTGGAAAAGCTGCTTTAAAAGGAATTGCCGAATTGCCTCTTTCATTTTACAAATCCTATTGTTCTTTTAAAAAATGAATATTCTTCTCGTACCAAGGATTTTACTTTTTTGGCAGGTACACCTGAATATAAGCTATCTGAATCACCGAACGAATGAGCTAGTACAGAACCCGCTCCTAACATAGAAAAATCCGGTAGTTTGGTTCCTGGCAATAAAATACAAGCTGATCCTACAAAAGAATAGTTTCCTATTTCTACTTTTTCTCCTGACTGCTTGTTCTCTTTTAGATCTATGCTGTGAGATAAAAATTGCGTTCCTAAGCCAGCAACAAGGGCAAACTCACCTAAATAAACGCCACATGTACAATCAATATAGTGTCGCATAGTTATTGAGCTCGACTTCCCAAGCACGAGTTCGGCTTTACGGCCTATTAAATGCCCAAAAGAACTATTGTAATTAGATGGGAATCCAGTAATGAAATTAAATCTGCCGATACCAGCATCTTCTTTTAATTCTACAAGGTCTATTCCTTTAATATAGTTTAAGTTGCCTATCCTAGATTTGGATTCCATTCTTAGTTTTTTCACTAATATCACAGAATACCCAACCCTAGAACTTGGAGATAGCTCGTAACCCAGAAAATTTATATATAGCATGCGCCTTAGCTTCCAGGGAAAAATCCAACAACCAAGTTGAAATATAATTTTTAAATACAAAATTAACTTTTTCAAGCCATTAAAGATTTCTCGGATTAATAAAAAATTTCCCTTTCATGCATATTGTATCATATAATGATAGAATGGTAAAGAAAAATATAATTTTAAGAAGCGAGTACATATGATGAGCCCATTTGTAATTTTTGTGCCCATTTTTTTCATGCACATATCTTCGTTCCTGTTTAAATTTATCAGTAGGCGATCCAGAAAAAGCATGAGATGTCTTAGAATCGGTATGAACTCGAAAGCCCCATACGTATTTATTTATCCTTTTGTATTTCACGTTTGCATTTATAAATTTCAACCATAAATCAATATCCATTGTGTAATGCAAAGACTCGTCAAATCCTCCTACTTTATAAAATAAATCTCTATGAAAGATGGAACTAGGAGCATTAACACCAATCGGGCCCAAATATACTAATGCAGGTAAAAACCACATCCCCCTAGTACATTTTAGAATCTTGTTTTCAGAATCAATAAAAATAGTATTTCCAGCCAACCATTTAATATCAGGCCTTCTGGCTAAATATTGTTGAATACTTAGCAAAGCATTTTCACCTAATACATCATCAGCATTCAGCCACATAAAATAATCTCCTCTTGCCTTTCTAAAACCTTTATTAAAGGCTTCGCTTTGTCCTTTGTCTGGTTCAGAAACCCAATAATATAAGTTACTAGAATAAGATTCAATTATCTTTAAACTATTATCTGTACTTCCTCCATCAATGATAATAAGTTCATAATTGCCCTTTTGGCATATTACAGACTGTATAGCCGTTTCTAAAAATTGTCCATGATTGTAATTTACAATTACTACTGTAATAAATGGATTGGTACTAGTTCTCATACTTTATTTTAATAAATTGTACAGATACTTCGATACAGATTTTTTATCCGCAGCATGCTTACTCATATGTGAAATCGTGAAAAGAATCCAAAATGGAATTTTAAACGTTGAGAATAGAACAATAAATGGCAATAGAAAAAGCTGACTAGCCTTCAAATCTAGTTTTTGTCCTTCTACTACCATCCATAACCAAAATAGGTCGTCAACGGCCAAAGATTTTTGAAAATCGCCTGAAAAACTAGAATTCGCCTTCGGCAACGAAATATTTTCGAAAGGCACTTCTATAAAACTTAATACTTTTTTAAGCACTTCATCAGGCTCTATATCTATTTCATACGTATCAATAAGTAATGTGTTTTCCAATTTATTGGCCAATTTGATAGACCTCAAGTATTTTTTATATACGAGAGCACATCCTAAGGGATGATATAGTTTTTTAAATTTTCTTTTTATCTTATCTTCCATTCGATCACCCTGATGCTTATAAGACAGCATAAATGCTTTAGCCTCTCTCTTATGAATTATTACCTTAGAGTTAGGAAAGTTTTGTCTAATTCTTGCAAGATGATTCACATGATGAGGTGTTTTCTCGATAACAATAGGCTTATTTTCCAGAGAGGCAAACGCTGATGCCAATTCTAAAAAAACGTCTTTTGGAGCATATTCTTTACCTGTTTCTATCAGTATATCTAAAACATTTCCGATAACTTGTCCTGTGCCACCATATTGTTTAAATAAATGGGGCGTAGAATATCCCAAATTTTTATACTTCTCTTTCAATAAAATCAAATCGTTAGTATCATATTCAGCTTTATTTAGAAAAAAAGATCCCCAAAACGATGTTTCACCAAAAGATACTACTCGAGTGTGATTATTTAAGCTGAGCATTAGCCAATTCGTGCCAGCTCGTGACATCCCCACTATAAAATGGATATTATTTTCAGGAAACTGCATTGGTTTCAACGGATAAAATCGTTTTTCTGTTTGCTCCTAGCACAATACCATGTCTGTAATAATAGAAAAAGATAAAGGTAAAGGCGCCTAAAATAGGAAAATGATACCGTGCGTAACCCATCGGAGAGAATAGAATATGCCAAAAATTCATACAACAAAAATAAAATATAACAAAAATATATTTACTTTTTATTTTATGTTTTATAATCAATACTAAATATTTGTAAGAAATAATCAAAATATAAACCCAAATTATCCCCCCAAAAAAACCCATACTCACTAAAGAGACTACCAATATTGAGTGCGTTGGAATATGTTCCTCCTTTGCATATTTTTGGCTTAATAAACCTAAGTTTACAGCTAACTGAGAGTATTTATTAGTTCGATTATTCGTTCCATGCCCAATAAATGGCCTATCACCAAACGCATAAAGACCAACTAAAGATTCTGCTCTTGTGGTTTCAATTAAACCTAAAACACCTCCTCTGCTTTCATTCAACTGTTCTTGGGTTTTCTCACCTAAAGCCCCCTTTTCTCCATAGTAACTGAACAAAAAATAAAAAAGAGATAGTACTAAAATAGAGATTGGAAATAATATTTTCGATGTTATTCTTATTCTAGCTTGTGATGATATATATATCAGTACCATCACCACCATTATCAGTCCATTCGACCTAGCATCAAAACCTAAACAAAATAATCCATAAATTGAAAAACTTAGTATTAATGCGATTCTGTTTTTCCAAAAACACATAGATAATACTAAAAGTAGTGGGTTTAAAGCAGGAACAATGTATAAGTCAAAGTTGGCAATACTTAAATTCTGAGACTCTTGGCTAGGAGTTTCAAATAGCAATACTGAACTAACAAAAACACCTGTTAATGTCCATAAAATGGCTGATTTTTTACGCATGAAGAGGAAAAGTAAACCCAAAAAAGAAGTAAAGATAAATATCAAATTAGCCATTCCTTTAGCAAATCCCTGAGGATCAATTCCGTTGTAAACATTACTATAAAATTGGAAAATTATTGTAAGAACCATAATCGCAGAAAATAAACTTGCTTCATTGCTTTTTTTTACAATTTTATAAATGAATGAAAAATTAATAATAACAACTAAAAGTAGCAACAACTCAGCAAGTCTAAATGTGCCTACAAGATTCACTTCTATTTTAAAGCAAAAACCAATAATAGCTCCTAACAAACTATATGAATTTATCTTCATTTGTATTAATTTTGCAAACTCAGTATTGCATCTTGAATTTTTTTTAATGCATCATTACCCTTCAATTTTGCCGCAGCTATTGAACAAATACTTAAACATCTTTGTCTATATTCTTCATTATTCCACAGTTGGAATATTCTTCTTGAAATATCCTCTGTATCCCTTGGGTCAAAAACAAACTCTTCAGAGCCTATAGTATCGGGAAGAGAAGTAACATTCGAGCAAATTACCGGGATGCTTAGTAAAATACTCTCAACCAAAGGAAAACTACCAGCTTCATACAAGGTTGGAATAACTACTCCTCTGCACTTTTTATATAAATAGTATAAAGTTTCTTCTGAAACAATGCCCAAAAAATCGACTTGTTCATGGATTCCTAATTCTTTAATTTTCTCTTTAATTTTGCCAAAATGTCTATGTTCTGTCGCTCCTGTACATATTAAGTTTACTTTTAAGCCATGATTTTTCATCAACATACTTATTGCCTCCATTAGTCTAATGTGGTTTTTATGAGGCCAAGCATTAGCTGGATATAAAAGATAATCAAAATCTTCAAAGGGTTTAATTAATTTGTTTTCATCTTTTTTTTCTTTACCTGGTTCATCAATAAATCTCTCTATCCAAATGTTGGTCATATCGAGCAAGCAAACATGAATTTGTTCTTGTCTTAAATAGGGGAAAAATCGTAATATATCTTCTTTAATATGTTCATAACTGACTACAACTGAATCAGCTCTTTTCAGTGAATCTAAAAATGAAAATGCTCTTGTGAATCTTTCAGATGGCGAGAAAAATTCCGGAAAATGAAGTTCTTGAACATCATGTAATGTAAAAATTATTTTTCTACTGGTGTAAGGTGCAATTTGAAAAGGGCTGTAAACTAAGTCAATATTATATTTTCTACACAAACGATCAACGTAACTATACACAGATATCCTTTTTGAAGTCCTATTATAATACTCTAAAATGATATTGAAAGTTTTTTGTGTAACTGTAATCCACTTCTCCAGCCTTCTTTCTTTAGCGATACTTTTAGGTATAACTATCAGGTTTTTATTGATTTCAAGTATCTTCAAAGCCTCTTCATCCTCACTCAGATGCAAAATATAATATCTATTACTAATATCTTTTGCTATAATATTAAGCATTGCAATTGCATATTGTCTTATGCCTCCACCAGTTTGGCTAAGACTTGGTATGAAGTATAAAATATTCATTGGAATATTAATCTTTGTTTTTTTCCAGCTTTCTTGCTGGATTTCCTATATATATTCCAGGCTCTTGTATATTCTTAACAACTACGCTTCCCATCCCAATAACCACATCGTTACATACATTAATACCTTCTTTCACAGATGCATTTGTTCCTAAATATACACATTCTCCGAATTTACAATTCCCACTCACATTTACTGCCGGTGCTGTTGTGAAAAAATCACCGAGAAAACAGTCATGACCAATAGTTGTATTTAGGTTAAGATGAGTATGATTCCCTATTTTAATATTACATGTAATTATTGTTCCAGCCGTTATTATTGTCCCCGTACCGATTTCAACCCATTTTGATATAATAGCACTTGGATGGATTATAGTAACATATTTTGTTTCTCTTGGTAAACTTTTTACTACCCTTTTCCTTGTAGCTGGGTTTCCTATTGCGACAACAGCATTATAATACTTCGGATTAAACCTAGACTGAGGAATCACTTCAACCCCTAAAATCTTTGTTTCTGAAAAACTATCGTCTGGTACCATAAAACATGCTACATCTTCAATCTTTTTATTGAAGCTCTCTAACTTGTCTATAAGGCAACATAGTACTTCTCTAGCAAACCCACCAGCTCCAGCAATGCAAATTTTTTTATCAAAATCCATTAAAATAACCTTTTTAAAATTAAAAAATCTAATTCTCTTTCATAAACAATAAAATGCAATCTATTATGTAATCAACCTCTTCTGTCTTTAGTCCAGGAAAACTTGGCAAATTAATTCCTCTCCATCCTAGATTCTCTGCAACTTTGTGACGTTCATACCTTCCAGAATAAATTGGCATTGTGTGAATCGGATAAAAAACAGGACGGGTTTCTATCCCCTTCTCAGCTAAACTCAACCTCAAAGTATCCCTTAAAGCGGGGGTATCCACTAAAATTGAGCACATCCAGTATGAATGAAGAGCATCCTTTGATTCAGAATGAAATTGAATCTTAGTAGCTTTAAAAGATTCTTCATATCTCTTAGCAATCCTCCGTTTTTTATCTAAAATTTCCCCAACTTGTTCCAGTTGAGCCAAGCCTATTGCTGCACAAATATTAGTCATTCTGTAGTTGTATCCAACAACATCATGCCAATATTCCCTATATTTTGCTAAGCCCTGCCCTTTATAATGCACAGATCTTTGATACAAAGTTTCATCGTTTGTTACAACCATTCCACCTTCGCCTGTGGTGATGGTTTTATTACCATAGAAGCTAAAAGTAGCAATATCACCAAATCCTCCTACATGTTTTCCCTTATATTTTGTTCCGATAGCCTCTGCGCAATCCTCAATTAAAAAGAGGTCGTAGTCCTTCACAATTTTTAATATAGCATCCATATCGCAAGGATGTCCGTAAAGGTGTACACACATTATTGCCTTAGTTTTAGGCGTAATTTTGCGTATAATGTCCTCTGCTGACATTTGCCATGTATCTTGAAGGGAATCAACGAAAACTGGTTTGGCTCCTGTATACGTGATGGCGTTAACTGAAGCGACATAGGTTAAAGTAGGGACTATCACTTCATCGTCGTTGCCTACGCCTAAAGCTATAAGCGCAAGGTGTAATGCCACCGTTCCGTTACATACACCCGTTGCAAACTTCACATCAACATATTCTGCAAACGCTTGCTCAAATAGATTAACAAATTTACCCTTTGAAGATATCCAGGTCGATTCCAAACACTCGTTTACATAAATCTTTTCATTACCTGATAATAAGGGTTTATAAACTGGAATTTTAATTTCCATTTTTTTATTTTTTAAGTTTGTGATAAATTTTACGTAAGTGGTTTTTAATCCGTTTCTTTGTTTCAAAACTCTTACTACGCTGCAATCGTTGAGGATTGATCATCCCTTTTAGTTCCATTAGAAATTGGTTATCAACTTTTAGCCCTAAAAATTTAAAAATTAAAAGAATTTCATCAATTGAATTCGAAATAGATTCAACTTGAACTTGAAGTATCTTATTTGTGTTTTCTTTTTTTGAAGACTCAAATTCTTTAATTTTTTTTTCCCCGTAAGTAGGAAAAGATTTGATGAAATTTTCAAATCTAGGTTCGTTCATCAAAAGTTCTCTATCTTTCAAACCTAGCATTTTTATGCTTTCATATCTCTTGGCAGCATTGCCCCAGAAGTGCTGATCTTCGTTTCTGTCCAAGAAAGACTTCAATACATTGTCTATTTTTCGGTTTAAATAAATTATTTTAAAATCATCAAAATACTCGTCTAAACTATCCAAGCAGCATAATGGATAGAAAGGAAGTTTTAGCAGCATTGCTTGTCCTGGATTATGGCCCTTGCCATACATGTTAAGTAAAAACTCTAGCTCTTCATAATTTTCAATTTTTAATTCTTTATTTATAGGAGTGTTTTTTATTTTTTCCAAAAAAAATTGGTGAAGAAAATCGTGTTCGTTAACATGATTTAATCTTTCCTTTGGGTAAAAAACATCTGTATGCTTTCCTAGCATTTCAACGATAAGGCGCGTTCCACTGTGTCCAACACTGGAAGTAACTAATACTCCTTTTTTTTGCATGTGAAAAAGATTTTAATACCACTTTTTGATAAAATACATTCTTGAAATTTCTTGTTAAATCCTCACTTTGCTTTTATAATATAAAAACTTTGAAATGATATATTCGGAAGGATATGGGCGATACTTCAGTATGGCAGAAATCCAAAAAGCTCCTCCGAGGAGGAACAAAATAAAAAAATTAATCAATGGAGAAAATTTTAATTGAGCTAAGTAATGGCTAGCAGTAACTAAAGCAATATACATGGCAATTGATATAACAAGCACTTGTTTAATTGCATTAAAGAAATGAACACTTGATAAATCTATACTTTCCTGTAAATATTTAAAATTCACAAGAAAATTTATCAACGTACCTATTAATACAGCTAATGCCACGTAATCTATCCCCAGAAATACACCAGCTAATATTAACAGAATAAATATTACTCTAGTAAATATACTTATTCTAAGGAGCAAACCAGTCTGCCCAGTAGCCATAAACACAACTTCACCAATATTTAATACCTCAACAAGGCCACAGACACACATTATTTTCATTATATTAACCATTCCCAGCCAAGATTCACCCAAAAATCCTTCAACAAAAAATTCAGAAGTGGCTATACCTCCGAATAAAATAGGAAAGCACAAAAATGCTATTACTTTTACCATGCTAAGGAATTTAGTTTTCAAAACTATTTTGTCATCCTGCTTAGTAGAAAGAATAGGAAACATTACCTTAATTATCTCGTTTCTTACACTTACAACAGGGATCATTAAAAATGAGTAACCCCTACTGTAAAGCCCCAATGCCTCTGAACCTAGAAACTTTCCTATCGCTATATCATCAACTTTTCGGCTAAAATAGTTAAAAATTCCAGCTCCTGAATAGTTTAGTCCGAATTTAATAAATGGCTTGACATCTTTCCAACTAAATCTTGGCTTAGGTAGCCATTTTACCACTACAAAGTATAATATCGTAGAAAAAATACTATTAACTAATGCTCTAATAACAAGAGCCCAAACTCCATATCCCCAATATGCTAATGTAATCGCACTGATGCTCGAAAATAAACTTGAAATAACCGTCACTTGAGCGATTTTCTTGAAATCTACACTTCGTTTTAATATTGAAAGAGGTATTATAGCAATAGAATTAATTAAAAAAGTAAATGACAGCACTGTCATCAATTGACTTAATTCCTCTTGATCAAAAAGTTTAGCTAAAAAAAAACCTGAAAAATGACCAAAAGTTGTCAATATTAAACCAATTGAAATATTGATCCAAAAAATACTAGAATTTTGAATATCTGTAACTATTTTCTTTTGCACCAGAGCTGCGCCAAATCCTAAATCTTGGAAAAGTAACCCGAAACCTACAAATATAGTTAAAATTGCAATTAGCCCAAAAGACTTAGGATCCAACAAATTGGCAAGTATAATGCCCGCAAGTAACCGATCAATTTGAACAACAACACTTCCTAGACCATTCCATGTTAGACCTTTGACTGTTTTCTCATGTAAATTTTCCAAATCTACTTACTTTGGTTTGAACTAAGCAAAAATATTATTTCATCAGTCCGCATAATATCCATACCCATAGCCATACCCATACCCATACCTTTTCCCCGACCTCACCCCATTCAACACGATGTATGGATTTTTCAGTTTTCCCGATTGGCGGATATCGTCTATGACCCGGAGCATGGCTTTGGGCGTGTAAGCATGGCGCACCACGTACAGAGTAGTCGTGAGGTAAGGAGCCAGCAGTAAACTATCCGCTACCAGTCCGGCGGGGGGCGTATCGATCACTATTTGGTCGTAATGGGTTTTCAGGTAATCGAACAATTGTTCTACCCGGTTGTTCATCAGCAGTTCTGCGGGATTGGGTGGAATCGGGCCTGCCGGGATGAAGTGCAGCAAGTTGTTCAGCGGGCTGGTCTGTATGATGGCTTCCAGTTGGGCACCGCCTACTATATAATTGGTTAGCCCCTGTGCTATTTTTTCTTCGCCGGTGAGGTATTGGCCCAGCTTGGGCTTCCGCAAATCCATGCCTAGGATAACCGTTTTTTGGCCGGACAAAGCCATGCTGTAGGCCAAATTGAGCGCGATAAAGGTCTTGCCTTCCCCGCTGATAGAGGAAGTGACCAGGGTAATGGGTGGCTTGACATCGGGGCTGACAAACTTCAGGTTGGTGCGCAAGAGGCGAAACATTTCAGCCTGCGCCGAGCGTTTATCTGGGCCGATGACAATCTTACTTTCGTCATTGTCAGAAGCAATGCGCCCCAGTACCGGGGTCTTGGTGTATTTCAGGATGTCTTCTTCGCTGCGCACTTTGTTGTTGAAAAACTCCAATAAAATGGCCACCAGACCTGGCACAGCCAAACCGAGCAGGACGGCCAGGGCGTAAATCATGGTGGGCTTGGGCTTGATGGGCAGATTGCCGCTATCGGCGGTATCGATTACGCGGGAAGAGGGGGTCGTTATGGCCTGAGCCAGCGCCGTTTCCTCCCGCTTTTGGAGCAGGTAGAGGTAGAGGTTTTGTTTGATGCTTTGCTGGCGCTGTATTTCAAGGAGTCGCCTTTCTTTTGATGGCACCGAGCGGATTTGCCCCTTTAGGCGGTTTTCTTGACTTTCCAAGCCGCTGAGCCGGATATTGAGTTCGTTTTTCTTCTTTTCGATGGTATTGAGCAGGTTAGCGCGCATGTCCCGCAGGGCGCTTTCCAGCAGAGCAATGCCAGGGTTTTCGCGGGTAGCTGATTTGAGCAGGTTGGAGCGATCCAATACTTTTCGGTTGTATTCGGCAATCAGGCTGTTGAGGCCCACTGCTTCATCGCTGAGGTTGGCCGGGATCAGCCGAAACTGATCTTCATCCTGCAAGAGGTAATTTTTGGTCGCATCGAGTATGCTGAGTTGCACCTGCAATTCGCGGATGTCCTCCCCTGTTGCCGAAAGGTCTTCGAGTGTAAAATTGATGTCGGCATTTACTTCGGAAGAAATGGCGTTTTGTTGCTTGAAGGATTCCACTTCCCCTTCTACCGATGACAGTTCGTCGGTGAGGGAACCCAGGCGTTCGTCTATGAAAGCCAGGGTGTTTTGGGCCACTTGGTTTTTATCGTCAATGCTGGCCTGGTTGTACATTTCTACCAGCTTATCGATGATGGCGACAGCTTTAGCGGGCACCTGATCTTGAAGCGATAGTTGGAGGGTACTAGAATATTCGCCGATTTTGGTAATTTTTATGGCATTGCGATAGCGCTGTGCGACCAGATTGGGGTTGCGGAAGGCGGCAATAAACTGTTTGTCCTTTCTCAAAAGGCTACTATCCAGAGAGATGCGAAAGTAGCCGTGTTCATTTTCAAATGGGATGCCAAAGGCATATACTTCTTTGAAATCCTGGTATTTGAACTCAAAAGACTGTTCATCCAGGATACTGATTTGGAATTGTTTGCCCAGAAAAGCATATTCTGCGGCGAAAGTGTCAATGACCAAAGGAACGGATTGATTGAACACTTCTTGAGTTTTCACCCGGCCTTCGATGTAAAAATCGCGGTCTAATTTCAGGTCGTCCACCACTTGCCGCATGAGGGTGCGCGAGCGGATGATTTCCATTTCATTTTCGAGGTTGCCACTCATGGCGATGACTCCGCCCAACTCTCCTAAAAGCAAGTCCTGTTCAGAGGTGCCGTTGTACCCGGCATCTTTGATGAGCAAGGTGCTTTTGGCTTCGTAAATGCGGGGCGCATAGCGCAGGTATAGGTATGCCCCTACACCGCCCAGGATCAAGCCCAGCAGGTATAAGTACCAGTATCGAAAGACATATTGTTCGAGTAGTTTTCTCAGGTCAATATTGAAATCGTCTTCCGGGAGTGTAGTTAAAATGGTTTGGGTAACTGGGTTAGTTTTCTCGTGTTTATTCATTTTGGGATGGTTGTGCTGTGGGGGGTGAGGGCTGCGCTTTTTGAGGGTTTGGGTGGGTGCTGCAACACTAAGGACACTAAGTGTGTAAGACACTAAGCGTGTGCAGATATCCGAGCTCCCCTCGTTCTTCCGAAATTGAGTTAGCGTGAGTTTTTCTGGACATTATTAAGTCGCACTATCGTTTAGGCTAGCCTGCTCGAGCTTGAAACCAAGCAAAGCTTTAGCTCATCTTGAAACCAGAAACCAGAAACTTGAGACCAGAAACTTGAAACCAGAAACCACGTACACGTCAACCCCCACCCACGGCTTCGCCCTTGATAAGTCGCGAGGGGGCTTAATCTCTGAAAAAGGCGATGAAAAAAGCAGACAGCCAATCTTATAAAACATTCCAGCCTTGTTGGTCACTGCGTGATCGACAAGACAAATACAGCCAGATCCATAGCTAGTGAAAACAGCTGCACAAAAAGCAGGGACTAGCTTGGAACATGGGCTAGGGCAAATAAATTAGTAAAGGGATTCTCAACTGCGGGTCGGTGAACAAAAACGAAGCGGCATCTGGATAGAAATGCCGCTTTCTTTTTATTTTTTCAATTCAGCGTAATATTGGAAAAACCAGGGTATGGTTTCGATGCCTTTATAAAAATTGAACAGGCCATAATGCTCGTTGGGTGAATGGATGGCATCGGAGTTGAGGCCAAAGCCCATCAACACGCTTTTTACGCCTAACACTTTTTCAAACAACGCCACAATGGGAATACTGCCGCCTTCGCGGGTCGGAATTGGTGTTTTGCCAAAGGTGGTTTCCATAGCGCGTGCGGCGGCCTTATATTCAGGCGTATCGGTAGGTACCACCACCGGTTCGCCACCGTGATGCGGAATGACTTTGACTTTCACATAAGGCGGAGCAATTCTATTGAAATGGGTATCAAAAAGATCGGTAATGCGATCTGACTGCTGATGCGGCACCAAGCGCATACTGATTTTGGCATAAGCCTTGGAAGGCAAAACGGTTTTAGCACCAGCTCCTGTATAGCCACCCCAAATGCCATTGACATCAAGCGTCGGGCGAATGGAGGTGCGTTCCAAGGTCGTATAACCCGCTTCACCTGCTACTGCTCCGATATTGAGGTCTTTCATATAATCGGCCAGGTCAAAAGGCGCTTCGTTCATATCGCCCCGCTCTTCATCGCTCAGTGCTTCTACATCATCATAAAATCCGGGAATGGTGATGTGGTTGTTCTCGTCTTTTAAAGACGCAATGAGTTCACACAGCACATTAATGGGGTTGGCTACCCCGCCACCATATACCCCGGAATGCAGGTCGCGATTGGGCCCTGTCACTTCCACTTCCAGATAACTCAAGCCCCGCAGTCCTACCGTAATGGAGGGGGTATCGTTGGCAATGATGGAGGTATCGGAAATCAGGATGGTATCACAAGCCAGGCGGTCTTTGTGCTCGTGCAAAAATTCGCCTAAATGGGCAGAGCCAACCTCTTCTTCGCCTTCGATCATGAATTTAACGTTGCATGGGAGCTCATTTTGAGCCAACATCGCCTCAAAAGCTTTGATGTGCATGAAAGCCTGCCCTTTATCATCACAGGAGCCCCTTGCAAAGATCGCACCATCTGGGTGAACAGGTGTTGCTTTGATCACTGGTTCAAATGGGCCAGACTCCCACAATTCGATCGGATCAGCGGGTTGAACATCGTAGTGTCCATATACCAACACGGTGGGTTTACTGGGGTCGATGATTTTTTCACCATAAACAATGGGATGCCCCGCCGTTTGGCAAACCTCTACTTTGTCGGCACCAGCTTGGCGCAGGCTTTGGGCGACAAATTCGGCCGCCTTTTTGACCTCTTCCTGATACTGTGGATCTGCACTGACAGATGGGATGCGCAGTAATTGAAATAATTCGTCGAGGTAGCGCTGCTGGTTTTGCTGGATATACGCCTGAACTTGATCCATGTTGTATTGATTAGTCGTGAGTGATAGAACACTGGGAGCCTCAGAGTAAGCCCAATCAACGGACTTGGACAATTACTATAAATCAATTGAATAAAAGCTCCTCTCAGCTCTGTTTTTCTAAAATTGCTGCAAATATAGTATTTTTTGTTTTTTTGACCCCCATTCGTTCAAATCGAACCGGGGTATTGAGTGGAATTTAGTAACACTGAAAAGTTGGGAAGTGATTTTTTACGCACATTTGCAAAAAAAAGTACCCCGTCAGAAAAGCTTCTGCGGGGCACCGATCGCGCTCTCTCTGTATAAGATTCTTGAGGGCGGTGCAGAAAAACTACCCCGCCAAATGCTGACGGGGCAGCCCACACTATATGAGAACACCCATTATTTGCTATTTTTGACTTATTAGACGTTTTTCTATTAGCGGGTGTTATATCGCAGGTGTTATTGTTTTTAACTTACGTTAAACCGCATTACATAACCCTATGATTATAAAACACCTATCGCGTTAAAACCCAAGTTGTTAAATAATTTAACGAGGCTGAGCTATGATCAAAAAGGAAACGGTGGATGAAATCTTGGAAAAAGCAAGGGTCGAAGAAGTCATACAAGATTTCGTTGGGCTGAAGAGAAGGGGCGTCAACCTGCTGGGGCTTTGCCCTTTTCACCACGAAAAAACCCCCTCCTTCACGGTTTCGCCGGCAAAAGGCATCTACAAATGCTTTGGCTGTGGTCGTTCTGGTACAGCCGTTGGGTTTATTATGGAGCACGAGCACCTGAGCTATCCCGAAGCCCTGCATTACCTGGCTAGAAAGTACGGTATTGAAATAGAAGAAATCGCCCTTTCCAGGGAAGTCGTAGAGGCCAATCAATTGCTGGAAAGTCAATACCTGATCAACCAATTCGCCAAAACTTTTTATCAGGAACAACTTTTTGAAACGGATCGCGGCAAAAGTGTCGGGCTAAATTACTTCAAAGAACGGGGTTTTCGGGAAGAAATCATTCGGAGCTTTGGGTTGGGTTATGCCCCGGCACAAAAAGACTTGTTTACTTTAACGGCGGTCCAGCATGGCTATCAACTGGATTTGCTGAAAAAGCTGGGACTCAGCTCCGAGCATGGCCGCGATTTTTTCAGAGATAGGGTGATGTTCCCCATACACAACCTTTCGGGCAAAGTGATCGGTTTTGGAGGCCGCATCCTGATCAAAGACGTAAAAGCGCCCAAGTACATCAATACCCCGGAAACCGACATTTACCACAAGAGCAAAGTACTTTATGGGGCTTTCTTTGCCAAGCAAGCCATCCGGCAACAAGACGAATGCATACTGGTAGAAGGTTACACCGATGTGTTGTCGCTGCACCAGTCTGGCATACAGCATGTAGTAGCCTCCTCTGGTACCTCCCTAACGGTGGAGCAAATTCGACTGATTAAGCGTTTTACCGAAAATGTAAAAATCCTGTACGATGGGGATTATGCCGGTATCAAGGCGGCGCTGCGCGGGCTGGGGCTGGTACTCGAAGAAGGCTTAAATGTAAAGATTGTACTGCTGCCAGAAGGAGAAGACCCCGACTCCTACCTCCAAAAAGTAGGGCCTGCTGTTTTTAAAGAATACATCGCCAACCAGGCCAGGGATTTTATCATGTTTCAGGCCGATTTGCTCAAGGAGGAATCAAAAGGTGACCCCATCCGCAAAGCCAAGCTGATCAAAGAAATCGTCGAAACCATCGCCAAAGTAGTTGACCCGCTCAAACGCGCTTTGTACGTGCGCGAATGCGCCCAATTGATGGAAGTAGATGAACCCTTGTTGGTCAATGAAATCAACAAATTGGTGGCGCAAAAACTCAGCAAAAGCCAATTACAAGATACGTTCAGCGCTGCCGATTCGCCAGTAGCGCCAACTGAACATACTGGCCAGCCAGCGATAGCTCCTGCAAAACCCCTCGCCAGTGGCGATGAATTCCAGGAAAAAGACATTGTCCGCATCCTGGTCACAGGCGGGAATACCCTGTTTGATCCTGAAGAAAATTTAACGGTGGCTGATTATATTTTGGGCAATATTGACGATGTATTGGAGGAATTTGACAACGCCTTGTACCAACAGATTGTCAGAGAATACCACCAGGCTGTCTTGCAGCAACAGAGTCTCAGCCAGCAGCATTTCCTGAATCACCCCGATGAAAAAATCCGGGGCATCGCCATTGATATGGTCAGCTTCCCTTATGAATACAGCGAAAACTGGGCTAATCGTTGGGGCCTCTTTTTGCAAACGCAAAAAATGCCAGATGATAATTTTGTAAAGGACAGCAAAGAAGGGCTGATGCGGTTTAAATTAAAAAAGATAAAAAAGCTGATCGATCGAAATGCGCAAAAAATACAAGAGCTTTCAAAAACCCATGCACCGGAACTGATGGCTCACCTCAAATTGCACCTGCAACTGAAAAGCATGCACGATGAAATGGCTACGGAATTGGGTACGGTGGTGATGTGATGCAGGGTGCTCAAAAAAGGACCTATTATCTGGTGACAGTAAGGCCGATCACCTTTGAATTATACTTTTCAAATGATGTGATCAGTGCAGAAGCTAAGGCTTTTCCCACACCATTTGTCAAAGAAGGAGAATTATTAAAAGATGATGAATTATTATACTATTTTTATCTGCCATCGGGATTTTCTATTGCTGAAATATCCTCTAGGGTAATACCCAGTTTCTGAGCAATTTCCTCTTTGGGTATGCCTAAGTTGAGCAATAAT
>CALMIR010000089.1 GCA_937864265.1 uncultured Saprospirales bacterium | reverse complement strand
AGTCAAAATGATACCGCCTGTTGAAGGTCTCCTGCCCCGATAGCAAGCTGCTGCACAGCACACCTAACAGACAGCAAATGGTAATTGCCCTCATTTTTACCTCTTTTTAGAAATGACGGATGCCGACGATAACAGCGTTTGTCGTGTGTCGGCATCCAAATATAGTTTGTCTCTAAGGCATCCAGACCAGCCTATTCATTACAGTACTGCCATCTGGCAATAAAAGCCGATAAAAATATATGCCCCCGACAGCCGACGATGGTTCCCAGCGAATCTGGCCGGAGGCCGCAGCGAGTGTCCATTCGCGAATCAATCGCCCATTGATGTCCAGTAATTGCAGCAAGCTTTCACCTTCTTGTTCGGGCAGGGTGTAGTGGAAATCAGTCCATGTATTAGCCGGATTGGGAACAGCCCATACCGAAGAAAGCACAGCTTGCTTGGGTGCAATGGCTTCGGGCAATTGGTTATCAGGGGTTTGCATGGATTGGCTGCCGCCGTTAAGCCGGGGATAATGGCGGTAACTGATACCGTTCAATTTGTTGAGGATGTTTTGCGCCTGTAAACCAGGCAACCCCTCATCGGCAACCGCCAGTGCTTGAATAGCACTCAATTCCTGCGGATTTAGATCGCTTAAAGTCCGTCCTTGAGCTTTTAAGCGAATTAATATTTCTTTCAATTCGAGATAATCGCTTTGTTGTGTATGCGTATTCCCATTTTGGTTGATACTACTCCACAGGGTATTGGCATTGCTTAGATCACCTGTCTGCAAATAGGCATCCAAACGAGCATAAGTCGCCTCCAGGCTGGCCTTACCTTGCAGAAAATAATGCAGCGAATCAAAAAGTATCCCCGTTGTATCGCTTAGATAATGGCGCAACAGGCGATTGCCATCGTGGTGTAAGCGTCCCAGTGTATAACTCATAATAAGTTCTATTTCATCTCGATCGCTTCGTACTGCTTTGGCTGTATTGAGTTGATTCAATTGCTGAGAATTGAAACCATGACTAAGGACCTCTTGCCATACCCCATCACGACGCAGGGCTTCCGGATTGACTGCCAGTATGCTTATTTTTTGACTATTTGAAAATCCACCGGCAGCAATAACAGCCTCCACTGCGGCATCGGATAACCAGGGTGAATACGATATTAAGGTATTTTTTCGGGAGTTGCTGTTCAATGGTGTAGTGGTTTGAATAAGATTCAGAACACTTGCCGTATTGCCGTTATCTATCTCTCCTTTGTAGTTTTGATACAACTGTTGCAATGCCTGTCCGGTTTCGTCGAAGCGCAGCTTGCGTCCACCTGCGTCTTCGTCTTCTTCTCCCTCGCCGTCTCTTAGGCAGGGGTTAAAATCAACAGAAATTTCATTCACTTTTCCGATAGGGTAGCAATGTGGGTCGTGAAGGGGGCTTCCGCCAGAGCTGGGTTTGTAATAGTCAATGGTATTGCCCAGTGCGTTGTCGAAGTGGGTAAGGTTGTTGGGATTGATACAGAACGTAAATTCATTACCTGCCGCTACGTTGTTATCGCCGATCTGTCGGTCGGCTATGGTTCCTAGTACGCCGCTGGCATCGGGATACACAGCAAAATCTCTGTTGTTGCCCGTGTTGAGGTTACAGATGTATTTTAGCCCACCAGGCAAAGAAGGTAGTCCTCTATTCTCACCATTCGCCACGTTTCCAAATGAAAGATCGGTAAACGTATTGCCAAAGACTTCACTTGCTTCCTGCAACAAACTTCCATCAGCTAAAGCCACATTGGTGTTATTCGCTCCAATACCGACGAGTGCCTTACCGCCAGCGTTTGCAGCTGGGGCAAATTCATTGGCTTCTACGATAAAGCCACTACAATGATCTATGAATATGCCCGTTTGGATAAGCGGATCAAGACCAGCAGGCAGCAGCGCTGTCAGGTCAAAACCCCCCAGGTCAAAACTGCAATCTGATACAGTAAATGTGTTGGTCGCCCGGGTGCTCACGCCAGTATAGTTGCTCACAAAATTGCTGTTTTGCACCGCAAAGTTCCGCACCGTACTGATGTTGTTGGCATCCACGCCGTACAGCATACGGGAAAACAGACAGCCATCCGCATTAAAACGAGCATCGTCGCTTCTGATGCCATTGCCAACTTGGGCGCTGTGTTGTGCCGGAGCGATCAAGCCATAATCGCGGCTGTCTAAAAACGAACAGCCCGTCAATGATATACCGGATACCCTGTCCATCAAAACATGATCATAAAAAGCTTCATAAGGATACTCGTCAGTCAAATCAAACGTACAAGCCTTGATGTACGATCGGTTTCCTACCTCTTGTTTGGAGCCATTGGGAAAGGTAACGATGCTTTCATATTCCAGCATTGCTATACCTCGCTGGTTGTTGATGAATTGGCTGTTTTCGGCGCGCAAAATACCACCGCCCAATATAGCACCCGAGCGCTGCCCCAGAGAAACCCCAATTTCGGCATTTTCAATGATGGCATTGTTCAGTTCTACTACCCCTTGATTACTCTCATTCAGTTGATTGGAAGAGGGGTTGCCCACAACTTCTACGCCCTGCCATTTTGTATTGTCGCAACCCGTGCTAAGCCTGCCCCCATCCACAATTAATTTACCGCCTGGCTTTACCGTAATGATGCTGTTCACATTATTGAACTTCACCGCCGACTTAATCGTCAGGGTAGCCCCACTTTCTATGGTAATATTACCATTCAGCGTTCGGAGGTATTCCCAAGTCTCGTCTTGGGTAATTGTTTTTCCCGGTAGCACTTCAGTGGCGGCCAAGACGGCTTGGTAGGCACAAAGATGCCCTGTTCCTGTTATCCCAGGTGGGTAGCTATTGGGAAGCACCGGTTTGGCTGTACCTTTGATAATATGCTCCACCTCGCCCGGACTTAAACAGGGGTTAATACTTAAAATCAATGCCGCTGTGCCAGCTACAGATGGTGCTGCCAATGAAGTACCACTACTAGTTCCAATCCCTCCTCCTCGTTGAATACGTGTAATATCAAAGCCTGGCGCAGATAAATCAACCCACTGGTTCTTTGGTGTGGCATCAGGTACATGAGCATTAAACATAATGGAAGTAACGTTTATGACACCTGGTATGTCCGCATAGGCACTATGCCATTGCCCATTGATGTTATTGCTCATAGGAGGCCCGGCAGCAACCACCACTATACCGCCTTGCCCTGTTATCTCCCTTATCGCTTCTACCTGATCCTGAGGCGCGGGTATTGGAGTACTAGCTCCTGGCCTGCCAATGCCGGTCCAACTAAGATTGAAAACTTTATTGCCATCCAAATAGGCCTGCCATAAAGCATTAAAGGGACTTCCATAACATCCAGAGCCAATAGAGCCATTGGGCAAGAAGGTGGCTTCGACAACATAACCTCCGATCCTAGTTTTATTCCCTATACCTGCAGTAAATTGGCCATTATTTACGTTCGAAGTAAGTACTCCAGTAACTTGAGTGCCATGATAACACCCTGGATCAACATTGCTATCATCACCAACTTTAATTGCAATTTTTCCCGCTAAGTCCGGGTGATTTTCATCAAATTCGGTATCAATAACAGCCACTTTGATGTCGGGGTTTCCCTCTGTGATATCCCAGGCACATGCAGCACCTATCATATCTAACTCCCAGGATACTTGTGGGTCATTGAATAATACAGGTGTACTGCATCCCATGCAGTCCCCGGGTAAAGTGGTGTTATCAGTTTCATAATGGTGAAAGTCAGGTTGATCTAAAGTTCTGTAATATTCGGCTAAATTTACTTGAGAAAACAAACCTGTAGCTTCCAGATCAGCTTTGAGTGCTAGTACATCTCCATTTAGGTGCATCTCATGTGGATTCTGTATTTTTACGTTTGTTGCGCCCGGAAATGCCAAACGATACTGCACGACCTGATGGTTGGCTAAAATAGCATTCAATCCAGGATGATTGGTTGGATTATTCGGATTAAAGCCGCCATTGGCTGGGTATGCGTCGGGGTTTTCAGGATGCACGTAGAGAAACCCCCATGAGCTTCCTTGAGAGAGAAGGATATTCAATAAAAAACATTGTGTTTAAATCAAAATAAATACTCTCCTTTGGTAATCCCTGCCCGACGACGAAGGCCAGCGGGGGTAATCGGTAATCGGTAGGTGGATGAACTGCGCATCGTTTTAGGATTTTGATAAAAAATAAAATTATCGTTGGTAAATATAGTTTATTGCAACAACAATATCAAGTATTTTAACATTTCTGGCCAATAATTAGCAAAATGCATTAGAATGGTTTTGCTTTTGGGGAACTGATCCCGCGAAAAACGCGGGAGGAGACAGGGCTTTTTGAGCAACTGAGGGCAGAGCGATAGGCCAAGCTTTTCAGAAATCGAGGTGTGAGCACCCTCACCCAATTTTCATGTACATCCCTTCAAAAACGGGAAAATTCCGCCGATACACTTCATGGTTTTCCGCAATGGGATACACCCGCAAAGGTTCGCTGGCCTCTGTGGCCAAAAAAAGATCATAATCTGCTATCACTCCAGCCTGCTTCAAGGCAATGAGTGCCGCGCCACGAGCGCTAATTTCGGCAGAATCCTGGATCAACAAAGGCAGGTTGAATACATCAGATAGAATCTGTAACCAAGTTGGTGATTGTGTAAAACCGCCCCCTACCGACAAAGCACTGACTGGCATGGGCAATTTCCGGCTGATCTGATACAAGCTATAAGCAACTCCTTCCATTGCAGCCCGTGCGACCTGAACAGGCGTGTGTTTCCATTTCAAACCGATAATAGCACCACTTGCACGAGCATCCCATATCGGTGCCCGCTCTCCCAGTAAATAGGGCAGAAAAAACAGCCCCTCTGCGCCTGGCGCAATAGAACCAATGCTTTTATCGTCTAAACTCGACCAACCCCATTGTTCTCTAAGCCATTGATAAACATTCCCACCATTATTTGTTGCCCCACCGCAGACCAAGCGCTTTTCATCGATCCGGTAATTGAACAACTGTGCCTCTACGTCTATCGCAGGCGCTGCAACTGTACAGCGATAAGCCCCACTGGTGCCAATGCTCACACAGGCTGTCTGAGCATCCAGCACCAAAGCGCCCAGATTGGCCAGACAACCATCACTACCGCCGAGCACGATTGGCGTCCCCGACGGTAATTGAGTCTTTTCAGCAGCTTCATTCGTCAGGTAGCCCGCCAGGTCGGTCACTTTTCCAAGTGCAGGCAATTGCTCCCGGCTGATACCCGCCCACACTAAGGCCTCAGGATGCCAGTCATTTGTAAGTATGTCCCACAAGCCGGTAGCAGAGGCCATGCTCCAATCGGTGCACCATGCTCCTGTCAATAAAAAAAGGATATAGTCCTTGATTGAAACGAGCTTACTGGCCGAAGAAAGTAAAGCAGGATACTTTTCCCGAAACCACCTCAGTTTACAGAGTGGCGACATAGGATGTACGGGCGTTCCCGAAACCGCATAAATTTCTTTTCCCCAATCACTAGCTCGCAGCCGTTCGGCTATTTCCGCGCTTCGAATGTCCGACCAAAGGATGGCATTGGTCAAAGGTTCATGATTTTTACCAACTAAAATAAGGCTGTGCATGGCACTGCTGAAGCAGAGCCGGTCGGGCACGATACCCGTTTGTCGGGCGATGAATTTTAGCCCTTCGCATACCGCGTGGAACAATACCGCTGGTTCTTGTTCCTGAAAGCCATCCGATGTTGACAATATGGGATAGGATTGGCTGAACTTGGCCAATACATTCAATTGTTCGTCAAAAGCAAGCACTTTTGTAGCCGTTGTACCCAGATCAATGGCAAAAATGGCTTTGTTCATCTCAAAATCATTTTGGGATCAAAAAATTAACAATAAGTTTATTTAAAAAATAAAAAAAACAAATAATTAATTCATTAGCTTTGCATTAAAGCTTCAAAAGCTACAAACATCATTTTTTCACCCGTTAAATGTAATGAATTATGAAACATGCAATCAGTTGGTTTGAAATTCCTTCCAATGATTTAGAGAGAGCCGCCGCTTTCTATGGTGCCATTTACAACACAGCATTGCCTATTGAAGACATGGGCGGTTTCAAAATGGCGCAGTTGCCCTCCGCAGATGGGGGTATAGGAGGCGCTATTTGTCATGGAGAATGGTACAAGCCAACGGCAGACGGTGCAATTGTTTATTTGAACGGAGGCGATGACCTAAACGAAGTATTAAGCAAAGTAGAAAACGCTGGTGGCCAGGTATTGATGCCTAAAAAACTCATCACAGAAGAAATTGGCTACATGGCACTTTTTTCCGATACGGAAGGCAACCGCGTAGCTTTGTATTCGCCGAAGTAAGTATCCTACAATAGGTGCTTTTTTAAAGGCAGGTCTTTACTCCGATCTGCCTTTTCCTGTTCCCTTGTTTTAACTTCTTGCCAGTAAAAATTTTCACGCCCCCGCTGCAACCCTTTCCTTCCCAGCTTGTCTAATAGATAGGAAGCTGAAGGAAAATCATGCATGCATCTAAAAAATCACCCGCTGTTCAACAACACAAAACCCTGGCATTGGATTACGTAAGCACTCACCGGGAAATCGTCGAAAAATGCAAATCCGGCAATCGCCGTGCACAATTCGAGCTTTACCGGTTGTATTCCAAAGCCATGTACAATGTATGCCTGCGTATGGTTCGCCAGGAGCAGGACGCTGAAGACCTGTTGCAAAATGCCTTTGTCGATGTTTTTACCAAACTCGACAGCTTTCGCTATCAATCTTCTATTGGCGCCTGGATCAAGCGAATCGTTGTCAACAATTGCATCAACCACCTCAAGCGCAATCGGCTTTTGGTGGAAGAATTAAATGAGTCCGGCTCGGAAATACAGGCGGAAGATGAGCTGCCTATACCGGGATTAAGTGTTGAAGTGGTCAAAAAAGCGTTGGAGAAGTTGCCAGATGGCTACAGGGTTGTTTTTTCGCTCTATTTGCTGGAAGGTTACGACCACAAAGAAATTGCTGAAATTCTCGATATCACCGAGGCCACTTCAAAATCTCAATACAGCCGGGCTAAAAAGAAAGTCAGAGATTTAATCATTGAAGAACAAAGTTTCAAAGAATGCAGTTAGATTACCTGGAGCAGTATATTCTGCAACGTAAAGAGGCGTTTGAGGAGGGTACTCCCCCACCCCAACTTTGGGGGGAAATCAATCAAAAACTGGATGAGCACAAAAATCGCCGCCAATTTTGGCTTAGAATAGGCAAGATTGCAGCTACCGTTTGTATCCTTTTGTGTTGTGGCGCCTTGGTGGGCAGCTACCTCACCAGGCATAGAATGAATCGCCTGACAGCGTTAGAAAAAATTGCGCCCGAATACGCAGCACTGGAAAAACAATACCAACAACAAATCGATCAAAAATATGAATTACTGACCAGCTATCGCCCTGGCAGCTCTGTTGAGGCCGATCTGGCTCAACTGGATGCCGTGATGGAAGAACTGCGCCAAGAGTTGTTGATAGCACCGAAAGGCCAGGAAAAGCGCATTGTCGAAAGCCTACTCAACAATTACCGGGCAAAAGTAGCTATCTTGGAGCGGGTTTTAGATCGAATTGATGCTGGCGAACCCAAAACGGTTAAGGAGGCTAAACAAGGAGATGGATACAGTATTTAACATAAAAGGCAAGCTATATTTTTCTCTGATATTTTCATTGTCTATATTGGTATCAGAGCATTTGTGGGCTTTTGTTATCCAGGAGAAATCACCCGACTGTAAAACGTTTTCAAAAGTAATCAAAAAAGAATACGAAACCGCGCCCGACGGCCTTCTGAACTTAAACAACCGCTTTGGTGAAATTCGTGTAGAAACCTGGGATATTCCTCGTGTAAAATTGGAGATCAGCATACTGGTCGATGCAAATTCTGAAGCCGAGGCGCAGAAAACTTTTGATCAAATCAAGGTCACTTTCATCAACTCTCGTTCCTACACCAGTGCTGAAACAGCAATCGTTACCAATAGCAACGACTGGTGGCGTTGGTCGGATGAAAAGCAAGATGATTATGCGATTCACATCAAAGCGTGGGTTCCAGAAAAGCTACGCCTTAGGCTAAAAAACAAACACGGCGCTGTCCATCTCCAAGATTTATATGGAAATTTGGACCTGGATTTGAGGCATGGCGACTTCTATGCCGAAAACTTATTGGCAGAAGCCAAAATTGTGATTGAAGACGGCTATGCTTCCATTGAAAAGGCCGAAAAACTGGAGGCCGAACTCAAAGAAGCCGAACTGGAACTCATACACGCCAACTACGCCAATATCACCAGTCGCAACTCGACTATTACAATCGCCAATGCCAATCAGTTGGTAACAAACAGCCGCTACGATACCTATATTATTGATGAGGTGTATAAACTGAGCAATAAAGGCAGGTACGATAATTTTCAAGTTGTCAAAGCCAGCCATGTCAATTTCGACAGCCGGTTTACCGAGTTGCACCTTTCCCATGCCCTCAAAAGTGTAGCGATCAATGCCGATAGCAGTATGGTGTTCATCGAATCGGTCGGCAAATCCTTTTCCAGTATCGATCTACAGGGAAATTTTACCACTTTCGACATCAATTTGGAAAATGGATGCCAGTATCAGATTGACGCCAACGCCAATTTTGCAGGCATTCGCTACCCGCGCTCGCTAAAGATTACCCAAGAAAACGAAGCAGGTAACAGCCATTCGATCAAAGGCTACGTAGGGCCACCCAACACCGGACGAGTCATTAAAGCCAAGCTGGTTTACGGCACTTTGCGGGTCGATCACAATTGAGTAAGCTCGGTATTGGGTATTTTTTGTAATTTCCTGCCCCAAAATAGATCACACAATATGAAAGTTAAATTTTGCGGTGCAGCAAAAGAAGTTACAGGTAGTTCTCACCTCCTCCGTCTCGACAATGGCTTTTCCATACTGCTCGATTGCGGTTTGTATCAGGGCAATAGCGAGTCCATGACGCATTTTAATGAAAACTGGTTGTTCGATCCAAAAGAAATCGATTGCATGATCCTATCGCATGCCCATATCGACCACAGTGGCCGTATTCCCAAGTTGGTACGCGATGGCTTCCGGGGCAGCATTTACTGCACCCATGCGACCAGGAGTTTGTGTTCCATCATGTTGCTGGACAGCGCCCATATACAGGAGATGGATACCGGCTATTTCAATAAACGCCTCCGCAAAAAGGGCTTCCACAAGGATCAAAAAACACCGCTATATACGAGCAAGGATGCCATGCTCGCCATGAATCAATTCGTAGGGCATACCTACAATCGGTGGTTTAGCATACATCCGGATGTAGATGTCCTTTTTCAAGACGCAGGCCATATTCTGGGTAGTGCTAGTGTCAGTTTGCGCATTCAGGAAGGCGGGCGCAGCATCCATTTTGGCTTCTCTGGCGATGTGGGACGGCCTTTTCGCCCCATCCTGCGCGATCCACAGCCCATGCCAGAAATGGATTACCTGATCTGTGAATCTACTTATGGCAATAGATTGCACGAAGAAGGCCCGGCAGAAATAGAGCACTTTCTGGACATCATCCGGCATACTTGTTTGGAAAAAAAAGGCAAACTGATCATTCCGGCATTTAGCATAGGACGCACCCAGGAAATTGTGTATTTGCTCGACCAACTGGAAACAAACGACCGCTTGCCCCATATACCCGTTTATGTGGACAGCCCCTTGGCAGTTAATGCAACCCAGATTTTTGGATCGCACCCGGAATGCTTTGACAACGACCTCAACGAATACTTGTTGATAGACGATAATCCCTTTGGATTCAATTCGCTGACCTATATTCGGGATAAAGAATCCTCTCAGCAACTGAATCATAGCAATGAGCCTTGCATCATCATCAGCTCATCCGGGATGATGAATGCCGGTAGGGTAAAGCACCACTTGTACCACAATATCGACGACCCGCGCAATACTTTTTTAATGGTAGGCTATTGCTCGCCCCATACGCCTGGCGGAAAGCTACGAGCAGGAGTAGAAGAAATCAGAATATTTGGCGATTGGAAGCCTGTAAAAGCAGAAATAGCCATTATGGACTCCTTTTCTGCCCATGCGGATAAACTGGAGTTGATCGATTTTATCAAAAACCAAAAGGCTTCCGCTAAAAAGCTGTTCCTGGTTCACGGCGAACCGGAAGTACAAAGTGCTTTTCAGCAAACCTTGCACGATATTGGATTTCAGGAAGTGATTATTCCTGAACTGGGAGAAGCGTTTGAACTGCGTTGAGGCTATTGCTTTCTGATAGAGCTATCCGCTTGCAATTGGCGCTTTTCTTCGAATATCACTGTCCCATTTTGCAGCCGTTCTTCCTTTTCCCGGAGCTTTTTCTCTTCCAGTGCCGCCAACTGACCTTTGACATCAATGGGGCGCTCATTTAGGCTGCGGTGGTAGGAGCGAATGAGGAATTGAGCCATATCATCCGGGTGGTACACCCCCATTTCATTGAGTGCTACCGTGATGCGCGAACCTTCGTAGAAGGCCCAATTGATGATCATCCAACGGCCAAAACTAAAATGCAACTTATTGACTGCATCGTCTTCGGGCATGTTTTTGAATTTGGCTTTTGATTCTTTGTCGATGAGCTTATTGAGCTGAACAAAAGCATCAGTGAGGTCTTTGGGAATATATACCCCATAGAGGAACTCTTGGTTGATGTTGCGAGTATGTGCTTTCTCGTATTCCGATTCTGTATCGGGGGGTTGTGCATTAAGCATCCCTAAGCTGCCCAGGCTGGCAGCAATCATTAAAATCCACGTTTTCCCTTGCATTTTCCTTCTTTGTTTTCCGTTTCTAAAAAACTGCACCTGGCACACGCTTATTTTATAAGATGGCACTTTTTTTGGCCAATACACCAATTATTCCAAAATCAAATTTCGTTCGTTAACCTGAAATTTTAATCTGATTGACGATGTGCGATCAACGATGTACGATGTACGATTTTTTGGGGAGGGCTACCCCTACCACCTCAACAACGCTGCTCCCCAGGTAAATCCACTCCCAAAAGCAGCCAGGCAAACCAGGTCGCCTGGTTTAACAGCGCCTGCCTCATAAGCCTCACATAAGGCAATCGGAATAGAAGCCGCTGTTGTATTGCCGTATTTTTGGATGTTATTCCATACCTGATTATCGCGCAATCCCAACTTGCGTTGAACAAACTGGCTGATGCGCAAATTGGCCTGGTGAGGCACCAAAAGGTCGATATCTTCTACTTTCAAGCTGGCTTTATGCAGCACCTCCTGAATAACTTCCGGAAACTTCTGTACAGCCATTTTAAACACAAAAGGGCCATCCATGTGAGGAAAAAGTTGCTGATTTGCAACCATGTGCTCTGTTACAAAGATACCCCCAAATTGATCATCTTCTTCGGGAAAGCCATAATCCACCGGTTCATCCAAACGATTGTTGTGGTAATTTCCATGCGAGCCAGGATTGATCATAGATAATTTCTCAGCATAAGTCCCATCGGAGTGCAGACTGCTTGTTATGACACCGCTGTTTTCGTCGGTTGTCGGCTGCAACACCACGGCACCCGCGCCGTCGCCAAATATAACCGTTACATTTCTGCCCTCAGTGCTATAATCCAGCCCCATGCTGTGCATTTCTGCTCCGACCAATAAGATATTTTTATACATCCCCGTGCGGATAAACTGGTCGGCCACACTTAGCCCATAAATAAATCCCGAACACTGGTTGCGTATATCCAAGGCGCCTATTTCGGTGGAAGTAATGCCCAATTCCCGCTGAAGCAATACGCCACAGCCCGGAAAAAAATAATCGGCGCTGAGGGTAGCAAAGATGATAAAATCAATATCTTCTTTCTGTATCCCTGCTCTTTCGATGGCGACTCGAGCGGCTACTGCCCCCATAGAAGTCGTAGTTTCGCGGTGTTTATAACCATATCTGCGTTCTACTATTCCTGTTCGTTCCTGTATCCATTCGTCGGATGTGTCCATGTACTTGGTTAGGTCGTGGTTGCTAATCACGGATTCTGGAACATAATAGCCGATACCGGCAATTTTGGTTTTTAACATAAAATAAGGTTTATAGATGGCAAACGCACAAAAATAATACTGTAAGGCGTAATTTTCGGCAAAAATTAGTAATATTGCAACCCGGTTTTTAGTTTATATGAAAGCATTCCTTTTGAATCCATCAATTCCCAAAAATTGTATAATTTTGAGCGTACACGCTTTTTACGACGCCATTCAAACCAATACCTGAAATCCTGACAGCAACTATTTAGGTTTTCATTCAATTAATTCCCAGTTATTCAACAAGTTAACTTTTTCATACTGGCTGTTCGAATCTAATAAACACGAACTTCTACCTCTTCATTGAATTCGATTTTCAGGATTAGTCAGATCAAGCCTGGTATATTTTAAACAGTGAACTTAAATTATATGGGTACAATTCATTTGGGAATCATAGAAGACGAATCACTAGTACTCAGCAACCTAAGGGCCTATTTTGAACAGATACCAACGATAGAACTGGTTCTGGAAGCTGGCTCTGTAGAAGATTTCATAGCCCGTGTGAACCATAATATAGTATTGGATGTATTGCTGCTGGATATTGGTTTGCCCGGAATGTCTGGGTTGGAAGGCATCAGGCTACTGAAAGAGCTAAAGCCCGGTGTGGATATCATCATGCTGACTTCTTATGAAGATGGGGATAAAGTTTTCAAGGCGCTGTGTGCAGGCGCAGATGCATATCTGCTCAAAAAAACGCCTTTAAACACCATCAGGGAGTCTATTGAGGTGGTACATGGTGGCGGATCTTTTATGTCTCCCGTCATTGCCAGGAAAGTATTTGATTATTTTGCGCCTAAAAAAGAAAAAAGCCCCGACCAGGTATTGACTCCCCGACAGGAACAAATCGTACAAGGCTTGGTAGATGGCTTGAGTTACAAACAAATAGCGGACAAATACTTGGTAACGGTAGAAACCGTTCGCGACCACATCAAAAAAATATACAAAAAACTCGAAGTAAACAGCAAAGCGGAGGTCATCAGAAAAAAACTGGATGGAGAGATTTAATGCTCTGAATTTTTAACCATGTTATTGAACAACCATTTCTCAGCTAATTCGGTACTTACCTGTCTTTTGTGGGGGATGTTGGTGATTAGCCCTGGCCTGAAAGCTCAGGATGACACCCCTTTCAATAGCTACAATACGGAGTTTTTTTCGGTAAAGGATGGCCTGTCAGAGCGTTTGATCAATGGCATCATACAGGACAAACGCGGCCTGTTGTGGTTGGGCACTTCCAATGGCTTGAACTTGTTCGATGGCAAAGAATTCACGATCTTCAATAATCATCCCAACAATCCCAACCAAATAGACGGCTCCAATATCCGCAGTATCTATCATTTGAATGATGGCAAAATATTGATTGTTTACCAGAACAACCTCGGCCGCTTCGATCTATTTGACCCAGTAACCCACAACAGAGAAACCGTCAAACTCGTACCCGAAACAGGCATTAGTGGTATTCCACGTCGGTACAGTATCGGCTATGACGGTACCATTCAGGTGCTTACCTTGAGCAAAGAAAAGCTGCAGTTGTTCAAATATGCAGGCGGAGGACGCTTTGAAAATATTTTCACGATTCCTGAAAATTACGATGAGTCCAGCCTCGTTACAGCCCATTTCGTCCAGCTCCGTACTGGTCTTTTTCTGATTAATGATACGGAAAAAGGACTGCGCCTATATACCGCTGATGGCCAACTCAGAAAAGCTTATTCGGATGCCGACTTGCTTCGCTTTGACGAGGGCTTAGAATTTCCGGCGAAAGCTCACTTCTTGCATTGTGATAGCAACGGGAAAGTGTGGCTATCTCTTCAGGGAATCAATAAGGTGTATTACTTGGAAACGGAACGGGAAGAATTTGTTGCCCTACCCGACCTGCCTCAAAACGGTTATTATACCCATATTTGGGAAGACGAAAAAGGAAATATTTTATTGGCTCTGACCAATGACCAAGGTGAAAATCCAAGTGCTAATGGCTTGATCTGTGTGCGTCCCGATGGTGCTCATTTTGATTTTTCCAATATACTACCTGCCAGTAAAATTGTGGTTAGCGTATTTGCACGGGATTTTTTTGGCACCATTTTCCTGGGTATTGATACTGGGTTGAAAGTCGTGTCCCGAAGAATTCAACGCATCAAAAAATACCTGGCTAGTGAAATAGGTGTAGAAGATCGAGGCGCGGTCATGCGCGGTATTGCTTCCAATGATTCGGGTAGTGTTTACTTTGCCCGTGAGTTTGCACATTGGTATGAATTGGATTTGGCTACTGGTTTGTTGGATACCCTCCTGATGATCGATGAGACTACTGGCGAGGAAGTGGATATTTCCTGCAGCTTGGGTTTATACTACGATGCCAATGGCTTTTTATGGGGAGTTACATGCATTGATGGAAAGTATGGCCGATTGCTGAGGTATGATCCAAAAACCTGTATGACCAAAAGCTTTGCCTATCGGTATAAGTTCAACGGATTCACGTACGACCCGCTTGATCAGGTATTTTGGCTGGTTGCTGAAGTTTCGGAGCAAAAGGGCGTTTTGGTTCGATTTGATCCAAAAAACGGCAACTTCTCCGAGTTTAACAATAGCGAAGGCCAAAGTTTTCTGGCTGATGCCCGTCCGAGGTATATTTTGAGGGCTAAAAGCAATCAATGGATTTGGGTGGGCACCGAAAACGGGCTGTATGGAATTGACCCGCTTAGCAAAGCATCCCATGTATATCGCGTGGACAGCGAGCATCCAACCAATAGTATCAGCAGCAATATCATTTATGTCATTCACGAAGATGAAGATGGGCAGCTTTGGCTGGGCACCACCAATGGATTAAATGTACTAAACCCCAAAAATGGCGCTTTCGAATATTACAACCACAGCAATGGTCTGACGTATAATACGATTTGCGGCATCGTGCCAGATGGCAAGGGCAATTTTTGGCTCAGTACTTACCAGGGTTTGTCTTTTTTTGACCGCACACAAGGTATTTTCCGCAATTTCTATCGAGAGGATGGCCTTTCGCACGACGAATTCAACCGCTTTTCTTTTTACAAAGACCAAGACAATCGATATTATTTTGGTGGGGTAAATGGGGTCAATGTTTTTTATCCAGATGACTTGCTGGTAGATAAAGATATTCCTGCGTTGGTTTTGACCAAAATAACCCGCTACGACACTAAAAAAAATAAGGAAATTCTACAGATCAGCGGCTTGAGCCAGTTGAAAAAATTGGTCATTCATTCGTTTGACAGCCAATTTAGCATCCATTTTACTTTGCCTAATTTCTTGCGGATGCACAAAAATCAGTACAGCACCTGGCTGGAAAACCACGAAAAAGACTGGATTTATCGCTTCAATAGCAGCGAAGTGGTTTACAATGAAATTCCGCCCGGAAAATACACCCTCCACATCAAAGGTGGAGATGCCAATGGCAATTTGGTTAAAAATGAATTGATTTTACCGATTGAAGTACTCCCTGCTTTTTATGAAACTATTGCTTTTTACCTGCTTTGCTTTGCTTTGACCTTATTGCTGATTTACTCCTTATTCCGCTACCAGTTGGAACAGCGTTTGAAAGTAGAACGAATTCGCACCAAACTATCCAGCGATATCCACGATGAAGTCAGCGGACTTTTATCGGGCATTGCCATGCAAACGGATGTTATGCAATTCAGCATTCACGACGCAGATAGCAAAGAAAAGCTGAAGCAAATTGGCCAGGTGAGCCGAAAAGCTATGACAAAAATGGGCGATGTGCTTTGGTCCATCGATTCGCGCAAGGATAAAATGGAAGAACTGGTTTTTCGGATGCGCGAGCATGCCGAAGAAATACTAGCGCCAAAAGATATTGCTTATAACATCAAAGTGGACAAAATCGAGTTGAACAAAAAAGTCCCGGTGACCATTCGCCAGGACTTGTACTTTATGTTTAAAGAAGCCATCAATAATGTGGCTAAGCATTCCAATGCAACACAGGTAGCCGTGCAACTCCTGCACGACGGCCCTTCTTTTGTGATGACCATCAAAGACAATGGCCAACCTGCTAGTACGCCTAAAATCAACGGAAAAACAGGTCAAGGGCTTTCCAACCTCCAAATGCGCGCCCAACGCATTCAGGCGCAGCTCACGTTGGAACAGCAAGCCGATGGATTTTTCATTCAAATTAGGAGAAAGCGCTTTATCAAATAGTCGCTCTTATATCAATAGCCGGGCACATGCTTACCCAGTACAATGTCCCGTTTTCCTTCCCAAATGCCGGGCTCATTCTTTTCCATTTGAAGAACACCATTTCCACCTCTGGCCAATGTGTCTTGTTTGTCTTTTTCGCTTAAAAACGGGTCGTCATCGAAGAAATAGTCTGCAATCCAATAATTCTTCAGTCCAGGTTCTTTAATAATGGCATGAATATGCGCCGGAATGCGCGAATTAGGATAAGCAGCTGGGCGTATGGTCCGAAAAGCGTACTGCCCTTGGACATCTGTTTTCATCCAGCCGCGCAAATGTCCATGCCGGCGGGTGCAATCGGAAAGCTTAGAGCCATCGCTGTATAAACCGGTATCGTCGGTGTGATAAACGTACAACAAAACATTTGCCGCTGGTGTACGGCCATCTTGCGTGTAAATGGTGCCGCTGACGCGAATTGGAATACCCGGCTCCGCTTCAGAAGCCAAGTTCGTTTCCCATTTCACAACATCAGGCAGTCCCTCCGACCAAGCTTCGCAACATTCACATAAGCCTCCTACAGCCCGCTCTTCAACTGGAGTTTGCGACTGATTTTCTGCAGTTTTAGGCTGACAGCTTACAATACCAAATACGGATAAAATAGGAAAAAAAATGTACTGTTTCATATCAGGTGATGGTTGGTGACAAAGTAGTAACCTTCGAGCTGGTGCAAATCATTTCACCAGTTAAGTAATGCAGAAAAATTAACTTCCCGATTTTGTCCTTACCTTAGCGGGCTCCGCTAGTGTAAGGGCTTTGATAAATCTGGAAGCAATTTTTTGCACACTACTAAGTTGCTTTCATACCAATCCAACCCAGATTTTTTGTAGCGCATGGCCTATTTTAATTCCGCCATACTCCACTTTTTTACGATCAATTTTGAGCGCTCCGGACCTGTAGAAACCATAGTAATTGGTGTGTTCAAATGCTGCTCTATGGCTGCCAAATAAGACCTGGCTGCTTCGGGCAGCTCTTCATAATCGGATATGCTATCTAATGACTGCTGCCATCCGGCGAAATGCACATATTGCGGCTGAATAGCATCCTGACAAAGGTCGTACGGCAATTGGGCGCTTTCCTGACCATTCCACCAATAAGATACCCCCAATTCGATGGCCTCAAAGTCGTTAAACACATCAATTTTGGTGATAACCAGTTGGGTAACGCCATTCAACATAATGGTATATTGCAATTGGGGCAAATCCAACCAGCCGCATCGGCGTGGCCGTCCTGTGGTTGCCCCAAATTCGCTGCCTTCCCGGCGCAGGCGCTCCCCTATTTCATTATCCAGTTCAGTCGGAAATGGCCCCGAACCTACTCTGGTGCAATAAGCTTTCGTAATACCAATGACCTCTCCGATCTGATGAGGCGATACACCAAGACCAATACAAACTCCCGCAGTGATGGTATTGGAAGAAGTCACATAAGGATAGGTACCAAAATCTATATCCAGCATAGAGCCTTGCGCCCCTTCTGCCAAAATACGCTTGCCGGATTTTAGGGCTTCATTGATATAGTATTCGCCGTCAACCAGCTGCATGCTCGCCAGTTTTTGAACGGCTTCCATCCATTTGGCTTCTTCTGTCTCCAGATCAAAATCAATGGGTGGATATAACGCTAAAAGGTTCAGGTGTTTTTCGCGCAAACTTTGGTAGCGCTCCATGAAATTGCGCTGCTCAATGTCCCCTACCCGCAGCCCGTTCCTGCCCGTTTTGTCCATGTAAGTTGGGCCGATACCTTTTAGGGTCGATCCAATCTTTTCTTTGCCTTTGGCTGCTTCCGAAGCTGCATCCAGGTAGCGGTGGGTAGGTAAAATGAGGTGGGCTTTCCGGGCAATCAACAGTCTGTCCTGATACGATACACCAGCATCATCCAACTTATTCAGTTCTTTTTCCAGTGTAATTGGGTCGATGACTACTCCATTGCCAATCAGGTTGACTAAATTGGGGCGGAATATCCCGGAAGGAACGGTGTGCAATACATATTTTTTACCGTCAAATTTTAGCGTATGCCCGGCATTGGGGCCGCCTTGAAAGCGAGCCACTATATCGTACTCCGTTGCCAAATAGTCCACAATTTTGCCCTTGCCTTCATCGCCCCATTGGAGGCCGAGAATAACGTCGATTGCCATATTGGATTTTTGTTTTGTCGAATTTGGAAGTAATGATTATTGCTTCTTGAAGAGAAGTATCTGAGATTGGTTGTGAGAGCGAACCTAGCTAAAGAATGACACCCTCTTTTTAGTCATTGAGTCTTTCGGCTGGTAAGCCCTTCGTTTTGGCCGTGCGGGGGCAGGCCCCGTTGCATTGGCCATATAAATTCAGGGAATGGTGTATGATATTGAAATGAAGCAGATCGCCCATCATATTTTTGATTTGTTGAATACGGGGATCGCAAAACTCCAGCACCTTTCCACAGTCCACGCAAATTAGATGATCGTGCTGTTTGAAGCTGTAGGATTTTTCATACTGGGCCAGGTTTTTACCAAATTGGTGCTTTTTTACCAGATCACAGTTGACCAGCAATTCGAGGGTATTGTAAACAGTAGCTCTACTCACCCGGTAATTTTGGGTTTTCATGTGAATATAAAGTGCTTCCGCATCGAAATGATCGGTACGCTTATATATTTCTTCCAAAATGGCAAAGCGTTCTGGCGTTTTGCGAAAGCTATTTTTTTCTAAATGGGAGGCGAAGATATTTTTAACCTCTTTTATAATGTCTTCCTGTGATCTCGATGATGGCATAGCTTGGAATGATTTGAACCTGGCATTTCTGTCAATATATCTGAAAAAACGGTTTGCTTTACCTGCATCCCTCGTCTGAAAAAAGGCGGGCGCGGCGGAAAGCAGCGAGCAAAGTTATGCTTTTTTTGTAAGCTCACGAAACAACTAAAGTCCTTAAAACTTAGCACCTCCGTGTGGTGTAATCACTCTATTCTGGAAACAGTTGAAACATTATTTAAGTTTTTCAAAGCCCGGATGGCCATATGCAATTGATCCAAATTTTGGACAAACAAGCTAATCTTAGCTTCAAAATAACCTTCATTGCCTTCAATATTAAAGGAGCGAATATTTAGGCCAAGGTCAGAAATATTGTGGCTCAAGCGCTCGATAACGCCCGGTCCATCATCGATACCAGTAATATTGAGTTTAGTCACAAAATAAGAATCGGTCATGGCCGTCCACTCTGCTCGCATCACCCGATAGCCGTAGTTGGTCAAGATATTGGCGGCATTAGGGCAACTGGAACGATGTATCTTCAAACCCGCATTGGCGGTCAGGTAGGCAAAAATGGGATCCCCTTGTACCGGATTACAGCAGGTCGCAAAGGAAAATTCAAAGCGCTCTCCCGGTTCGCCATTGATGAGCAATCTAGCTTTTACCAGTTCCTTTTTCCGGGGTTCTTTTTTGTTTCCATCCGGCTTGGCGATCACTTCCTCTTCTTTATCCGCCAGGTAGCGATTGCCTTCTTTAGAAATTTTCACGGTGAACTGTTTCACCAGTTCTGTAGCATTTAATTTCTCTGTCGCTATGGCAAAATACAAATCCGTTGGGGAGTGAAAGCCTTGCGATTTGACCAGAAAATCGACGCTCTCTTCAAAATCCACCTTGAGGTTACCCAGCTTTCGTTCCAGGGTTTCTTTGCCTATTTGTCCCTTCCTTTTGCGTTCCTCTATCGCGACAGAACGAATTTTGGCGCGGGCTTTGCCCGTAACCACCATCTTTAGCCAATCCTCAGTAGGCTTTTGGTTTTTGTTGGTAAACACCTCTATCTGGTCGCCATTGCGAAGTTGGTAGCCCATGGGAACAATTTTATCGTTCACCTTGATGGCAGAGCAGTGGTAACCAATGTCCGAGTGAATGCTAAATGCGAAATCCAGTGCTGTAGCGCCTTTCGGCAAGGTCTTCATCTCTCCCTTAGGCGTAAAAACAAACACCTCTTCGTTGAACAAACTATTGGAGCGAAAATCATCCAGGAATTCCACGGCATCGCCTTCCGGATTATCGAGCAGTTCCCGCACACTGTCGAGCCAGCGCTCATATACATCGTTGTGCCTAATTTGTGTTTTGTATTTCCAGTGAGCCGCAAAACCCTTTTCGGCAATCTCATCCATCCGGGTGGTGCGAATTTGAACTTCTACAAAGCGCCCTTTTGGCCCCATCACCGTAATGTGTAAGGACTCATATCCGTTAGATTTGGGGTGCGTGATCCAATCCTTCAAGCGGTCGTGTCGGGGGGTATAAATATCCGAAACAATAGAATAAGCCTGCCAGCAAGCCGCTTTTTCCATTTGAATAGGCGTATCTAATACGATCCTTACGGCAAACAAATCATAAATTTCTTCAAAGGGGACACTTTTCGTTCTGATTTTATTCCAAATGGAATAAATGGATTTGGGGCGGCCATATACTTCAAAGGGATATGGCATATCGCTCAATTCTTTGCGCAATGGAGCTATGAATTCTTCGATGTAGGATTCCCTCGAACCTTTGGTTTCAGAAAGCTTGCGCTTGATTTCCTGGTAGTTTTCAGCATCCAGGATTTTCATGCACATGTCTTGGAACTCTGTTTTGATGTTGTATAGCCCCAATCGGTGAGCTAAGGGGGCATAAATGTAGCTGGTTTCAGCAGCGATTTTCAGCTGCTTGTGTATGGGCATAGAACCGAGTGTACGCATGTTGTGCAGCCGGTCGGCCATTTTGATGAGCACGACCCTAACATCTTCCACCAGGGTACGCAGCACTTTCCTGAAATTTTCAGCCTGCGGGCTTTCCGAATTGTAGGTATGATCCAATTTCGTTAAGCCGTCCACCATTTTGGCGATCCGTTCTCCAAATTGTTTTTTGATGTCTTCCAGTGTCACCTCAGTATCCTCCACGACATCGTGCAATAGGGCACACACGACTGCCGTTGGCCCCAAACCAATTTCTTCCAGACAGATTTTAGCGACAGCTATGGGGTGCAAAATGTAAGGCTCGCCCGACTTGCGCCGCTGCTGGCTATGGGCTTTCACCGCCAATTCATAGGCTTCCCGAATGGCTAGCTTATCCTCCTCTTCCAGGTTGTTTTTAAAACACTTCAAAAGATCTCTATAGGCTTTTTGAATGAGTTTTTTATCTTCATCCTTAGCCAACAATACTTGCGCTTCCATAAGATTCACAGCTGTTTTTTATGTTTTTTGCTACTATCGGGTTGTAGGCGACGCGTCTGATCGGGCAATACAGTGTCCTACAAATTTAACAAATGAAATAAAGTTTTTATAAAGTACACTGGTTTTTTTTCAAAAAAGCCACTATATTTGTGCCGCTTTGTTAAAAACTAAAGTTGCCTCCAGCCAAGTTTTCAATTTATTATACTGAAAACCAATTGCTTGGGTTGCTTTTCGAGCTAAAAAAAACGCAATTTTAGCCTAGTTTCATGATTAAAAGCGGGTGTGGCGAAATTGGTAGACGCACTAGACTTAGGATCTAGCGCCGCAAGGCATGGGGGTTCGAGTCCCTCCACCCGCACCAAATCCAAAAGGCTGCGTAATTACTATTATGCAGCCTTTTTTGTTAGATTGTTCATTAAGCCATTAATTACCAGAAGTTTATGTCAAAAGTGGTTTTAAATGAGGTGGATGATCTCAATGCTGTGTTGAGTATCACCATTGAAAAAAAAGATTACCTGGCCAAACTAAACAGCCAGTTGGAAAAATACCGCAAAGAAGCCCACATGAAAGGTTTCCGCAAAGGGAAAACGCCTCTAAGTGTGGTGCAAAAATTATATGGAAAATCCTTGCTGGGAGAAATCATCAATGAAAAAATCAGCACGGAATTGCAAGATTTCCTGGAATCAGGTGCAGTGGAAGTAGCCGCCTATCCCATTCCCGTCGAGGATCATCAAAATTTGGATTTCGATCTTAAATCGCTCGACGATTTTACTTTTGAATTCAGCATTGGCAAACTAGTGATGCCGGAAGTCAAAGGCTTATCCGCCGAAGATACTTATGAAGACTTAAAGTTAGAACCCTCTGCCGAAGAAATTGGCGAGCAATGGAAGGAAATCCAAAAAAGCGTCGCTGCCAAAGAAGACAAAACTGGCCCTATAGAAGAGGGGGATAAAATCTCCTTGGTCATACCTAGCCTTTTCTTTGATCAGGATGCACTGCCTGAAACGCCTGAAGGCGAAGAAGAAAAAACCGAGGAAGTTGAAGCAATAGCAGTTAACGAGAACGAGGAGGTTGTTGAGGTCACGGATAAAGACCTAGAAGAAGCATACGAGGAGGACGAAGAGGAGGAGGATTACGATGAGGAGGATGAGGATGATGACGATTTAGAAAACTCCTTTTCTATACTGGTGAATGATATCTACGATGAAAAACTCAAGCAAGAATTCTTGTCCAAAAGCGTAGGCGATAAGCTAACGATAGACTTGCGCCTATTGGAGAATCAGGATGAGAGCTTCATTAAAAGGTATTACCTGAAAGATGAAGCATTTGAGGTAGCGCCAGAATATGAAGTAGAAATAGTCAGCGCTTCCCGTCAGGTTATCCCAGAAATCAATCAGGAATTATTTGACAAAGTATTTGGTGAAGGCGAAGTTCAATCCAAGGAAGCCGCTGATGCCAAAATAGCAGCAGATTTCAGGCAAGCCACGCAAGGCCAACTGGACGCTTTGTTATTGGAAATCGTACGCAGATCACTTTTGGAAAAAAACACCTTCGCATTGCCGGAGGATTTCCTCAGACGCTGGCTCAAACTCAACAATGAAAAGATGAGCGATGCCCGGGTGGAAAAAGAATTTCCTAAATTTCTGGAAAGCCTCCGCTGGTCGCACATCAAGAACAAGATACTTAAAGATGCGGGTACAGAAATAACCAGAGAAGAGATTCTGGAAGTATTCCGCAAGCAAATTATGTCCTATTTTGGAGGAGGCCTACCCGCAGGCATGGAAAGTTTCGTCAATAACTATGCCCAACAGATGATGGAGAAAGAAGAAAACGTAAGGGGGGCGATCAATCAATTGGAAGACCAAAAACTGGTTTACCTCATTCGCGCTAATACCAATTTGTTGGAAACCAAATTGACTTTTGAGGAATTCAAGGAGAAAATTAAATCATTCAACGCCACTTTGGCTGCCGAAGAGGAAGAAGAATAAGCAAGCGATTCAACCCAGTTTGACTTCGTTTGTTTATAGTATTTGACAAAAGACAACATACCTTAAAAGCATAAAACAGCTATGTTCGACAAAAATGAGTTTATGAAGTATGCTACCCGCCATTTGGGCATGAGTAGCATGCATCTGGAAAAATACGTTGAAAGCACTACACCTTATTTTTCACCCAATATTCAGGGCTTTACCACGGCCATCATCGATGAGCGCATCAAAAACGTTTTCCCTATGGACGTTTTTTCCCGCCTGATGATGGATCGCATCATTTTTATGGGCGTGCCCATCAACGATTATGTGGCCAACGTGATCCAAGCCCAATTGCTATTCCTCGAATCAGACGACCCAAAACGCGATGTGCAAATGTTCATCAATAGCCCCGGCGGTTCTGTCATCGCAGGCTTGGGTATCTACGATACGATGCAGTATGTATCACCCGATGTACACACCATTTGTACCGGGTTGGCCGCCTCTATGGGCGCTGTGATCTTAACCGCTGGCGCTAAAGGCAAGCGTACCTGCCTCCACCATAGCCGGGTAATGATCCATCAGCCGCTGGGCGGCATGCAAGGTCAGGTTTCTGATATGGAAATTTCTTACCGCCTCATCAAAGATTTGCAAAAGCAGCTTTACGACATCATCGCCTACCATACAGGGCAACCTTTTGAAAAAATCGAGGAAGATTGCGACCGCGATAACTGGATGACGGCGAATGAAGCCAAAGCCTATGGCTTGATTGACGAGGTTTTGGACAGGAATAACCCCAAGCGAATAGAATAATTATTTTTATATCCGGCCATTAGTTCTTATTTTAGAGCCGAAATGGTACAAATGCTGCATTTGCAGAAAAACTATGTCTATGCGACGCAGTAACAAACAGAGTTATCGTTGCTCCTTTTGTGGAAGAGACAAATCGGAGGCTCTGATTCTCATTGCAGGAATCGACGGCCATATTTGTGAGGTTTGTGTAGAACAGGCAGGGGAAATCATCGAGGAGGAACTATACGGAGGGAAAAAAACGGACGGAATAAAGAAGGACTTTCTGCCACCCGACAAGATTACGCCCAAAGACATCAAATCGCATTTGGATCACTATGTGATTGGACAAGACGAAGCTAAAAAGTTTCTCGCAGTTGCCGTTTATAATCATTACAAGCGCTTGCGCCAGGTGCGGCATGAAGATGTGGAAATTGAAAAATCGAATATCGTCTTTGTCGGGCAAACCGGAACGGGTAAAACCCTGCTCGCCAAAACCATCGCCAAATTCCTCAATGTTCCTTTTGCAATTGTGGATGCCACCGTTTTCACGGAAGCGGGTTATGTAGGTGAAGACGTGGAAAGCATTCTGAGCCGATTGCTGCAAGTATGCGATTTCGATGTGGCGGCGGCAGAAAGGGGAATTGTTTACATCGACGAAATCGATAAAATCGCTCGTAAGGGCGATAATCCATCCATTACCAGAGATGTTTCTGGCGAAGGTGTACAACAGGCGATGCTAAAAATGTTGGAAGGCACCGATGTCAATGTGCCCCCACAAGGCGGTCGCAAGCACCCAGAACAAAAACTGGTCAAAGTCAACACCAGCAATATTCTGTTCATTTGTGGCGGTGCTTTCGATGGTATTGAGAAAATCATCGCCCGCCGCATCAACACCCAAGTCATTGGTTTCCGAACCGAAGAAAAGGCGAGTATTGATCGGGAAAACCTTTTGCAATACATCAACCACCAGGATTTGAAGTCTTTTGGACTTATCCCTGAGTTAATCGGTCGTCTGCCTGTCTTGGCCTATCTGGAACCACTTGATCTGGAAGCACTCAAGCGCATTCTAATCGAACCACGCAATGCCTTGGTCAGGCAATACAAGAAACTTTTCGAACTAGAAGGCATCCGCCTTGAATTTTCAGAAGACGCCATAGAGTTCATTTCTGAAAAAGCATTGGAGTTCAAGCTGGGTGCCCGCGGCCTTCGTTCTATTTGCGAAGCCATTATGACGGATGCCATGTTTGAACTGCCTTCCAGAAGAGACATCAAACAACTGATGATTACCAGAGCATACGCTGAAGAAAAACTGAGTCGCTCTAAATTAAGCAAGCAGTTGAAGGCCGCCTAGCAAAGGAGTTGAAGGTACCGAGAAGTAAATTAGGGAGACTAAGCTTTGTTTCAGCTCGTACGGACGGAACGGGCGGGTGGATGATCTTGCGAAAAACACGGGAGAAGACGGGCAAATAGGCTAATGCTACCCTTTCAATCCCCAGAAACTTGGAACCAAGCCTCCCCTCAATAACTTTTATTGATTTTCTGACGCATCAAAAAGTAGTTGATAAGCCCGATTAGCATAGAAGTTATTCCAGTAATAACAAAGCTCCATACCAACCAGTTTAGTTTACCGCTTTCATCCAAATGGATGATCCCTATCGCAGTTGCTACAAAATACATACCGGTACGAATGAAAGCCAGCAAAGTGCGCTGATTGGCTAGTCGAGTGCGATCCAAAGCCAATACATCTCGCAAAATAAGCTCATTCACACTCGACTGATTCTTCAATAAATCTCTTAAACCATCCATAGCCATTTCATTGTGTTTTTTTAAATGTCGATCTGATATATGCTGCAAAAATAGAGGAGATACAAACCTGGATTCTGTGATCCGGATCACGCATATAGCATTACAAAGCCCCGGTGAGATGTACTTCACCGGGGCTTTGTCTATCTTATCATCTCATACGGTTTTACTGCTTGATAAACTTCTTGTTGACCACCTCGCCATCGCTTTGTATGGAAAGGAAATAAACACCTGGATTCAGCCTGGAAATATCCAAAGTGCTGAAACCTTGGAGGAAGGAAACCGTATTTACTTCAGCGCCATTTGCATTGTAAACTTTAATGGCTTGTACGTTTGTGCTTGCTGGAATAGCCAAGTTCAACTCATTTTGCGCCGGATTGGGGTAGAGCCGGATATCCGCAGCGCCTTCCTGCAAAGCCAGCACTGGCAAATTGCCCGGATTGATACCACTACCTACCTCAGCAATCGTTTGAATTGACCCACCTGTTTCGGGTAAAGCCGAGCAATTGCCGCTGATCGTTACTAGGTCAATATAAATTTGGTCGTTGTTGGCGCTCGCATCGCACTGGAAGCGGAATTGGGCATTGGAGCTAAGGTTATAAGTGCCCGCGTTTAAAGTGACTGTAGCCACATAAAAACCATTGTTGTTAAAGCTAGAACCACTTGCGTAAGTAGCCACTGTCGTCCAGCCAGAACCGGAATTGTACCGCACCCAGAAGTCTTCTCCATTTTCCATACTAAAGGAATAAAAATAAAACTCTACTTCCACCGAGCTGTATTCACTTAAATCGTATGCAGGAGAAGTCATAGAAGATGATGTACCAGAATTATCCTGAATCCTCACCGAATAGCTACCGTCCCAGGATCTCGAAGGATAATTCACCCTAGCGCAATCTGCACCGCCATCTGACCAGCCTTGTAAATTGCTCTCGTAAGAGTAGCTTCCTAAGGTAGCAGGCGTGCAACCACCATCAGACAAAGTAGTAACATTGACCGTATTGCTCGAATTGGATTCATTGCTGGCAGCATCGTAGGCCCTGACATAAAAGCTATAAGTGGTACTTGGAGAAAGTCCTGTAACATTGGCAGCAGTACCCACTACTGAGCCTAATAGGCTACCATTCATATACACGTTATATCCAGTCACACCCACGTTATCGGTGGATGCGTTCCAGGACAAATCAGTAGTGGTTGTAGTGGTATTGGAAGCCGCCAAATTGGTAGGTGCAGAAGGTGGTGTAGTGTCCCCTCCCCCACTAGATAAGCAGAAATTGGTCGTTTCTGAAGAACCAAAGCTTCCACCTGATGCCAAAATATTATTGGCTTCGTCCCTCAATACATAAGAACCATTACCATAGCCGCAGCAAATACCATCACCATACGAATCATAAATCACAAAATCATAACAACCATCGTTGAGACAAGAAACTTCCACTACCGTTGAACCATCGGGCTGGGAACCATAAGGCCCGCCAGAAGCATAGGTCAATCCTCCGGCCATAATCGCCCAGGAGGTTTCCTCTGGATAGTTATCGAGTACAATAGTCAATGTCACATCTTGTCCATTACAAGGACAAGCAGGACAAGGGCCGCCGCAGTCAACACCCGTTTCACCTTGGTTTTGGATGCCATCCGAGCAAGTCGGCGTTACACCACATGGAGAAAGACAAGAGCCATTGGTCACAGAATTGCGAATCACATTACCTGGCT
>CALMIR010000088.1 GCA_937864265.1 uncultured Saprospirales bacterium | reverse complement strand
TCCGGGCGGGAAGAAAGTAAGGTAGTAAGGAGAAGTTGGGTGAGGGTGAGGGTGAGGGTGAGAGTGAGAGTGAGAGTGGGTGTGAGAGTGAGGGTGAGTGTGGGTGGTTGCAACACTCCCGTCCGACCGGATCGTTCCGCCTGGACGTAGTCCATTCGGACAGGCCGGGCGGGAAGGCCACTAAGGGCGTAAGGCACTAAGAAGAAATTGGGTGAGTGTGTGTGTGCCTCAACACTGAGAACACTATGAATGTAAGGCTGTAAGGAGAAATTGGGTGAGGGTGTGGGTGTGACCCGGCTTACCCCCCTACTCTACCCTTCAGCCCCGCCACTTTTTCCACCAGCCAGCCCTTATTAAAAATGTCGGCCGTTTTTTGGATTTGGTGTTCCAGCTTATCCAATTCTTGACGACTTTTCTCGCTGCGGGTAAAATCGAGGTTGAGGCGGATGGCGGCGGCACGGCGGGTGAATTTGAATAAATTGTGGTAGCCTTGGCGGCGGACATCGGCCATGAGTTTGTTGCGCAGCAGGTATTGCTTGAAGGAATCGGCTAAGGAACAAAGCGCGTCGTACTCGTCGAGGTCGTAGTAGGTACGCAGTAGGAGGGCTTTGGCCCCCAGATTGTAGCGCATGTCGCTGTATTCCACTTTGGTGAGCAGGCGCAACACTTCGGCATACTGTTGTGTGGCATAGTAATAGGAAGCCAGGTTGAAGCGGTAAGCGTTGTCGCGCACATCGGGGTGCAAGTATTCTTTATAGGTGTCGATGAAATGTTTCACCCAATCCATTTCGCGTAAGCGCAGGGCGGTAGTGACGATGTTTTTATAGTGCCATTCCGATAAATGCCCTTCTTCCAAGATCAGTCCTTTTTCCAACTGTGCTTGATACAGCTTGAAAATTTCCGACAAAAAAAGCTCATCGCCCTTGTTGATCTGACGGATGCAGTAGTTTTGAAAATAGTTGTAAATCGGCTTGAGGGCATCGGCAGAAAAATGGTGTTCGTTGATTTTCAAGGTATTTAGTGCATCAAAATAACGGGTATTGTCGTTTTGCCCGATCATTTCGTACAGCTTAAAATACACCAATATAGGTGGGTCTTGCGCATATGCAACGAGATTATGCTCCACCTCGGCGACAATGGCTTTAAAAAGCGGGTTGTGAAATTCGACCTTCAATATCTGGCTGCGCACCTGCATTTCGCAGGCATCCCGCAATTTTTGAGCGATAAAAAATCGGTCGAGGTAACGGTGTTTCAGTTCTAGGTTATCGTCGCGCCTTCTGCCCGCCGTTGCTGTGAAATACCCATCCGCTTCTGCCGCCAATTGATAGCGCCAACTGTAGGAATCAATGTCCAGGACTGGGTCGTGTTCCAAAGTTTGGGTCGCCGCGTTCAGTTGTTTTTCGTAAAGGTGGAGCAAATTGCGCAGTCGGTATTGTTTGAGCAGTTGCAAATGCCCAATATTTGGCTCGCTCGTCCCTTGTTCTATTTGTAGGAATTGCTGCGTCAGACGAAAGGCGTAGGTAAATAATATCGCCAATTGGGCTTGGTCGTGCGCCTGACCGGGAAATAAAACAGCAAATAGCTTCTTGCGCTCACAATGCTTCTCATCCAATTGTGGATACACCTTTCCCAAATAACTCAGTAGTTGTTGTACCCCTTCGTGCTTGTTGAAATAGGGCGAGTGGGCAAATTCGACCAGGCGGGTCATTTCTTTGCGACCTAGGCTGCGGAGGATATAGATGAGTTTGTTATCTTGCATTTGCTTTGTTTGATTGGATAGTTGCTGGATATCAGGTTGCGGTTATTTGTAAACAAAAAAAAATAAAATTCACAAATTATGCCGCTTAAATAAGTACCACAAGTTGCTGTTAATCAGTTTTTTAAAAAATTTTAGTAAAAATATATAAAGAATAATTTCCAAAAAACCATAAATTTAGTTCTTTTATTTCAAGCATCCTATTAAGATTTTTGTAGCAGTGAAAATTCCCTAAACTAAAAATCAGCCACCATGAACTCTGGCCTCAAGCTTCTCTGTTTTTTTCAATTGTTCGTGCTCACTGCATTGGCGCAGCCGCCATGCATTGATTTTGAAAATTTTAGCGACACCCTGCAATACGGCCCCATCAGCGGCTATGCGCCGGGCGACCATCTATTCAACCAGTCAGGCATTGACGTATCCATTCAGGAAATCCTTTATCCCGATGGCAGTACGGATATGCTGAACACCATGTTTTACAACACCCAGGACATCAACTGGCCATTGGACGGACAGTTTATTTTTCTGGGCAACAACAGTCTGGTTTTCGACTTCTCTGGTTTGAATTACCCATCGCCGGTGCAGGTTTGCTTTGATTTTTTTGACGGTGGTGGGGAGGAAAATTTTGCCATAAATGGCGCTCCTGTATCGGTGTTGTTTTCCTTTTCTGAAGTGGCCAACTTGAATATACCTGGTGTTGAAATAGAGGTAACGCTGAATGGCCCTCCAGGTACTTTCGTTGGCGGTGGCAGCGTTTGTCTGACTGGGAATATCGAGACCCTGCTATTGGGTGGCCAGGAATTTGGTCTAGACAACATCTGTATAACCCCTGTTGCGAATGACTGCCCTTTGGCTAACTTGGAAGCCGCCGTAGTTGGCTGCAACGACGATGGCAGCTATGATGTATTGGTCGATTTTGAATGGACAAGTCCATTGACCGTTATTGAGCATTTCGATATTTATGTGGAGGGAGAACACGTGGCATTCATCGCTCAAAATGAAGTGCCTTATTTATTGGAAGGGGTGCAGGTGTTCACCGATGCCTTGAATTTTGAACTCCGGGTATGCCAAAACGACCACCCCGATTGTTGCTTGGCGGTTGCTGTTCCTAAAAACTGTCCCCCGCCCGCCAGCGATTGCATCGAGTTTGAAGCGCTGGAAGAGGGCGTTTATGGCAGTTCAAGCGGTACCCAGCCCGGGCAGGTGATTTATACGGAAAACAACGTCAACCTGATGCTGATACCGTTTCAAAGCCTGTTTTGGTTTACGGTCTATGGCGATATGGAGGTAATCAATACTGCCGATGCCCCGCAAATGAGCCAGGCTTCTGGCCGATATTTGCGGTTTGAAAGCATCAATGCGGTTTTTGACCTCACCCAATACCCCGACCCAATTGATTCTGTGGTAGTTGATTTTTATTATAGTGGCGGCCAGATCAACTTGGCGGCCAATGGCGCTACGCCATTGATACAAAACCAATTGCAGGCCGGTTTTTATTCGCTGGCGCCGGGGATCACGCTGGATATTATATTTAACAATGCTTCCGGCTCAGAAGGCCAGTTGATCTTTACAGGTAATGTACAAAGCTTGTTGATTGGCGGGCAGGGCGATTTTCGGATCGACAACCTGTGCATCAATCCTACCCCTCAAGAATGCTTGTTGAGCAACCTGAGCCTTAACCCTCAGCCTTGCACGCCGAACGGCATTTTTTACCTAGAAGTGGATTTTGACTATGCCCATACAGCCTCCGACAGTTTCCAAGTTTGGCATTCCTTAGGGGGGGTGCAGGAACATGCCTATGCCGATTTACCGATTTTGGTAGGCCCTTATCCCAGCGGCATAGCTAATTTCCCAATTTACATCAACGACTTAGAAAATGTTGCTTGCGTTTTGGAAGATACGCTCTTCGGAAATTTTTGCAATCCTTGCGCCGACCTGCCATGGGGCATTGCCAATATCGTCGGACAAAATGCGGCTGGCCAAAGCATCGTAGAAGTGTCGGTGGGCAGTGATGATCCTTCGACTACGGGTTCTTATGCCGTCTATTTCAACGACCAGTTCCTGGGTAATTATTCCGGGAATAATTTTACCCTGACTTTGCCTTGTAGTACTACCAACGAGCCTATACTTACGGTTTGCAGCAATGCCTCAGATGTAGTCAATGCGTGTTGTATAGCTATTGATTTTGGATCTATTCCGCTTTGTAACGATTGCCAGATTACAGATGTAACCGTGACCACAACGCCCTGCGATCCCAACGGAGGTTATTCCCTGACGCTGGATTTCAATCACAGCAATACTTCTGACCTGTTTCAGGTTTGGTTGGAAGGCACGGATGTTGTTTATTCGTTTGAATACTCGGAATTGCCTGTCCAGATAGGCCCGTTTTTCAATACCAATCCTGCTAGTGTGGTACAAGTGCTGCACATTCAGGATGCCGAAAATCCGGATTGCCAAACCCTATTTACTTTTGTTCCGCCTTGTAATACAACATTCTGCCCCTGGGTTGGCCTCACCATCACTCCTGGCGCATGTACCACAGCCAGTGGTCAGTTTTTCGCAACGCTAAATATGATCCCGCTGGTAGATGCCAATTTGCCTTTTTATGTAGAAACAGGCGGTTATTTTGAAGAATTTCACTTCGACGACTTGCCGGTAACCATTGGCCCATTTGAAGGCAATGGCCAGCAAATGCCCATTTTTGTATTCAGTAATGATGATTTTTGTACCGATAATGTGGTGATTCAGGCGCCAAACTGCAATCAAAACTGCAACTTGGGCGATTTTGTCAATCTGGATACCGTTTGGTGTAATAACAGCAATACCTACACTGCCAACATTTTCATAGAAGGTGCGCAGCCTGGCGATGTTTTTACCGTCAGCTCTGCCGTTACAGGCCATTCTGCCAACTTCGCCTATGGCAATGTACTTTTAAATGTGAGCGGATTTCCAATTGCGGCCAACCAACAGGAAATATTGGTCATTTGCCTGGCGGGCAGCAATTGTTGTGTGGATATTGCTTTTGATGTGCCTTGCCCCTCTTGCATTTACAACGTACAGACAGAAGTGCTTCCTTGCAATAATGATGGCTTGTTTTATTTTGAACTTTCCTTTTTGACCCAATATTTCAGCCACTTCTTTGTAGAAGCAGGCGATTATTTGGAAGACTATCAATACCAAAACCTGCCGGTGACCATTGGCCCATTTGAAGGGAATGGGCAAACCATCACTTATACAATTTATAGCGAACAAAGTGATTGCGCTTACACGGGAACGATCGTAGCCCCCAATTGCAATGACAACTGCAACCTAAACGGGCAATACGAATTTTCCATTTTTCCGGCTTGCGCCAATCCGGCGGGCAGCGATTTTTACTTTGCCAGTATTTTGTTGGGTGGTGCAGAACAAGGCGATGTATTTACCATCACTTCCTATCTCAGCAATTACAGCTATACCGCTGTTTATGGCATCAATGGCCTGCCTTATGAGATGATTAATCTGGGTAATAATTTCGATTATGTGCAAATTTGTACCGTGAACACCGGCACGGCAGGCGATCCCAACTGCTGCATTTCAATGGAATACGATGTGGCTTGTCCGCCTTGTTTTGAACCGAGTTATGTGGGCTACCACCTGACCCCATGCAACAGCGACGGCCAGTTTGAAATTGTCATCGATAGTGTCTTATTAACCACACCGACCCTATCCTTACAATTCTTTGCTCACGTAAACGGCAATACGTATGGCCCTTTCTCTATTTTTGATTTGCCCGTAAGTATCGGATCTTTCCCGGGCAACAACGCTGGCTATCAAGTAACCATCACGGTATCCAACAGCGCCAATTGCGGGTATTCTTTTTATGTACCGCCCGTTAATTGCAACGGCAACTGCACACTTAATGAAGCTTATGTAGTGGGAATACCTTCCTGCCCGGAGCCAGGTTCTGATTTTTACACCGTTGCTTTTGAAATACCTGGCGCCCAGGAAACTGATTTTTTCACGGTGACTTCTGAACTTACCGGCGTCAGTTTAACAGCGGTTTATGAAGGTTATTTGTTTGTAGAATTGCCCAATACCAATATGGATTACGATGAAGTAATTATATGTGCTGGCAACGATCCGGCTTGTTGTGTGCAGATCGCCTATGACATCAGTTGCCCACCTTGTATCATTTCTGACCTGGTATTGGAAGCCAACCCTTGTTCGAATACAGGTACCTTTACTTTCGATCTGGATTTCAACGTACAAGGTGCTACTAGCGATACCTTTTATATTCAATTCTCGAATGGTGATATTTTCGGTTTCCAGCTAGAAGACCTTCCCGTTACACTGGGTTCGCTACCTGGCAATGGCGAGGAATTTTTCGTATGGGTTTATGATGCCAGTGAAACCTGTGTGGCTAATGCGACCTTGCAAGCGCCCAACTGCGATCCAAACGGCTGCCCGCTGGGCCCGGTTACCATCGAAACGGGGCAATGCAACGCCGATGGTTATTTTACCGCGATTCTGAATATCGACTTGACCAACGACTTGAACGGCCAGTTTTTTGTAGAAACAGACGACTATCTGGAAGATTTCAATTTTGCCAACCTACCGGTTACCATAGGCCCTTTTCCAGGAAATGGCCAAGTACAAGATGTCGTGGTTTACACCAATCAGTTCAATTGCCAATCTATTGGGGTGATGCAAGCCCCAGATTGTAATCCAGGCGGCTGCAATTTCACAAGCGTCGTTGCAGAGCCTTACGACTGCAATGATGGTCAATTTATGATAGACGTAGAGGTACACGTCAATGAACCTGGCATTTTAGGGTACTTTATTTTTGTGGATGGCCAGATATTTGGCCCCTATTCCTACAGTGCTCCTTTTGTAACGGTTGGTCCTTTTGTGGGTGATGGTACGACCATTTACGATGTTTTGATTCTGGATATAGAAGACCCCTCCTGCTTTGGTTATACAGAAGTAGGGCCTATTGCATGCGACAATACCCTGTGCGACATTTATGACTTGGAGGTCTTCAACTTGCAATGCCACGACGATGGCACTTACTCGCTTTCGCTGAATTTCCATTACACCAATCCAGGCAATGACTTTTTCGATGTCTATGACGCCAATGGAAATTTGATTGGTTTTTACCCATTGAACCAATTGCCCATCACCATCGAACACTTTGGCCCTGGCAATGGTCAGACCGATGCGTTGATTGTATGCATCAACGATCAGCCCAACTGCTGTGCGGATATCAGCTTCCAAGCACCAGAATGCGGCAATACGGGCGATTGCAGCATCACCGACCTAAATGTCAGCCTGGCTTATTGCGATGAGGATGGTTTTTATGTGCAAATTGATTTTGGCTACCAAAACGTGGGCAATGAAGGCTACCGGGTACGTGGCAATGGAAACCTGTATGGCAACTTTAACTATGACGCGCCATTCCCCATCATTGGCCCATTCCCATCTGAATTGGATATCGTTTGGGAATTGATCGTAATCGACAATCAAAATGAAGATTGCCGCGATGCAGTAACCTTCAGCGCCATGGATTGTACCAACTCTTCTAATACTTGTATTCAGTTTGAAGTGTTCAACAACCTGGAAGACACCTTATTTTTGGCCGATTTCGGGGAGGTCAACGAAGCAATTTATACCGAAGACCACGTCACGTTGTGGTCGCGCCCAATCACTTGGATAAACAATACCAATTATTTTGGCGGAGCGATTGTTTACAACGAAGCAGCCTGCGGACTGGACTTCGACGGTGCCTGGCTATATGTCAGCGGAGGATTGGAATTCGACTTCAGCGCTTACGCCGTTCCGCCGCAGGGGGTATCCTTTAATATGGGCTTCAATTGTACGACCAACGCAACTCCTGTATTTTACTTTTCCATCAACGGCGATTCGTACGAAGGTTCGATCAATGATTTGCCCGATTTTCTGGGCGATGTTGAAATCATCCTAACGCCAATCAGTCCGGCTATAGGCATGTACTCCATCGAATTGATCGGCGAGGTGAACAGCTTGAGTATGGGCGCCATTAGTTTCTCTATTGACAATATCTGCTTCGAGGGCGCGCAGTTGGCAGAAGCGGACAACTGTCTGGACTTTTCGGTATTCGATTTGACCCAAATTGATACGCTGGCCATCAACAACCAGCCACAGCAAATGGATTACACCGAGGCTGGGGTTTACGTAACAGCACAAGCGATTGAGTGGAATGGCTTGGCCAATTATTTCACAGGCGTGTATGCCACCAATGGTTTCCCATGCGGTTTTGGCGATGATGATGCCGCACTGCAATTCGGCGGCGGCTTGAATTTTGATTTCAGTGGCCTAAATGAAACCGTGGTGCGCACTACATTTGAAATCTCTTTCTGTCCAGGGCAGACCAATAGTTTGCGATTTGGTGCCAATGACGAAACCTTTTTCGGAAGCATCTTCAACTTACAGCTTTCGCTGCCCAACGGCATTGATGTCGTTGCTACACCAATCAGTAATACCAACCAAATCTGGCAAGTAGTTGTAGAAGGGCCTTTGGAACACCTCTTCCTGGGTGGCAACCTGACGCTGGACAATCTGTGTTACGAATTGGAGGCACAAGTAGAAGAAGTATGGCCGGGCGACGCCAATTCTGACAACATCGCCAATCACATCGATTTGCTGAATGTGGGACTCACTTATGGCTATCAGGGCCCCGCTCGTTTCGAGGATGCCATCGTCTGGACTAGCCTCAACGCGACCAATTGGTCGAATGACTTTGCCGATGGCTTGAACCACAAGCACGCCGATTGCAATGGCGACGGTGTGATCAATGCTGCCGACCGCGATATTATTGCCTTGAACTATGGCCTGACCCACGGTGTGCCAGAGCCGTTTGAGGCTTTGCCCGCTACTTCCATTGATCCGCCTGTATTTGTGGATTTCCCCAATCAAATTCCCAACCAGGCCACATTTGATGTGCCGATCATCGTAGGAAGCGCCGACTCGCCCGTAGAGGATGTGTATGGTATTGCTTTTGAAATTCATTTCAACCCCTTGATGATCGATCCATCGGCTATAGTCATACAGTACGATGTCAGTTGGTTGGGCGAACCGGGTGTCAACCAAATATCCATCGATCGGATTTATCCGGCAGATGGGGTCATTCAAGTGGCCATCACCCGCACCGACCACAATAATGTATCCGGCTTTGGCAAAGTAGCCCGCATTATCGGCATTATCGACGACATAGCCGGCTTGCACGACGACCGGATTTCCATCGAAAATATTGTCGGTATTGATCACAACGAACAACCCAAAGCCTTCAATGGCCTGGCTATTCCTTATTCTATCGATGAAAAAGAAGACGAACCCGAAGCCGATGAAATGGCTCGTGGCGCTTTCACCGTTTATCCCAATCCAAGCGACAATTGGGTCAATATAGTTTCCATCCACGGCTTCCCGGCTGATGGGCTGGAACTGATAGGCCTAGATGGCCGCCGCTTGGAAGTCCCGCAAGAAGAAAACCAACGCATTTCGTTGGCCGGGTTGCCATCTGGCAGCTACATTTTGCGCATTCACAGTGGCAAGTCAACTGTTCATAAGCTTATTATTAAAAGGTAGTTAAAGTCCCAAAAACAGCGTAGAGGACCGCCGCTGCTGCCCCCTGGGCAGTGGCGGTTTTTTTTTGTGAAAAATACCCCCCTCAGGCGCTTCTTTCTTAATTTTAGCCCCTCATCACCCTTTCTTTGCCATGAGTCAGGAAAAAACTTTTTACAAACCCATCTTCCGACATTTGCTGCCTTTTGGCTGGAAAGCCGGACTTATCTTATTACTGATATTCAGCTTGCCCCGCTTTTACCTGGTGCTGCAAGCCAATAAAACGGGGAGTTACCAATGGGTCAGCATGGTTTTTGTGGCGATGATGTTGATGCCCTTCTTATTGTTGACGCGGCAGGGCAGGCAAAAGATAGGATGGTCAAAACCCCGGAATATGCTGGTATTGCTTGGCAGCCTATTATGGGGGATGCTGGCTTGCAGCGCGATTTTTGCGCTGTTTTACGGCCTCTATGGCGACTCTATTGCCAACGCATTCGTTTATATTGCTCGAACATACAACCAGCTTCCTTCCCCCCTGGATGCGGATAGTCGCCTGCTTTTTTTCCTGATCTTTTCATTGGTTAGTATGACGTTCAGCCCAATAGGAGAAGAGCTTTTTTATCGGGGTATCATCCATGAAAATTTTGCCGAAACACTAGGCGACCAAAAAGCAGCCTACATCGACGCCCTGGCTTTTGCTTTGGTTCATCTAGCGCACTTTGGTTTAATTGTTGACCAAAATACTTGGCATTTTCTACCCATTCCGGCCTTGTTGTGGGTGACAGGATTGTGGTTCACCTGTCTGCTGTTCAATCGCATGCGCCGACGAAGCGGTTCTATCCTGGGGGCCATTTTAACACACGCAGGTTTCAACCTCGCTATGAATTTCTTTATCTTTTACTTCTTGTTAAAGTGAGCCTTGACCAGCAAAACTGCAAAGTGTCGATGTGATTTTGACTCTCGCCAACACTTTCTGGCTATTCCAACATCAAAATATTACCTTTGCACCGTTTTTTGAAAAAATCGATTGGAAAATGATAACGGCAGCCAATATATACATCCAATACGGCGAACGCATTTTGCTGGATCGCGTGAATCTGGTGGTGGGAGAAAGGGATAAATTAGGGCTGGTGGGTCGCAACGGCGCGGGCAAGTCCACCTTGCTCAAAGTTATCGCCGGACACATCCGCCCCGATGAAGGCAACGTCAGCCGCCCTTCCGAGAGCAGCCTGGGTTTTTTGCATCAGGAAATGCAATTGCCCAAAGGAAAAACGGTGCTGGATGAAGCCCTCACTGCCTTTGACGAGGCCAAAAGGCTGGAGGCGCGCATTGCCGAACTCAATCAGGAGCTACACGAACGCACGGATTACGAATCGGATGCTTACGCCAAATTGTTGGTGGAAATGGCCGATGCAAGCGACCGTTTTGAATTACTAGGGGGTGTTTCGATGCAAGCCGAAGCAGAAAAAGTACTCAAAGGCTTGGGATTCAAGCAAAAAGACCTGAATCGCCTGACTGACGAATTCAGCGGGGGCTGGCAGATGCGGGTGGAATTGGCTAAAATGCTGCTCCAAAAGCCCAACTACCTCCTGCTGGATGAGCCTACCAACCACCTGGACATTGAATCCATCATCTGGCTGGAGAATTTTCTGAAAGACTACCCCGGTGCCGTCATCATCATTTCGCACGATAAACAGTTTCTGGACAATATCACCAATCGCACCGTTGAGGTAGAGTTGGGCAAGCTGTACGATTATAAAGCCGCTTACAGCAAATACGTGGCATTGAGGGCCGAGCGCCGCGAAAAAATGAGCGCCGCTTACGAAAACCAACAGCGGGTCATCAGCCAAAAGGAGCGCACCATCAACCGGTTTATGGCAAAAGCCACCAAAACGAAGATGGCGCAGTCCATGCAAAAACAACTGGACAAGATCGAGCGGGTAGAAATCCCCGATGAAGATACGGCGACCATGAACCTGCGCTTTCCGCCTGCGCCGCGCTCTGGTCTGGTGGTGCTCGACGCCAAAAGGGTGAGCAAGCAATACGGCAACTTGCATGTATTAGATCACGTTGACCTGAAAATCGACCGGGGCGATCGGGTGGCTTTTGTAGGGCAAAATGGACAAGGCAAAACCACGCTGGCCAAAATTATAGTTCACGAACTTTCGCTGAGTGGCGGAGAGCTAAATTTCGGGCACAACGTCAGTATTGGTTATTATGCCCAAAATCAGGCCGAAAAGTTGCAATCCAGTGCCACGCTGCTGGAAACGATGGAACAGTCCTCTCCACCAGAAATGCGTACCCGTTTGCGCGCCATTTTGGGTGCTTTTTTGTTCAGCGGTGAGGACGTAGATAAAAAAGTGACGGTGCTGTCAGGAGGAGAACGGGCGCGTCTGGCGCTTGCCTGTTTGCTGCTGAAACCCTTCAACTTACTGGTACTCGATGAGCCTACCAACCACTTGGACATGCTTTCCAAAGATGTCTTAAAGCAAGCACTGATGGATTATGACGGCACCTTGATCGTCGTCTCCCACGACCGGGAATTCCTCAGTGGACTCACCAATCGCACCATCGAATTCCGGGATCGCCAGCTCCACGACCACATCGGCGATGTGAATGCTTTCCTGGAAAAACGCCAGTTGGATGACATGCGCAGCGTTGAATTGAGCAGTAAAAATGGGTCTGCCGCCTCCCCTACTGCCGCTAAGGTGGTTATTAGTTTTGAAGAACGAAAACGACTGACTCGCAATGTCAGCAATGCAGAAAAGAAGGTTGAAAAACTAGAGGAGGAGTTGAAAAACCTGGAAACAGAAATGGCCGCTCCTACTTTCTTTGAGCAACCCAACTCGCAGCAACGCCTGCAAATCTATCAACAAAAGAAAGAGGAGTTGGAAACGGCGATGATGGAATGGGAAACGGCGCAAGAGGCTTTGGAAGATGCCGGCTAGTGCTAGCCAATTGTCAGCGCAAATTGGTTGAAGCCTGCCAGTGTCGGTGTAACTTAGAGTTCCGCCGACACTTAATCAAGCCTATCCGTGTCGGTGTAGCTTAGAGTTCCGCCGACACTTAATCAAGCCTGCCAGAGTAGGCGTCCCGCCGACACGCTCGCAACACAACACTCAGCCAAGCCCCCCTCCCAGCCTTCGATACGCTTTCAGCATAATATCCAGGTCTTGGCTGACATGATAATCTTTGGCGTACAAAAAGTTGAGGCGTTGCAAGGTAGGCTCATCCAGTGCCTGCACAGATAAGGCATCTACCGGGCTGAGTACGCCGGGCTTGATACGCGGCAAGGCGGTTTTGGCTTGATTTCCCGAATAAGCATACCCTACCCAGCTTTTTTCACCCCGTAGTACCTGCCAGCAATTGCCTAAAAAGGCGAGGGGCATATTTTGCAACAGCAGATGAAAAGGAAAAGTGAGCAACAGCAGGCTACTGCCGAGTACATCCAACAAGCGTTTGTTGCGGCGATTCATGGGGCTGACTATTCTAAACTGAATATCTATCGTATAAAGCTCCCCGGCAGTATTTTTGGAGCTGCTCCCGATAATACTCAGGCTTTCTTCCGGTACTATTTTATACTCAATACCCGGCCCGAGCCGACTCATCCACTTCATAATGTCCTGCGCACTGACATCCCGGGAGCAAAATATGATTTCCTCTACTTTATAAATATGTACCACTTCATCCAAGCGATCCAGGCTGCTGAGATAAACGTCCATTTCGGCATTTTGCCAGGGAGCAACTACACCAATGAAATTTTTGCGCACTTGCGCCTTATGCAGCAATGCCTGTACCCGCTCGCTTTCTTCCAGAGCGCCAATGATGATGAGGTTTTTGGTTCGATTGCTTTCCAGACTAAAATTGCGGTAGCGGATAAAATGGATCAAATAGCGCAAAGCCACCGTAGAAACAATCGCCCACACCGCTCCCAGCACCACCAATGCCCGCGAAGTGCGGTATTCCATATCCAAAAAACCATAGACCGCCGCCAGCAACACACTACCTGCCAGCAAACCGCGTACAAGCCGTCGGATGTGGTAATGCGCATCGTAGCCCCCACTGAAATAAACTGCCGTCAGCCAGATGGCCACGTAAAGCGGTGCGTTGAAATAGATAAAGGATTGGTCGTAGTAGGCCGGATCGTGAAAGTGATAAACGGCCCAAAAATGCTTGGCAAAAATCAGCCCGCCATACATCACGATGGCATCCAGCAGGGGAAAAAAGCTTTTTTTGAAAAAATTGGAACAAAGCGTTAGAAAAGCCCGGAAATAAATGGCTGATTTCAACATCCATACAAAGAGCACCGCTTTTTCACCCTTGAAATGCTTGCGCGCGAATATGATCATGGCCTGGTAAAAGGTCAACACATAGTTCAGGCTACCCTTTTTGGTGCTCTCGCCCTTGTAATGGATGATGGTTGTTTTGGGAAAATAATAGTTTTTATACCCCGCCTGAATGATGCGATAGGACAGATCGATATCTTCACCGTACATGAAAAAGCTTTCGTCCAGGAGGCCAATTTCGTCCAATACCGAACGGCGCAGCATCAAAAAAGCCCCAGCCAGTACCTCTATTTCATGCACTTCCATCTCATCGAGGTAGCCCAAATGGTAGTGATTGAAGCGTTTTGACTTAGGAAAGAGGTTGGAGAAACCGAAAGTTTTGGCGAAAGCCACCCAAGGGGTCGGAAAGCCCCGCTTGGATTCGGGTAAAAATTTGCCAGAGCCATCGATCATGCGCACGCCCAGGCCGCCTGCTTCCGGGTGCTCATCCATGAATTGGAGGCACAATTCAAACGTATCTTCTTCTACAACTGTATCGGGATTGAGCAACAGGACGTACTCGCCTGTACTCTCGACAATAGCCTGATTGTTGGCAATCGAAAATCCGGGGTTCGTATCATTGGCAATCAGGTGTACTTCCGGAAATTTTTCCCGCACCATCTTCACAGAGTCGTCCACCGAATGGTTGTCCACTACCCATACCTCTACTTCCAAGCCTGCAGCGGCTTTCCGAACGGCCAACAAGGCTTGTTCCAAGAAATAACGGACATTGTAATTGACGATAATGACGGATAACTTCATCCCTTAGTCTTCGCTTTTCACTTGATAGGGTATCCGGGCGACAATGGAACGCCCCAGGGTCAGTTCATCGGCGTACTCCAATTCCCCGCCAAAGGAAACGCCACGAGCTATGGCGCTTATTTTTACCCCACTCGGTTTTAGCTTTTTCGACAAGTAATAAATGGTTGTCTCGCCTTCAATGGTTGGGCTGATGGCCATGATCACCTCTTGTATATCCTCCGTTTGCACCCGATGCATCAGGCTATCAATGTGCAAATCGTTCGGTCCGACACCCTCGATGGGCGAAATAATGCCGCCCAATACGTGGTACAAACCCCGATATTGATCGGTACTCTCAATGGCCAGCACATCCTTGATGCTTTCAACAACACAAATCACACCGGTATCTCTGCGCGGGTTGGCGCAAATATTGCACCATTCCTCATCCGACAAATTGTGGCACTTGGCGCACTCCTTGATTCCCTTGCGCAGGCGCAGCAGGGCTTCTGTGTATTGTTCTGTTACCTCTACCGGTTGCCTGATCAGGAATAGTACCAGCCGCAAGGCGCTCTTTTTTCCGATACCCGGCAGCCGGGAGAAAGCCTGAACGGCTTCTTCAATAAGTTTGGACGAAAAATTCATGAAGGTAAAATTAGCAATAAACAATCCTGCTATACAAGCGTTGAAAAAAGGATTTTCAAAATTTAGTAGCTGCAAAGGTACGAAGCACAAAATTGTGGCGAACAAATTTTGGTGAACCTCCGTTTAATTCATTTCTTTGCAAGAAATAATACAAAACTAGCATTATTATGGCAGAAGTGATCCGCATGCCTCGCATGAGCGATACCATGGAAGAAGGTAATATCGTCAGTTGGTTGAAAAAAGAGGGCGACACAGTTGAGTCAGGTGAAACACTGGCAGAAGTAGAAACCGATAAAGCGACGATGGAGTTGGACAGCTTTTTCGACGGTGTGTTATTGCACATCGCTGTGAAGGAAGGCCCGGTGCCTATTGATGGGGTCATCGCTGTCATTGGTGAGCAGGGTGAAGACTGGAAACAGGCCATCGCTTCGGCGGGAGAAAGCGGTGGGACTACCACAGCACCAGTTGAAAAAGAACCGGTTGCGGCTGAAATGACTGCCTCAGCCAGCGCTGCCCCGGCTAGCGACAACAATACCTCTGACCAACGCATTAAAGCCTCTCCACTGGCTAAAAACATGGCCAAAGAAGCAGGCATCGATATATCCCAAGTGAATGGTTCCGGCGACGGCGGTCGCATCGTCAAGCGCGATATTGAGGCTATGGTGGAACAAAAGGTTCAACAACCAAGCACTCCTGCTCCTGCTCCGGCAGCGCCTGCTACAGCAGCTCCAGCTGCCCCGGCTGCGCCTGTTGCAGAAAAAGCAGAACCCGCCGTGATCCCATTTGCCTATGGAGGCGGAACGGCTACCTACGAGGATCTTCCTGTGAGCCAAATGCGCAAAGTCATAGCGAAGCGTTTGGGCGAAAGCAAATTTACGGCCCCTCATTTCTACCTCACCGTAGAGATGAATATGGACAAAGCCATTCAATTGCGGCAAAAGCTCAACGAAGTAGCACCTACTAAGTTGTCGTTCAACGATTTGGTACTCAAGGCCTGCGCCGTAGCGCTGCGCATGCACCCCGCGATCAATTCTTCCTGGATGGACACGCATATCCGGCGCAACAAAGACGTCAATATCGGTGTAGCCGTTGCAGTGGAAGATGGCCTGCTGGTGCCCGTGATCCGCTATGCCGATATGAAAACGCTGTCGCAAATCAATGTGGAAGTGAAAGAACTGGCAGGGCTGGCCAAAAAACGCAAGCTCCAACCCGAACAAATGACGGGCAATACCTTCACCATTTCCAACTTGGGTATGTTTGGCATCGAAGAATTTACCGCCATCATCAATCCGCCCGATTCGTGCATTCTGGCCGTTGGTTCTATTATTGAAAAACCGATCGTTCAAAATGGCCAGATCGTTGTGGGCAATATGATGAAAGTAACGCTTTCTTGCGATCACCGGGTAGTTGACGGAGCTACTGGCTCGCAGTTCTTGCAAACGCTGAAGCTAATTCTGGAAGATCCGATTCGCTTATTGGTCTAGTGTCACATGTTCTATTGGCCTTATGAATAAGATAGCACACCACAGGAGAGCTTGTGCAAGGCATATTATATGCGACCAATATGGCGCAGGAGCGAAGGAACAGGCGTAGGTCGATAAAGAATAGCGGGACACACATGCCCAAGCTTACACTTACCTGTTCAAAGCATACCGGAAGCCTAAAAATCCACGGATGCCTTGATTGGGGGCATAAACATACGAAGGGTCAAAGGACAAAGCATAGGGATTTTCAGGAGTTGCCAGCACATTTCCTTCTGCATCGAATAGCACGCCGCTGTCGAATGGGTCGAAGCTACGGGCAATGATGGGTTGATCCTGGTTTTTCCACGGCGTCCAGTTCAATAAGTTTTTTACCCCAGCGTAAACCTCTACATGCTTGATGCTTTTGTAGGTCAATTGGATATTCTGGATGCTCCACCAGGGCGATTCTGCCGGGCGAGGGTCCAGTTCTCCCAAAAGCGGCAACAGCATAGGGCCATATACATTTCCGGTGTAATCCACCGCCATTTTGTTGCCCAAGAATTTGTAGGAAACCGACCAAGTGCCCGAAAAGCGCTCGGTTAAAATTTGTCGCGCCTTTATTCCTCCTTCTTTTTTCGACACGTCCATCAACGATGCGCCGAGTAAAAAAGACAAGCCACTGGGCAAGGTCAAATCTGCATTTAAGCTGAAGCCTTTAGAAATGGCTGAACCATCTAGATTTTTATAAATAATCTGATTGGCGTTGGTTTCGTAATCGGGGAAAATGGCATTTGCAAAATAAGTGTACCAGGCCGATAGCTCTACACTGGCCAGTCCGCCATGATCCATATAGCTTTTTCTGGTGTAATTCACATTGACGTTGAAAGATTGCTCCGGGCGGAGCTGTTCGGCAACAACGACTTCTCTCGCACCCGTTAAGGCAGCATGATCTTCTGCAAAGAGGTTGACGACCCGGAAGCCGGTGCCAGCATTCACCCGGAATATGTCATTTTTTGAAAGGCCCCACTTGTAAGCAAAACGGGGTGTAAAAATAGAACCATGTTCATCGTGGTAATCGTAGCGCAAACCCAGCAATACTTTTTGTTTGGGTGAAAAAGTTATTTCGTCTTGTACAAAAATACCGGGCAGCCAGGTTTCGTCGGGGCGATTACCTGGATTGAGGAGGTCGCCCCCTGTTGCGGGTGTATTATCGTCGTAAAACGTATAGCGTATAGCGGCGCCGGCCAGCAAGTCGTGATGGCCTAATTTTTTATCCCAGCTCAATTGACCGAATCCAATTTTCTGGTCAGCGAGGTAGGGACTGTCTCCATAGACGGAGTTTTGGTGGTGGCTGTTGAACGAAAATGAAAACAACAGGTGTTCCACGACGGGCAACTCGTATTGCCCCATCAATTCCCAACGCTTGGTGGTGATCGCTTCGCCATAAATTTCATCGCCACCTCTAAAAGTAGGCGTCCAATCTAATTCTCCCCCCCAGCGATCTTCCCAATAATAGCGTCCTGCCAAAGTAAATAGGCGGCTGTCTTGGCGCTTGAAACGCCATTTTTGGAAAATAGAAATTCGCTCCTGAATCGTCACATCCGTAAAATTGTCCTTATTTTTGTCCAGCACCTCATCATAATGGAAATAATTGATCCCCGTTAGAACGGATACCGTGTTTCCCAAATTGAACCGAATACCCAAATCTGCATTCAGCTCTGCCCAAGTAGTGCCCATCACATCTGCACTAAAAATGGGCGCTTTTTCGGGACTCTTCGTAATGATATTGATCAATCCGCCAATGGCTTCGCTGCCGTATAAGGACGAAGCCGGCCCTTTGACGATTTCCATCCGTTCGACCAAAGCGTTGGGAATGCCCGACAGGCCATATACCGTGGCCAGGCTGCTGACAATCGGCATGCCATCAATCAATACCATCGTATAGGGGCCTTCCAAACCGTTGATGTGAATATCTCCCGTGTTGCATACCTGGCAGTTGAGCTGCGGGCGCACCCCGTTCACATTTTGCAAGGCTTCGTAAATGTTAGGAGTAGGATTTTTCTTGAAGAAAACAGGCGTGTAAACCTCGACGGGTACGGGGCTTTCCAAGCGGTTGACTTCCTTCATCGTACCCGTAACTACCACCTCGTTCATGGTATTGGTAGTTTCATCCAGGGTGAAATCCAGTTTGACCCTTTCTCCAGCTTTGAATACGACCCGCTTTTGAATGGTTTCATAACCTAAAAAGGAGACCATGATTTTATAATCCCCGGCAGGGATGCCTTGAATGGTGTAGCGCCCGTTCTCGTCGGCATTCCCGCCAAGCGTTGTGCCTTCAAGGGCAATATTGGCAAAGCCCAAAGTCTCCCCAGTTGGGGTACTGACTATTCCCGAAAGCGAGGCATTTTGGCTGTATGACAACCAAGCAACGGCGGTCAGAAAGGGGATCAAAATCAGTTTATAGGCAGCGCTTTTTGTCATTTGATTGTATTTAAAATAATTTTAGCTCATGCAAATATATAAATTAGGCTAGACTAAATTAATTTATAGGCATATTTTTTTTGTTATTTGACGGGGGAACATACGGGGGCACTCTGAAGTGACCCCGTATGACTCGAATCATGTGAAAATGAATTGAACTTTAGCGGGTCACTTCAGAGTGCCCCGCTAAATTGTATCAGACTTTAGCGGGTCACTTCGAGTGCCCCGCTAAATTGTGTCAGAACCTCTAAAGTGACCCCGTATGAATCAAATCGTGGGAAACTTTAGCGGGTCACTTCAGAGTGCCCCGCTAAATTGTGTCAGACTTTAGCGGGTCACTTCGAGTGCCCCGCTAAATTGCGTCAGAACCTCTAAAGTGACCCCGTATGAATCAAACTAAATTGTGAACCTCAACTAATTCTGAGCGATTGGTAAACTTCCTGGAAAATGTCGGGTCGGTCAGCCAGCACGATCAGGGTGTCGTGGGCTTCTATTTTAGTGGAACCATTGGGTGTTACATAGCCATCCGCCCTTTTTATCATGGCGATGATGGCATTTTGAGGAAATTTTAGCTCGACAATTTTTTTATTGACGGCGTAACACCCCGGAGTTATAACAATTTCTTTCAATTCCGCTTTTGGGTTTTCAGCCAGCAGCAGATCTGTTGCCGATGGTTTTTTAGCTTCCTCCGGCAGGGCCACATTCAGCCATTTGGCCATAATAGATAGGGTCGTGCCTTGAATCAGGACGGATACAACGGAAATAAAAAACACGATGTTGAAAATCATATTGGCTTTATCCATACCAGCTAGCAGCGGATAGGTAGCAAAAACGATGGGAACGGCGCCCCGCAATCCAACCCAGGAAATATAAAAGCGCCTCCTCATTTTCATTTTAAACGGCAATAAACTGAGAAAAACGCTTAAAGGGCGAGCCACCATAATTTGGAAAATAGCGATGATGAGGCCAATACCCGCTATCGGGATAATCTGTTTGGGAAAAACGAGTAAACCCAGAGTAAGGAATAACACAATTTCCATCAACCAAGCCAATCCATCATAGAATTTTAAAATCGTTTTTTTGTGAATTAGGACTTGATTGCCCAAGTAAACGGCGCAAATGTAGATGGCGAGAAAGCCATTGCCCCCAACAGAATCCGTGGCTGAAAAGGTGATGAACATCAGTGCGATGACCAGTACAGGATACAATCCCTCAAAATCGAGTTGAATGCTGTTGATGATGAACTTGCTGAGTCTGCCAAATAAAAACCCAGCAATGCCCCCTAAAATCATTTGCTGAAAGAACAAAGGAATAACCGATAGCAGATTTTGATCCTGATTGACAACCAGGCTTAGGCAAGCCAAGGTCAAAACATAAGCCATGGGGTCATTGCTACCGCTTTCTAATTCCAAGGTTGGCCGGAGGTTCGTTCTCAAGGCCAGACTCTTGGAGCGCAAAATGGAAAACACCGCTGCTGCATCGGTAGAAGACACGATCGAGCCCAGGAGCATGCTTTCATAAATGGTAAAATCAGTCACCAACCAAACAAAAGCCCCCAGTGAAACAGCAGTCAATAACACGCCCAGGGTGGACAGGGTAATCCCTTCCCAAAGTATGGGTTTGACGGCAGTCCAATTGGTATCCAAGCCGCCGGAAAACAAGATAAAATTAAGGGAAACAATCCCGATAAATTGGGCAATTTGGGGATCATCAAAATGAATGCCACCAATACCATCAGAGCCAGCCAGCATGCCAATACCCAAAAAAAGCAACAAAGTCGGAACGCCAAACTTGTAGGAAGTTTTACCCGCTACAACGCTGATGAGGAGTAGTATAGAGCCAACTAAAAGGATATTTTCAATCGTCAGATGCATTCACATGGGTATTGGCTGACGAAAGTAGCGATTTTCAACTGAACTGCAAGCATTTGAGCCTAAGACACGAACTTGCTGGCGTCCCATTCCACACCTGGCGGAAATAGTTGTTCCAGCCTTTTCTCCATTTCAGCGGCGATTAAAGCACTGTCGCCGCCCTGCTCCGCTAATCGCGCCATGATGTTCCGATAGCTTTGTTCGTCCCTGTTTTGGCTGAGCTTGAAAACGTTTTCTATGGCTGCTGCTTTTATTTCAAAAGCCACGATGGCTGGAAGCATTTTATTCAAAAACGCCGCTGGCAAATTGTCGTAAATGGTTGGGGATGCCGTGTTATTGTCCTCAAACCTCAAGGTCAGCTTTTTCATCAGATCAATTAAACCGGCTTCGGGCAGAAAATGGATTTCCCCCCGGATGTGCACACTCATATAATTCCAAGTGGAACCGATTTGCGGGTTGGTGTACCAAGAAGCGCTCACGTACGTATGGGGGCCGGTAAACACGGCTAAGGCCTGCGGGTTTTCCAAAAAGGCTTTGTGGTGATCCGTTTTTCGCATGATGTGCCCCTGCAAATACAAGTCCCCATCCCGTTCTTCTACCAGTATAGGGATTTGAGTAGCTACTTGTTTTCCCGAGGCATCGCTTCCCGTTAAAAATGCAAAAGGATGTTCCTGCAAAAATTGAAGCAAGACTTGCTGGTCTTTTTCTTTGAAATAGGAAAAGTGGTACATGAGATACTTTTTTTAGGACACCATTAGGTGATTAGCCCGTTATTGATTGCTGAAAATCACTATTGCTTTAGCAACAACTCCTCGTTTTCGTGGATACAAAGCTACGCAAAAGCTGCTTGATTCCGGACAATCCGGGTTTGGAGTAGCCATAAATGAAAAACCAGTTGCCACTTGATGATGCAACTGGTTTTTGTTGTGAAACTTGTTCCGGCTCATCGATGATGAATAGCCCCTACCCTACTTCTCACTTCCCTCGGCCCATTCCAACATTTCATTGAAAACGGCTTCCTCCGTTCTGGGGTCTTTCAAAATGTCGTCGTAGGTCATGCCTTTGATGTTCATCAGGTATTCCACCATAATTCTGCCTTTGAAGTAGTAGGTTGGCATAAAATGGCCAGCTACTGCCTCGAAGGTTTCGTATTTGGAAGCTTCATCTGCTGAAACGAAGCGCTGTATCTCTTGGCGCAGATCATACGATGCGCTATTCAGGTAACTGCTGCGGGCGACGTACTCTGGGTAGCCTTCCAATTTCCACATGGGCGGGTGCTTCAGCGGACTGAAATTGAGCAATCCATACCGATCGGCCTGAAGGATATGCACCATTTCATGCACCATGAGTACCGTAAGGTCAATGACGCTTCTATCGGTGTACATCCGATTGCTTTTTAAGTCTATCTCTTTTTTGACAATGATGTTCCATGCTGTCGCTCTGGCCAGTACATCGCCGCCTTGCAGCCCCTCAATTTTGTTGAAAAGGTTGTTGTGCGCCAAAAAAACCTGGTACTTAAAATCGGGGTTGTGCAATTCGCACTGCTCGACGATTTGATAGGCATCATCCAGCAGCGTCTGAAAGGCCGCTTTATCCATATCGTAGTCTTTGTCGTAGTAAACTTCGAACTGCTTGTATTCGAATTTGTTGGCAAACATAGCCTGCGGGTAGAAAATCAGGGCTACCAATCCCGTGATTGCCACGAAGGCAAAAAGCAAGGTCCCAGCGATGGTTCTTTTGATGATCTTTTTCATTTTCTTTTTTTAATCAATGAGGTACTCCCCAATCTTTTTGACATAGGGCTGTTCATCTTCTGGAAAATCCCAGTTGAAATCAACTTTTCTGTGGAAAGTATAAACGTGATATAGCAAGAGTTCACTCTCAAACTTAGCAGCTATTTCTATGGCATAATTCAAGGCATTATCCGCTACAGGAGAAAAATCGGTTGGAACAAGGATTTTTTGCATTTCGTATATTTTTTACATTTTGAGTCGATAAGAGGGCTCTCAATTGATGTAAAAATATAATAGTTTTACTATCAAACAAAATAGTATAATAAATTAGTTTTCTAATAGGTTGCCGATTCCTTTCTTTTCTTAAAGCTTTATTCGATTCTTTGTTTTCTTTTTTAATGGCCGCCGAACTACCGCACTCACGCACTTCGCCTTTTACTTAGCCCCCCATCCCGATGGATACCGGGAGCGTCTATATCCGCTATACCCGCCTGTAATCTACTATTCCGCTCCAAGACGAAATGTGCAGGTAAGATACAACACTGCCCCCAAAGCGCCAAACCTGGTGTAGCAAAAGTTTTGACCTACAGTCAGATCGGCCGCTTTTGTCTTTTAGGGTCTATAGCTGCGCCTCAGGCTGCTTGCTAAATGATCGTCCCGCGTCCAATGCGACATGCTGCGTTGGACGCGGGACAATCCCTTCATTGGGAGCGTTTAGGGTGAAGCCCTAAGTGTTATCAGGATGTTTCCTCATTCATCCGAATTGTCCAACACCATCCTCACCTCTTGCCGAAGCAAATCGCAGGCGGCATCGGTCTCGTCGAACAGTTGGTTGAAGTCCTTTCCGGCGTGTATTTTTTCAAAATAAGGGATGGGGTTGCTTAGCGAGAGGAATTGCTCCCAGTCGGCGTACAAATCCACCGTGGCATCGAAGTAAGGCTGGGCACTGCCGCTAGGCAATGTTTTTCCTACCATCACCCAGCCAATCATTTTGCCGTCCTTGATACGCGCCTCGTGTACTGGTTTCCAGATTTCCCGCTCTACTCGAAAATGGTCGGTTCGGCTGCCCGATTCGGGGAAATTGAAATAGTTAAAAACTACGATTTTTTCATTGTTGATGTCTTTGCCCACAGTCATGTCTTCATGGAACCAGACCTCGGATTTTACCCAAGTCCTGATTTCGGAGCTGCGCTCCACCAGTGCCAGTTCTTCCTTGCTGAGCAGGCTTTCGAGGTTGGCGGGCATGGTCCAATTTCCAAGGTAGTTGGCGAGTTGTTTTTCGCCCCTAAAATTGGTGCGGGTGACGTAGTTGTATTCCTCGTTGTCCCCGCAGGGATATTCCACACGGGTGAGTTCCCAGGCCATGTACTTGCCCTCCTTGATATTGGCCTGGTGAATTTTTTTCCAAGCTTTTTCCAGTTTCAGGTACTCTTCGTGCATGCCGGGTGCCACTTTCATATAGTCGAAGGTGTAATAACCCTGCGTATCCTGAGCGCTGAGGAAATGGTTGGAAAGGCAGCAGAGGACTGCCAACAAGATGGTTTTGCTCATTTTTTTCATTGGATAACAGATTTATGGTTTGAAAAAATAGATTTACAGGAGGTGTCATAGAAGTGAGCTGCCAGGTTCATGGCTAATTGGAATAGAGGATTTGCCCATTTCTTTGTGAAAATAGCTGGCCATTGCTAAAAGAGGGCCCGCCGGATGTGTTCACAGCAATAAACATAATATCAGAAGTAAGGGAGCAACTATTGAATAAATTCAATATTGATGAATTGGAACAAAGGGCTCCCATATCAAATTTGAACTGAAGGTCTATCTTGCCTTTAGCATCTATGCCGGCAAGGCCCCATGGCGATGAATAATTAAAGTCATGATCAGCACATGCAGGCCTAAACAAACCGTTCGGATCCAAATTGGCACCGTCCGGGAAGGAACAGCCATCTTCCGTAAGCGGTCTATTGTTCCTGAATGTAATGGTAGCGTCAAGCGCCCTGCGTGTATAAATATATCCACTTGAACCTACTACAACATAATTGTACCCAGTAGCCGCGTTGATAAAATTATCGTCCGCCTTTATATTGACCACATTATAAGTTCCATCTCCCAATGAAAAAGCAATAGGAATAGAGTTCCATTGGTCATTGCGATCCGTGTTGAGGAGGGAAATATCCGTTTTATTGTCCCCATTGAAATCGCCAAGCATCGTGACGACTCCAGGTCTTGTAATCCAGCTTCCTGCAAATTCTCCAACAGTAAAATTCAACACATTGAAAGTGCCGTCGCCTTTCGAAAATGCGATGGGCATAGAGTCCCAATTCCCTTTAGGGTTGCGGTTAATGAGGACTATATCCGTTTTTTTATCCCCGTTGAAGTCGCCCGGATATGCCTGAACTTGTTCAGTTATTGACCAAGACTTAATGAAATCACCAATAAAATTATTTGTTACGGTAAATGAACCATCGCCTTTGGAAAAGGCAATGGGCAGTGTATTCCAGCCGTGAGCCTCTTTTGCAATCAAGGCGATATCCGTTTTTCCATCGCCGTTGAAATCCCCTGGCTGGGCTTGAACATTAGAAAGAACAGAAAACGCTTTGATAAAATCACCAATAAAAGTATTTGTCACTTTGAAAGATCCGTCGCCGTTGGAAAATGCGATGGGCAAGGTGTTCCATCCATTGTTCACATGGGCGACCAATGCCAAATCGGTTTTTTTGTCGCCATTATAATCTCCTGGAATCACTTCAACGCCCCGCGTTGCTGCAAATGAGCTGGCAAAGTCCCCTGTCCTGATATTTTTTACATCAAATGAACCATCTCCTTTGGAAAAGGCAATGGGTACGCTGTCCCAGCCTTTGTCCTGCCTGACCAGTGCAATGTCCGTTTTTCCATCCCCATTATAATCTCCTGGGATCACCCTAACATCGGAGTCCTTGGCCCAAGTGCTGATAAATTCACCAACCTTTTCATTTGTCAGACCAAAAATGCCACTTGCCCTATAAGAAGCAATTGGTATGGTATTCCATCCTCCCTCCTGACGGATCAGAGCAATATCGGTTTTTCCATCTCCGTTAAAGTCTCCTTCAATTCTTCTGACATTTGTTTCGCCTGCAAAACTTTTTGTAAAATCTTTCATATCCTCGTTCCAAAAATTAAAAGTACCGTCGCCATTGGACAACCCAAGTGGTAAATTGCCTGGAGTCACATTATTGCCATTGCTGTCTTTAAACAACTGCATACCCAAAAGGGCAATGTCAGCGTTGCCGTCGCCATCAAAGTCAATTTTTGGCTCCTGTGCCCAAATGTTAGTCTGGGCAAGCAACAGTAGGATGATAAGCCTTGTCCTGATCAAATCCGCAATCGAGTGTGGATTCTTTTTGAAGCATGTTTTCATTTCAACTGAATTTTTTTTCATGACATTGAATTTTAATGTTGTGATAAAGCGAAAGAAGCGTTTTATGCCGCTGATATTCGTCGGCTTTGTATCTGGATCAACCGAGCCCACTTATGGCGCAGGATGTCGGCAAAAGCCCGCACACTTACTTGGCGATCGCCGCGGAAAATGAAGGTGTTCTTGCCGTTCATCCTATCCTGGTGGATCAAGATGGCCTTGGGGGTAGTGCTATATAGCTTCGCCAGGGAAGCCGAACAGGTACCGAAGATGACATTGGGAGCGCCAAAGCGGCTCAGGGTAAAGCCCAGGCACAGCCACACAAAAGTGTTCAGCATCGTATTTCGTCTGAACTGTGGAGCGATCCAAAAACAGGTGATCTCCGTACATTCGCTGGTCACGCCAAGTTCCTGGTATAAGCGTTGGCGGGCATCGGGCTGGGCAAATACCTCGAGGGTACGCAGGGTTGCTCCTTTGCCCAGGATAAAGCCTCCGATCATCTGCCGATTGTAGTAAATGCCGTACACGCGGTTGCTGGTGCTTTGGAGGTAGGCTGGGGGTATAGGGAGTCCGGAACATTGGAAATAAGTTGCTCCATATTGGCTCAGCTCAGCCGGATTGGTCAGTTTTTTGAGCGCTGGGATGCGAATGGTTTTCATAGTATTCAAAATTTAGCGTTTTTTTAAAATCAAGTGATGGTGCAAAGTTACCATACATTGTAGGCGACTTAAACCACATCTTGATGTGGAAGGGCAACTGTTGGTAGGATGGCCTGTTGGTGGCGGCAGATAGGTGGGCAGCCCCCTGCAAAGCTTCTGTAGGGAGCATTCAAAAGACTGGACTAGGTTTACAAAGGGTAGAAAATGCTAGTACCGAGCTGGCATTTCTAAAAGAACAACTAGCTTACACAATGAAAGTACAGCGACAAGATTTACAGGGAATTGTAGGGATTGTTGACGCAAATGGTCGTCTTATAAGCCCCATCGCAGCCTGGATAAACGCGGTTTCGGAGCTTTACTGGGCTGGCTTGGGGTAGCGCATGGCCTCCTTCAAACGCGTGTAGCCTCTGCCATGCCTAGCCACTACTAGTCTTCTATTTTTCTTTCAAATTGTTTCCAATATTGGTTTACTATCTCTTTTAGTTCTAATTTTTCCAATTGATTCCAATTTTGGTCAAATATTTCAATTGATTCACAATCCAAAAACAATTCTCCTCCTTTGAAATTAAAGTCAGTATCGTCTTGATTACAAATTATTTTCACTTCTCCGTCTTCGACATTGGCTGATAAAATTTCCAATTCGGTTTTGAATATTTCTTTTGGTGATTTCCAGATTTCTTTTGGCAACTCAATCGGAATGAACCAAGGTCCGGCCTTCATAAACGTGTTCTCAACGTTTTAACGTGGTGTAATTTAGAGCTTTTAATCCGAAGAATCAACGTCATGACTTTTAAAATCTATTTGTAATTCTTCATTTCAATGAATTTCAAATCAATAAATACGCCATCTAGATGATCAAAATCTCTATCTGTTGTAACCAATGTAATATTGAATGCACTTGCAGTTGCTGCAATCCATAAATCATTCTTCCCCATATTCTTCGCTGAAAAATCTGATTTTATACTCTGATGTCTTCCTTGACTAAATGCATCAATTTCTTCATACTTATTCAAAATATCATCGTACGAAATATCAAGTTTTGTCGTGTTTTCTAGAATTTTATCT
>CALMIR010000087.1 GCA_937864265.1 uncultured Saprospirales bacterium | reverse complement strand
AACGATAGCAGCAAGCAGAAGGCCCGCCCTAAGGCTTGATTTTTTATCAAAGTGTCGGCGGAACGCGAAGTTACGCTGACACTGGCTCGCTTTAAGTGTCGGCGGAACGCGAAGTTACGCCGACACAGGCAGGCTTGACGCCGACACTTGGTGGGCATCAATGCGGCTTTAGCTGCAAGTGCTTGTAGGCGATACCGGGGAATATAGGCGTAGTGGTGGCCTCGAAGCGCTTGTGCACGATAACGCGGCCAGTGGGCACCAGCAAGTATATCCAGGGCAATTCGTCGTACAACATGGCTTGCAATTCCAAGTATAAACGGTTGCGTTCTTTTTCGTCAATGGTTACCTGAATGCGGTCAATCAGGGCATCAGATTCAGGCGTGCTCCAGCCGGTGCGATTGTCACCTTCTGAGTGGAAGTTCTGTTTGGGCTCCCAAAGCGTAGGGGAGATAGACTTTGCACCTATGGCCAATTCATAATTGCCACTTTTCATATCCTGATTCAGGGTGTTGAACTCCTGAGCCGTTAGGGTAATATTGAAACCCGCCCGGCGAGCTTGATCCTTGATCAGTTGGGCAATGGTTTGAGATAATTCACGACCAGCGGTGAGTTTGTACTCCAAATCCATCTCCACCAGTTCGCCATCGATCATTTTATCTACCACCCCATTATTATTGCTGTCTTTCCATCCTGCTTCGTTCAACAGTGCGATGGCCTTTTCAGGGTTATAGGCGATGGCCTTCAGGTCTTTGTTGTAATAAGAGGAGGAAGGATGCACCGGACTCGTGTACGGCTCTCCATAGCCTTCGTAGGCAGCTTCGATCAATTCCTGCACATCAATGGCATTTGCCAAGGCCTGCCGCACTTTTTTATCCGACAATTTAGGCGAGCGGGTATTGACGTACAAAAAAGTATTCACTAGAGAAGACGGTGTGAAAAAATTATAGCGCTCGTTCACAAAGGGGCTTGCTTTGATTTCCTCAAATAAATTGGGCGGAAGATTGGAGAGGACATCTATTTGCCCGTCTTTCAAGGCGATAGAAGCAGTATTCGGATCTGGAATGGGCTTAAAGGTCAATTGCGCAGGATAGGCTGTAAGCTGTGTGTATTTATTGGCCAATTTATCTCCCCACCAATTGTCTTTGCGTTTAAGTACGAGGCGTTGCCCGGTTTCCCAGGACACCAAGTCATAAGGCCCGCATCCGTCCACGGTTCCCGGCGAGCGGTTCATGGCTTCACCCGTAAAAGCATCGGCAAAACGCTGCAATTTTTCCTGATCCAAAGCCGCTTGCTGTGCCTCATCAGCCATAACAGCAAAAGGTATATCGGCTAAAATGCCCTCTGGATCAAAAAGATAGGCTGGAAGAACAGGCAATAAAGCCCCGACAACTTCCTCTCCCAGCATGTATTGCTGGCTGTAATAGACGGTGAATTTTTTAGGATTACCCGGATCAACGACCACATCTTTGATGTAAGAAAGGTACGGACGATAAGCGACTGCAGGCACTTTGGTGTTGAGTACGGCTTTCAGGGTGAACGCAAAGTCGTGACCAGTTACCGGGCTTCCGTCATCCCAAACGGCTTGCGGATGGATTTCAAATTCATAGGATAGCCCGCCTGCATAGGGCCCCGCCTCAATTGGGCTTACCTTAGGGCGGCTTATGGCCAGGGCAGGTTCAAATTCCAGTGTAACGGGATTAACGTTGAGCAGGTATAAGAACAATTGGTCAAAAACAGCTCTGGAATATACATTGACGCTCAAACAGGGATTCAAACGATCCGGTTCACCATCCAGGTGTATGACTACTTCGTCCAATGGACGATCCATATCGAATACCAATTCGTTTTCAGAGGACTTGGGCGTTGGTTTACACCCTGCCACGAAAATCAAACAAAGCACAGACAAAATGAGGGGTGACTGTTTCATGGTGAAAATCGGTTTCTGTTTTTATTTTAATACAAAATCTTTGACGAAAAAGCCAGGCCGCAAGGCAGAAGTTTTGGTTTCAAAGCGCTTGTGAATAGCCAGCCTTTCCAGGGGAACAAACAAGAAGATATAAGGCTGCTCGTCGTAGAGCAATTCCTGAAACTGTAGATAAAGATCATTGCGTTTACTTTCATCCAGCGTGATCCGGATGTCTTCGATGAGTTGATCTGAAGCGGCGTTGCCAAAGCCGACCCGATTGCTGCCATCCGGGGTGTCGCTGTCGGTATGCCAAAGCTGTTTGAAATCGTCCAGAATGGGATCCTGCCCCCAGGCACCGGAAAACAATTCAAAGTCCCTTTTTTTCAAATCATCGATCAGGATAGTAAATTCTTTGGGCACGGGAATGATTTTCACGCCCGCCTTTTTGGCATCATTTTGAAACAACAAGACCTGATTTTCTGCAAACCGACTAGAATTGCCGTAAGAAAACTCCAATTCCATCTCTACCAATTCCCCATTGATTACTTTGTCCACTATACCGTTGCCATTGGAATCCTCCCAGCCTGCTTCAGCCAATAAAGCCGATGCCTTTTCTGGATCGAAAGGGATGGGGCTGAGTTTCTTGTGGTAATAAGGTTTGGCAGGATGAACCGGGCCTATGGTACGCTCGCCAAGCCCAAAAAACAAGTCGTCTATCAACTGATCCACGTTGGTCAGGTGGGCCAATGCCCAACGCACGCGTTTGTCTGACAATTTTGTGTTTTTGGTTTGAATGCCGATGTAGTAATAGATCAATGAGGAAGGAGATTCCAGGTTATAGAGCGGCGTAAAAACGGCATTTTGCTGCAAATCAACATAGTCTTTGGCATCGATCTGACTAGCTACATCCACCTGCTGGTCTTTCAGTGCCGCTAAGGTGGCGGTTTGGTCGGGTATGATTTTGAAAATCAATTGATCCGGATGGGCAATTAGGGCTGGGTTGCGCTTGGCTAATTTATCGCCCCACCAATTTTCTTTTTTCTCCAAGACGACCCGATCTCCGGTCACCCATTCTACAAAGCGGTAGGGGCCACAGCCTTCGATGAAGCCCTTTTCCCGGGAAAATTGCGGCGAATTGAACGCCTCTGCGAATTGCTGAAGCACGGCTTTGTGTTCCGACTCACTTTCCTGACCGCTCATTTGTGTCAGTTCCCGCAAAGAAATTTGAGCCATCAAGCCTTCCGGGTCATAAACGAAATCGGGCATGATCGGGATGTTGCTGATGACAGCCTCCCCAACGATGTATTTTCTATTGGTGAAAACGGTGAACCGTTTGTTGTTGTTGGGGTCAATGGCTATATCGGTGACGAAGTCGAGATAAGATCGTACAGCGGCAGCATTGACAAAAGGATTGAACAGCACTTTCAGGGTGAATTCAAAGTCTTTGCCGGTTACTGGTTGGCCATTATCCCATGTCACTTCTTCATGCAACTCAAAGGTGTAGGACAAGCCGCCCTCATCCGGGCCACTGTCGATCGTTTTGATCTCTGGCCTCGATTTAGCCAATTGCGGTACCAACTCCAGGGTTTGCCGATCAAAATCGAGCAAATAAAAAAAGATGTTTTGATGGACGGCTCTTCCGTAAACACTGGTGGAAAGGATGGGGTTGAGCCTATCGGGTTCGGCAGGAAGACGGGCATAGACGGTATTGTCTGTGTATCTGTAGGGAGGGTGTTCTTTTTTAGTTTCTGTTTTACACGCCCCAACGAACAGGATTAAAATCAATAACAATCGGAGTTTAAACATAGTCAACTTGGGAGTTATGAAAATTACGAGAGCAAATTAGGACATTTATAGAGGATATGGAAATTTTTTCTTTAAACGGATTTAGATTGTCGGGTTTAAGTACCACACCTAGCATCTCTTGGAAAAATAAAAACCGACGAATCGAAGGTTGTATGCCCACGCTACCCCCCTATCCACCACCCGCCAATTTCATCACAAAAAGCTGAACCTTGAAGCAGGCATTTTGTTAGATAGCAAACTTTGATACAATGAACGATACGGTATTAATAGCAGGAGGTAGTGGTCTGATAGGCATGCGCCTCAGCGAATTGTTAGTAGAAAAAGGCTACAGGGTAGTGCATTTGAGTAGAAGTAAAAAAACAAAAGGCCCATACGATACCTACCTTTGGGACCCCGAAAAAGGATACATGGATGAGGAAGCTTTAGAAAAAGCAACTGTTGTGATCAATCTGGCTGGTGCCGGAATTGCCGACAAACCCTGGACGGAAGCCCGTAAACAATTGATCATCAATAGCCGAGTAGATACGGCATCGTTATTATTGGAATCTTTCCGAAAAACGGGGCATTGGCCCAAAGCCTATCTTTCCGGCGCTGCAATTGGCTACTACGGCCACCGGGGCGATGAATGGCTCTATGAAACGTCAACGCCGGGTACTGGTTTTTTGGCAGAAAGCTGTATCGCATGGGAAGATGCCATCGATCAAATCGGTCAAAGCGGCTTGCGTACCGTAGCTTTCAGAATTGGCTTGGTGCTTTCGACTAGTGGCGGTGCGCTGGAGAAAATACTGCTGCCTTTTCACTTTTTCACAGGCGCATACTTCGGCGACGGCAATCAATGGTACTCCTGGATTCACATAGACGATCTTTGTGAAATGTTCATCATGGCCATAGAAAAAGAATCCATGAAGGGCATTTACAATGCTGTGGCACCTCATCCTGTAACAAACAAAGAATTTGTACGTACAATCAAAGAAGTGCGGAATAAGCCCGCCTTTATGGCCAGTGTGCCTGTTTTGGCTTTGCGTGCAGCGATGGGAGAGATGGCAGATGTTGTTTTGAACAGCAATCGGGTATCATCAGAGAAAATAGCTCAGGCAGGCTATCCATTCCTTTATCCCCAATTAAAAGCCGCTTTACAGCAATTGTTGAACGATTAAGATTTCATCTCCTTGCCTTTTGTTTCATGTGCCTGCTTGATGACGAGCAAATGTTCTTGATGCAATAAAGCGCGCTTCTTTTATCTTTTGCAAAGATTCTTTATCTTTCGTGCCAAATAGGCTTTTAGGAAGTAGGTTAGGTTTGAGAAAGTACAAAGCAATGCTTACAAAACGCCCGATTTCGATAAATTTTGAGACTTTCCCTGGTTAGTTAGCACAGTTTGAATCTATTCATTAAACGAACAAATACTATGTTGACATTTTATTCTGCCAGTAATGGAGAAGTCAATGCACAGAAAGCCATGAATCTATGTCTTCAAACGGCACTAAAAGATCTACAGGTTAATTTCCCGTTTGAAGAACCGATTTTGATCATCATCCACAGTACCATTGGGCACCATTTTCCCAGCTTGTTGGAAGAGGCCAAGCGCCTGTGCCCCAATGCGAGACTGGCGGGTTGCACCTGCAATGGGGTGACAGGGGTAGAAGGTGCCAATGAAAGCATGCGTGCCTTAGGTATTATGGTGGTGCGTGCAGAACATGCCGATGAGTATCAGTTGGCTTTTTACGAAGATATCCGACCAGAAAATTCTTATGCGGCGACTAGAGCAATGGCTCAGAAGTTGTACGATCAAAATCCAAACATCAATATGGTCGGCGTTCTGGCTTCTGGGATTGATATAGCTGCCGACCGCGCGATCGAGGGCATTGAGTCTGTATTTGGGTCATCTATCCCTATTTTTGGCGGGACTTCCTCTGATAACATGAAAGCCATAAGTTCCTATCAGTTCATTGATGCCCAGCTATTCGAGAGAGGCGCAGTGATGTTTGGATTTGCCGATCCTACTTTAAAGTTGGAGATGGGAGTTCATCATGGAAGCGTACCCATTGGCAACCCATTGGAGGTCACTCGATCAGTCGGCAATCGAATTTTTGAAATAGATGGAACACCTGCCTGGGCATACTTGATGCGCAAACTGCACCTGCCGGAAAATTCACATCCAGGGCCTTGTATCCCGGTAGCTGGCTTGGCCATTGAACTACCAGCATCATACCAAGAAGCCTATAACAATGCCCATATTTTAAGAGCGATTGTAAAAGTAGAGGAAGATCAAAGTTTTTATATTCCGGTAGATTGTGAGGAGGGTACAAAAGTATGGCTAGTGCAAAGAGATGAAGACCTGATATTTGAAGGCTTGGATCATATGTTGGATCAATTGAACACGAGCATAGCCGAACGGGAAATTGTGGGTGTTTTTCATACTGATTGCGCGGCCAGAGGAAGGGCCATGTTCAATAAAATAGAGAAAGAGGAGATTTTAGATAAGATGCAAATGGCCTTGCGGTCAAATGGGAAAAAAGTACCTTGGCTGGGGATGTATGGCTTGGGAGAATTTGCCCAAATCAACGGGCGCAACTTTTTTCACAATTACACCACTTCTATCTATGCAATAACCCGAAAATAAACTAAGCCCCTTGAATAATGCCTGAAAAAAATAGAGTGCATACCTTGTCTTCTAATGAATTGGAGCAACTGGTGGTAGAGTTGCAAAACAAGGTAACCAAAAACATCGTCGTCCAACAGGAATTGATTTCTATCAAGGACGAATTGGATCAAGAATTGAACCGATTCCGATTGATACAGGAATTCAATAAGGCTTGTCTTTTTCAAGAATCTGTAGAAGTTTTTGGCACTATTGCATGTGAGTATTTCATCCAAGCTTTTGAACAAGCTCGCTGTTTATTGGCAGAATACGATCCAGAGCAAAAGGGATTGCGTATAATAGGTCGTTTTGGTTTTGAACCACAATATATTCCCAACCAGCTCCCTTTGGATGCCCATGATTTTCCGACCCAGGAAGCCTTAATACTTAGTGAACACCCCTGTTTGCAGCAAAAATGCGTGGACTTTCCTTTCGTCGATGCTTTTGTTGCCCCTTTTTTTAATCCAGATGCCCGTTTTACGGGATTGGTGATCTGTGGCCAGAGCCAGGAAGATGCCCGCTTTTTTGCGCCCCTGCAAGCCAAAGACTGCCATTCTTTCAATGTGATGGCGGCAACTGCAGGTTATTTATTGCACAACCTGCGGACCAACGAACATCTGAAAAATGAAATTTCCGAGCGCATTAAAATGGAAAAGCAGTTGGAAGCCCAAACCAAAGCGCTCTTAGATTCGAATGAAGAGCTGGAAAAGTTTGCTTACGTGGTATCCCATGATTTGAAAGCACCTTTGCTCAATGTGAAAGGTTTCGTCCAAGAATTGAAAAAGAAAAGCTATGATGAATCGACCGCCGAATACCTTGAAATTATTGATCGGGAAACCAATCGCTTTGGCATCATCATCGATGATTTACTGAAGTTTGCCCGGGTATCCCATGCCGATACGGCTAATGTCTCGCTTGACTTTAATTTAGTGGTTGAACGAGTCATCCAGCACATCAGTTCAATCATTCAACAGCATCATGCGATAATTGAAGTCTCCGCACTCCCCTCCTTGCGAGCCAATAATCGCCAAATGGAACAGCTTTTCCAGAACCTGATTTTAAACGCCATTAAGTTTACTCAAAAAGAGATAAAGCCCCATATTGTCATTCAGGCCGCATACTTGGATAAAGCATATTGCTTTTCTGTACAGGACAACGGCATTGGCATAGAGTCGGCCAATTACCACCGTATTTTCAATTTTTTTCAAAGGTTGCATTCCAGCCAAGCTTACGAGGGCAGCGGCTTGGGTTTGAGCATTTGCAAGCGCATTGTGGAGCACCACGGTGGGAAAATATGGGTAGAATCGGAAGGTTTGGGCAGGGGAAGCACTTTCTTTTTTACCTTGCCCGGTTGAAAAGAGCCAAGCGCGAGAGGATTTGAAAGTTCAAGTATTTGAGGTGTAGGTGTGGCCAAGCTTAAACACCCGCACACCTCAAATACTCGAACACGATCCATTCCATCAATCCTACGCTTCTTCCAGTTCAGCTTCGTGGGTCTCGATTAACTTCTGTTGTATATCGTGCGGTACTGGATTGTACTCGCGGAATTCCTGGTGAAACTTAGCCCTTCCCTGCGATAAAGAGCGCAAAGTAGAAGAGTACTGGTAAAGTTCGGCCAAGGGCACCGTTGCCATGATTTTCTGGTAATGCCCCTCAGCACTCATGCCGACAATAATCGCGCGGCGGGTCTGCAAGTCGCCCATGATATCACCCATGACATCATCGGCGCACAAGATTTCCAGGTTGTAAATGGGTTCCAGAATCTGAGGGCTGGCTTCCTTAAAATTGGTTTTAAATGCCTGGGTTGATGCCAGCATAAAAGCCATATCGTTGGAATCAACCGGGTGCATCTTGCCATCGTAAATGCACACCCGGATATCCTGGCAATAAGAACCAGTGAGCGGCCCTTCTTCCATTTTTTGCATGATCCCCTTCTTAATGGCATTGGAAAACTTGGCATCAATTGAGCCGCCTACGATGCACCAATAATAGGCCAGTTTTCCGCCCCAGGGTAGTTCTTCTACCTCGGTATTGCGTACCGACAGGTCTTTAGGTGCAGGCATGCCATCGTAATAAGGTTCAATGCGCATGTGTACCTCGGCAAATTGTCCGGCGCCACCGGTTTGCTTTTTATGGCGGTAGGAAGTATTGGCTTCCTTGGTGATGGTTTCCCGGTAGGAGATGCGCGGCTTGATGAATTCCATGCTCACCTTGTTGACCAATTCGATCCGATACTTGATGAGATCGATGTGCAATTGCCCCTGCCCGTACAGCAGGGTTTGCTTGAGCGCCTTGGATTGCTCGACAATCAAAGTGGGGTCTTCCTCCGAGATGGTTTGTAAGGCTTTCATCAATTTTTCCATATCGGCCTTGCTCGGCGGATTTACCGCTACCCGTATGCGCGGCTCTGGGAAGTGCATCGGCTCAATTTTTCGATCGGTGCCCTTGGTGTTCAAGGTATTGTTGGTGTGGGTGGTTTTTAGTTTGACCGTTACCCCTATATCGCCCGCTTTCAGTTCATCAATATGATCCCTGCTTTTTCCATTGGCTACAAACAATTGAGCCATCCTTTCTGAATTGCGATTGGCTTCGTTGACTAATTCGTCGCCCGCTTTCAGCGTACCAGAATATACCTTGAAATAACTCACATTGCCCACCTGCGGTTCGGAGATGGTTTTATAGATAAAAATGGTCGCGGAGCCGCTGGAGTCGCAAGTAAGTGTGCCACCATCAGCCAGTTTGGCAGCCGGGCGATCAGCCGGAGAGGGACAAATATCGTTGATGAAACCCATGATGCGACCGCTGCCCATGTTTTGAGTGGAAGAACAACAAAATACGGGGAATATTTGCTGATTGGCAATGGCGATGCGCAAGCCCATAGCCAGGTCTTCTTCTGAGAGCGTGCCTTCATCGAAGAATTTTTCCATCAGCCCCTCTTCATTTTCGGCAGCAGCTTCCACTAGGGCATTGTGCATTTCCATGGCGCGTTCCATTTCGCTGTCGGGTATGGGCGCTTTTTCTGGTTTGCCTCCCCCGTCTGGAAAAATATACAGCGTCATGCGCAGGGCATCCACGATGGTATTGAAGCCCGATCCGGCATTCAGGGGGTACTGCACCGGGATAACTTTGTTTCCAAATCGGTTTTGCGCTTGTTGCAGGGTGCTTTCAAAATCGGCCTTTTCGTGGTCCAATTGGTTGATCACAAAAAGGGCAGGTGTTTCAAATTTTTCAATATAATCCCAAATCAACTCTGTTCCCACCTCTACGCCGTTTTTGGCATTGAGCAACATCACGCCCGTATCGGCTACTTTCAACGCCGATACCACCTCACCTACAAAATCGTCGAAGCCCGGTGTATCAATAATGTTGATTTTAGAGTCTTTCCATTCCGCATGCAGCAGGGCGCTGAAAATCGAATTGCCCCTTTCTTTTTCAATATTGGTGTAATCCGATGCGGTGTTGCCTTCTTCTACGGCACCCCGGCGCGTAATCTGACCCGCCTCGTACAGCATACATTCTGCAAAGGTGGTTTTTCCGCTGCCGGAGTGCCCTAATAAAGTGACGTTTCTGATGTCCTTGGTATCGTGACTCATAAAGGTAGGGATTTGAAATGGTTAAAAAATTTGTCTTCTCTCAATTTGCGAGCAATGAAATTAGGAAAATAAAAATAAAAGACAAATATTTCTCGGAATCTTTGTGCTATAAAAGTAAAAAGGAGGGAACTAAATAGGTACAAAAAGCTATTCGTACTTAGCAAATAGAATATTGAATAACGCAGAAAAACTATAGAGATGGATTTTCAGACAATGGGTGATTGGTGTAAATGGCTGGAGCGAAATTTTACCAATGAGATAATGATCCCCACATTACCTGTAATCATCCGATTAGATGGGAATAACTTCCACAATTGGACAAAGGGGTTAAGGCGGCCTTTCGATGAAAAATTGACAGCGCTAATGATTGAAACAACCAAGTTTTTGGTTCAGGAAACGAATGCAGTTGCGGGCTATACTCAAAGTGATGAAATTACACTCATTTTGTATTCCGCCGACCGAGAAAAATTGATTTACAACGACGGGAAAAAACAGAAAATTTTGTCAAAACTAACGGGTAAATGTGTTTCGTTCTTTAACGAAAAAAGAAAAGAACTTTTGCCTGCTCACGATAAAATAGCCAACTTCGATTGCCGCATTTATCAAACACCAACATTACACGATGCTTGCGTACAGTTGTTGTGGCGTGAAAACGATGCCACCAAAAACAGCATTTCGATGCTTGCACAAAGCTTGTTTTCACACAAAGCGTTGCAAAACCTAAATGGCAGTGAAATGCAAGATAAAATGATGTTGGAGAAAGGGGTTAACTGGAATGATTTAGACGTGAAGTACAAGCGCGGGACTTATATCAAGCGGATTAAATATTCAAAACCTTTTACTGCGGAGGAATTGGCTTTACTGCCGCCTAAGCACCATGCGCATCGAAACCCGGATATAATCATTGAACGCTATGTTATCCAGGAAATGGAATATCCTATTTTTAACAAAATTACCAATAAGGAGGCGGTTATTTTCTTTGACGCGGAACCGCTAACAGGCGCTGATTCGTAAATGGCATGGAATCAGCGCCGTGGCCACAAATTACTCACAAATTTCATCGATCCATTTTTGATCTATTTTGCCCTGATCATCGATGTGAAATACCGCACCAATGACACACCCATTCGGGCCAATGGAGTCGATTAAATACCTGAAATCAAAGCCCATATCGATGGGTGAGCCCAAAATTTGCCGGACATAGGATGTGTCTGCGCCCAGGGAAATGAGTTGGACAACTTTGTTTAAACTGTCGTAGTCTTTGTGTTGCTGGTAATGTTGACCGTGATTTTGAATTTTCGTCGCCTGACATCCGACCAGCAAAAAGGGCATCAGAAGCAGGAGGTAATGGTACATACTCATGTGAGAACAGATTGAAGTTTAAAACCAAAGTTACCACACTTTTGCAAACGTTGTCCTAAAAAAAGGCCGTAGGTAATAATAATGTACGACTGGCAGGCTCTGATGTATGAAGTGTTTCAAAGCCTTTCATTCCTATTTTTAACAAGGTCATATACTTGGATGTTGTTCGCCATCGCATAGTCGGACAGGCTAGAATCTGAAGTTATAAGGAAATCACATTCCTTCGCCAACTCAAGGAGAAGAGCGTCTGTTAAACCTAGGTCAAAATAATTTGGGCTCTCGATTCCCTTTAGAGATTCGATGAATTTTTCAGAAGAAGCCTTCATCATTTCACTAGTTTTTATGATATATTGGTATTTCTCATCTCCTTTAAATCTGTTCAATATATTGTCTAACTCTGTCCACACATTAGGTAAAACAAGCAATTTGTCAAAACTTTCTATTATGGACACAAGATCAAAGAAATCTTGCTCATCATAAATCGAAGTTCGCTTATGAGTTTTAATTCGTTGGGGGTCAATGAGTCCAATTAGTAAAACAATAAGAGCATTGGTGTCAATGGCTATCATTCTTTATCATTGAAAATGTAAAAGCCAACCACCTCATTGCGTTCATTAATCGCAATTTTTTTATACATCCTAAGGAATTGAAATTCCGATGTTAAAGCAGTGAATGGGTTCGATCGTTTGTTGGTATTTTCTACAAGGTATGAAACGACAATCTCCCAAATATTTTTGTCCTTCTTTAGCTCTGCTTGCTCAAGACGGAAGTCAGGATTCTCAAGTGTTGACAAATCCTTGAGATTCTCCTTAGCGATATCCAACAGCTCTTTTAGTTTCATATTGATTTTTTTTTAATTCATTAAAACATACGCAGGGTCTTTTAAATAGGTGTTCATTTTCTAGTAAAGATCATGCAGGCAAATATAAAGCGATACGTAATAAAATCCAATACTTGATGCCCTGCGTAATAACACCATCACACCTCGAACGCCTCTTCATCCATCACCCGTCCGTTCAGGCAGCGGATGATACGGGAAGGGAAATTCTCCAGAATGCGGTAATCGTGGGTGGCAAAAAGAACGGCGGTGTTGTTCTTTTGTGCCAATTGGCGGAGCAGGAACAAGATGTCGTCAGATGTTTCCGGATCGAGGTTGCCGGTAGGCTCGTCGGCGATGAGGAGTTCCGGACGATTGAGCAAGGCACGGGCTATAACGATGCGTTGTTGTTCGCCGCCAGAAAGGGCATGGGGCATTTTGCGCTCGCAGCCGCTCAAATCCACTTGCTGGAGCACCTCGGCAATCCTGTCTTTTTTAAGTTTTTCGTCTTTCCATCCGGTTGCGTCCAGTACAAAACGGAGATTGGCTTCCACATCCCGGTCGCTGAGTAAGTTGAAATCCTGGAAAACGATGCCCAGCTTTCGGCGCAGCAGGGGGATGGTTTTGCGATCCAGAGCTGCCAGATCGAACCCGGCTACATCTCCTTTCCCCTCCCGGAGCGGCAAGGCGGCATAAATCGTTTTGAGCAGGCTGGATTTGCCACTACCGGTCTTTCCTATCAAATAAACGAATTCGCCCCGGCTAATGGTCAAGTCCACCCGTTCCAGTATTTTCCGATCCTTCTGGAAAATAGTGACGCCCCTCAATCGAACAATGGTGTTTTCGTACATAGTATAGGAAATTCGCTACAAAGGTAATTATTTCACTTTGCTGGCAAAGCATCCAACACCTCCTTTATAAAGGTGTTTAGGTCAAACGTTTGATCGTCGTTCATGCCCAGCCTCACCAAAACGCATTCGCGGGAGGGGATCATGACGATGCGCTGATCCTGGAAGCCGCGAAATTGGAATACATCATCCGGGGCATTGGTGGCATCGTGTGTTTTCAGCCAGATATGTGCCCCATAGATGCCTTCCGAGCCATTGGCTACCTCTTGCGACCAACTGACCCAGCCTTTCGGCAAAAAAGCCTCGCCATTCCAGTAGCCGTCTTGCAAATACAATAGGCCAAATCGCGCCCAGTCGCGGGCAGTAGCCCAGCCATAACTGGAGCCGACCGCTTTTCCCGATTGGTCGCTTTCTATCAGTGCTGAGTGCATGCCGAGGGCTTGAAACAAAGAATCTCGAATAAAGCTCAGGTAACTGTTTTCATCGGGAAAGGTATTTCGGATAATGGCGCTAAGCTGATTGCTGGTGCCGGAGGAATAGACCCATTTGGTATCAGGTGTTGATTCGAGGGGCCTATTTTTAGCGTAAGCGGCCATATCCGCCTGCAAATAGAGCATAGTCGTCGCATCGGAAGTAGAGCCATAAGCTTCATTCCATTGCAAACCGCTGTTCATGTGCAGCAAATCCCGCAGTCGGATGTCACTTCGTTCGTCCTGCTGCCATTCCGGGAACAATTCCCGATCGTCGAGCGCCAAATGACCCGATTTGATCCTTAACCCTATGAGCGCATTGGTGATGCTTTTGGTCATAGACCAGCCCAAAAGCGGGGTATTGGCATCAAAGCCCGGTGCATAAGCCTCGTAAAGCAAACGTCCCTGGTATAAAATCACTACAGCCCGGGTGCCGCCACCCGATATGGGTTCAAAGGCGCGGGCAACCGCTTTTTCCAGCGCGGGCAGGTCTATACCTGGCGGCAAGCTGTCAAAAGGCAGTAAAAGACTATCGGGCTGCCGAGCGGCTTGACTTTCGGGCAGAGCTTCTGGCCAAGCCTTAGCTTCGTCAGCCATCAATACACAGCCCCTGCCGGGAATGTATTGCGCCGTACGCGGAGCCAACCCAAATAAAGAAGAACGAACCTGCCTTTTTTCCTCATCCAATTCCAAGCTCATTTTTCCCAAAACGGAAAAATTCAGGTCTTTCTGTTGGATGTCTGTCATTGAACGACCTTGTAAGAAATGGCAACTACAAGCCATTTTAGCCGCATAGCCGCTGCCTATTTGCAACATGGGATAGGTGTAATAGCCGCCGCCTAGCAGGAGCAAGCTTGCGCCTGCCAAGCTTCCCCACAACCATTTTCGCATGGTAGAAAATTTGTTTGGACGAAGGTAATTATTTTGTTTCAAATACTACCCCAATGGATAGTTCCTACCATTTGTCAGCCAATTTACATTTGGAAAAAGCCATAAATACAGTTATAAATCGCTATTTTACTCGCTCAAATGTTAAGCGAGTATTACAGTTGAGCTGTAAATCTATACTAATCAAGCTCTTATATTAATTCACCCTCAAATTTTTTCTATGAAAAAACTTTTTACTTTATGGGCGACAGCAGCCGTTATATTGGGCATGGCTGTTCAGATGAACGCTCAATGCACTACCTGGATGGCCCCAAGTGCAACGACTGGCTGGACGGATTTTAATTCGACTTTCGGTGGCGCACCTTGTGACGATGGCAGCGGCTGTGCTTTCAATGAAATTACCACATTTCAGGTATGGGCACACGAGGCTTATTCGATCAATAATTTCCTGGCTGGCGGCACTTACGCGTTTAGTATGTGCAATGGATCTGGAGCTGGTTCATGGATACCTGAGTTTACCATTATTGCCCCAAGTGGCGCAATAGATGCCTTTGGTGCCGGCGACGGCGATGGTTGCACCATTACCTGGACGGCTTCCGAAAGTGGCGCTTACCTGATTGTCATCACAGAAGCAGGCGACTGCGGTGGTAGTGGCAATGTCTCCACCAATAATGGTTTTCCTGCTATTACTTGTATCTCCAACGCCCCTTGTGATCCGTTGGCCGGCGCCTGTGGTATAGGCGAATTGGCTACAACCGGAACAACGGTTGTTTGCAATGGCGGTACTTTTGATGTGGCTACCAACGGCTTGGATACCATCCCTGCGGCAGGCGGATTTGGTTGGATATTCGATGATTCTCAAGGTGGTACTGGCGGTTTGGCTGGCGGCTTTACTTTGACCGGATCTGACCCAAACAGCAATTTCAATAGCGATTTGAACGGCGTACTGAGCTTTAACGGCTTGCCAGTTTTGAGTGGCACCTGGGTGCTTTTTGGCGTCATTTACGAAAATGCAGGCGATCCTTTGAATACAGTTTGCGCGACAACTACAGATTCCCTAATTGTGGAATTTGTTGCTGCCGATGGCCCTACGGCTGTGACTGTTGTGGACAACGGCGATGGCTCGGCTACGGCAACCGCAACAGGCGGCATGATGCCTTACACCTACGACTGGTCGGATGGCCAAACTGGGATGACAGCTACTGGCCTGACCGCAGGAGTCTATAGTGTAGTGGTAACCGATGCCAATGGCTGTACAGTAGAAGGCAGCGTGACCATTGGCCCTGCTGGTACGCCTTGTGAAATCTGGATAAACCCAAGCACAACGACCGGTTGGACCGATTTTAACTCGACTTTTGGCGGTGCGCCCTGCGACGACGGTACAGGTTGCCCGTTCAATGAAATCACTACTTTCCAGGTGTGGGCACACGAAGCTTATTCGGTGAATAACTTTGTAGCAGGCGGTACTTATACGTTCAGCATGTGCAATGGTGCTGGTGCAGGCTCTTGGGTGCCTGAATTTACCATCATTGCGCCAAGCGGCGCTGTAGATGCCTTCGGAGCTGGCGACGGCGATGGTTGTTCCATTACCTGGACTTGTTCTGAAAGCGGTACTTACCTGATCGTTGTTACAGAAGCAGGCGATTGCGGCGGCAGCAATAATTTGGCTACCGACAATGGTTTCCCCGCATTGACTTGCGTTTCCAGCCCGGAAACCGAGTGCGAACCCATCGAGGTAGAATGCGAAATTGGCGCTTTGACCAGCCCGAGCTTGCAAGCGGTTTGCCCTGGTGGTACCTTCGATATGATCACCGATGGAACGGATATTATACCCGAAGGTGGTGGTTTTGGCTGGCAGTTTGACGATTCTCAAGGTGGTACGGGTGCTTTGGCTGGCGGCTTTACCCTAACTGGTTCTGATCCAAACAGCACTTTCAATAGCGATTTGAACGGCGTCTTGAGCGCTAACGGCTTGCCAGTTATGGGCGGTAGCTGGGTAATTCGCGGGGTGGTTTATGCCGATCAGAGCGATGTATTTGGCTCTATTTGCGCCCAAGCGGCTGATTCGTCTATCGTTGTTTTCTTCGACGATGCCCCTATGATCGAATCTATCGTGGATAATGGCAATAACTCTGCTACCGTTACGGTTACTGGCGGTACTGGCCCATACAGCTACCTGTGGTCAGATGGCCAGACAACAGCTACAGCAACTGGCTTGGCATCTGGTAATTACAGTGTAGTGGTAACCGATGCCAATGGCTGCACCGTAGAAGGCGATGTGGACGTTATTTCTTCTGTGGGTCAAATTGATAACCTGGCTTCGATGTTCCTCGGCCCCAACCCAAGCCAAGGCAACTTGATGCTGAAGTTGGCACTCAATAGCCCAGAAGCCATCCAGGTGGAAGTACGCAATCTGGTCGGACAGCAGATGGAATTGATCCAGGCGGATAAAACCAGTGTTTTTCAATACGAATTCAACCTCAACAACTACGCCGATGGCGTTTACCTGATTCGCATCGTTGTTGGGCAAGATGAAATTACCAAACGTGTGGTAGTAAGCAAGTAAGCTTTATTTGTTTATACTGATAATAAAAAACTCCTGGGCAGCGCTTGCTCAGGAGTTTTTTTATTGCTCTACTCCCCCACCCCATGCCCTAGTAGGCCAAGACCCAAGCGGCTACTTGCTTATGTCCTTCCCAGGGTACAAAATGCCCGCATTTCGGAATGAGGTGTAGCTGGCTGCCAGGAATCTGAGCCGTTCCCGCTTCGGCCACTTTGCGGGTAGTCCAAGTCGGATGCAAAAACTTATTGGGAATCAATTGGTCCTTTTCGCCATACACCGCCAGGGTAGGCAGCGTCAGTTGCTCCAATCGGTCAAAAACAGGTGTCGCCAACATACCCGACACACAGGCGCTGATCATGCGGCAGAAGTAATCATAATCCCCTTGCTTTCGCAAATGCAAGCGATCCTCAATCATAAAGTGCGCCTCTTTGGGAAAGTGATAAAAATTGGCTTTAAAATTTAGCTTTATTTGAGTGGTAGAAATGCCCTTGATCACCTGCGGCTGGTACAGTTGCTGAACCCACTGTCGGTCGGTATCATTGAACACCTCAAAACCCGCCGGTGCCAGCAAGATCAATTTGCGAAACAATTCCGGGGCTTTCAGCACTGCATCAACGGCGATTTGCCCCCCCATAGAATGCCCCACCAGATAGACATCGCGCAGCCCCAAAGCCTGAATAAAATGGATGATCTGCCGGGAAAAAAAGGGGATGCCAAAAGGGTAATCTTTCTTATCGGAATAGCCATAGCCGGGCAAGTCAATCGCTATACAGCGAAAATCATTTTTTAGGTCTTCCACCAGTTTCGACCAGCCCTTGAAATTGCTGCCCAAGCCGTGTATAAAAAGCAGCACCCGGTCGCCTCGCCCTTTTTCAACATAAGCGATGCGCACCTCATCGCCAAGTATGGCGTAGTGGATGTCGTGTAGGGCAGCCTGATGAATGGGCATGTGGGCGGGATTTGGTTTGGGGGTAAAGTTAGCGCATATTTTTTTGAAGTGACGCTTTTACTTCAAGCAACACCCCTTCCCGATCCTTCATCGCCAGCGCATCCGTTGGGGCGAGGCCACAGCTTTCAAAATGGCCAGTATAGACCCAGCATGCCTGATGAGTGCCGTCTGCCAACACAACGAGCGTTCTAAAACGGAAGTAATGGGGTACTTCTTCCCAGCGGTCTATTTGTTGCAATTGGGGTAGGCTCAATTGGAGGACAAAACCACCCAGGATGCCTTGTTCGGCAGGCAGCAGAAAAAAGTAGCCATCCGGGTTGACGTGGACGGCGTAGCCATGCAGTAGGGCTTTTTGCTTGGGAACAGGAGCCCCCAGCAAGAGGGTCAGCACCTCATCGTCCTTTAGGGTGCCATACACAAAAAGGTATTCGGGTTGCATAAGCCATATTTCCGGTAAAGATAAAGCAAAATACAGACGGGTGCTTTTTAGGAACGGCTTGAATTGAGGGCTTTAGTTTTTTTTATACCTGAAGAATTGCTGGTACATTTGCAACTCATTTGAAGGCTTATGAAAAGATACCTGGTACATTTGTTTTGGCTTTTGCCTTTTATTGGGGCAGCCCAACAGCACAACGATAAAGACGCTTTTTTCATCCGCGAAATACACCGGCAGGCATTGGTGCATGGTGAAGCCATGCAGCAGTTGACGATACTCAGTGAGCAAATTGGCGGTCGGCTGGCAGGATCAGAACAATCGGCAAAAGCCGTAGCACATTGTGCAGATTACTTGAAATCGCTGGGTGTGGATACGGTTTATTTGCAGCCTTGCGAGGTGCCGCGCTGGGAGCGGGGTGAACCGGAAACAGTAGAAATAACGGTATTGGGGCAATCCGAAACCCTTCCATTGCATGCACTGGCCTTGGGCAATTCGATAGGGACTGGCCCGACAGGCTTGATGGCCGAAGCGGTGGAAGTCAAAACCCTGGATGAAGTGGACAGCTTGGGCGAGCAACTGCGCGGCAAGATCGTGTTTTTCAATGAGCGCATGGACGACGGCGAACTCAATACTTTCAGTGCTTATGGCAAGGCTGCCGGATCGCGGGTACGCGGGGCCAGCCGTGCAGCGCGCTATGGTGCCGTAGGCGTTTTGGTGCGTTCTCTGACAACCCAGATAGACGAGGTACCCCACACCGGGACACTAGTTTATGAAGAAGGTATTCCGCGCATTCCGGCTATGGCCATCAGCACGATGGATGCGGAAAAACTGAGTGATCTCTTGGAAAGCAGAACCGTCCAGGTCTTTATGCGTTCTACTTGCCAAATACTGGAATCAGCCATTTCTCATAATGTCGTTGCCGAAATCAAAGGCACAGCATACCCGGAAGACATCATTCTGGTGGGTGGTCACCTGGACTCCTGGGATGTTGGCGGTGGCGCACACGACGACGGAGCGGGCTGCGTACACGCCATGGAGGTGATGCGCCTCATCAAGGCCATGAACTACCAGCCCAAACGCAGCATTCGCTGTGTGTTGTTTATGAACGAAGAAAACGGATTGGGCGGAGGCAAGGCTTATCAGGCAGCTTCTTTTGCTGCAGGAGAATACCACATGGCGGCCATCGAATCGGATCGGGGCGGTTTTACACCACGGGGCTTTACGGTGGAAGGCCATGAGTCGGTCTTAAAAAACAAGTTCCGAAAACTGAGCGACTGGCTGCCCTTATTGGAGCCTTATGGTTTGGGCTTTCGATTGGGCGGTTCTGGCGCTGACATTTCCGGTTTGAAAAACCAAAAAGGACTGCTCATCGGGTTTGAGCCGGATACGCAGCGCTATTTTGACTACCACCACACGGCCATTGACCGAATTGAAGCGGTAAATGAGCGGGAACTAGAATTGGGGGCTGCGGCTATGATGAGCCTGGTGTATCTGCTGGATCAGTATGGGCTGGGAGAGTGAGTTCGAAGGTCAACTTGAGACTAGAAACAAAGCCTAGCTTCCGCCTAGGTTTGAGACTAGAAACCACGCCTTCCGCGTGGCAAGCTTGAAACTAGAAACAACGCTTGGCTTGAAACTAGAAACTTGAAACTTAGATGACAACTACTGTAAAAATACACGATTTAGAATTCGAGCCTTTTTTGTCGAAAGCACTAATCGCGGATCGCGTACAGGAACTGGGGATACAGATTAGTACCGATTACGAAGGCAAAATGCCGCTGTTTCTGGGCATTCTGAATGGGGCATTTGTCTTTGCTGCCGATTTGATTCGAGCTTGTTCCATACCTTGCGAGGTGGCGTTTATGCGGCTGGCCTCTTATGACGGCTTGCAATCGAGCGGAGCTGTGAGAACCCTGGTGGGCTTGGACAGCAACATCAAAGACCGACACGTTATCGTGGTAGAGGATATTGTGGACAGCGGTAGAACCCTATCCCATTTGATGCCACAATTGCAGGCTTTGCAACCCGCCTCCTTGGCATTAGCCACATTACTGTTCAAGCCAGACGCGCTGGAATCAGCCGTAGATATTGATTACCTGGCCTTTGAAATACCCAACCGTTTTGTCGTGGGTTATGGTTTGGATTACAACGGACTGGGGCGGAATTTACCGGATATTTATCAATTAAAACCATGATCAATTTAGCAGAATTGTGTGAGGCCTGCTGTCTGGTTGCAGCATCCGTTGGGCGTTTCATCCGACAAGAATTGGGGCGAGTGGAGGGGCAACAGGTGGAAACCAAAAGCCTGAACAGCCTGGTTAGCTACGTAGATAAGCAGGCTGAGGAACAATTGGTGCAAGCCTTGAGTGCTTTATTGCCGGAGAGCGGTTTTCTGACAGAAGAAGGGACGGTAGCCGAAGACAGCAGCCAAGCCTTGCGATGGATCATTGACCCATTAGATGGCACGACCAATTTTTTGCACCAAGTGCCTATTTTTTCCATCAGCATTGCTTTGCAGCAAGCGGGTGAAATCGTGCTGGGAGTGGTTTATGAAGCCAATCGGCAGGAATGTTTTTATGCCTGGAAAGGCGGCGGTGCTTTTTTGAATGGCCAACCGATTCGGGTGAGCGGGCAAACACAATTGGCAGATTCCTTGCTGGCCACGGGCTTTCCCTATTACGATTATGGGCACTTATCGGCTTATTTGCGCATTTTAGAATACTTTGTGCAACATACGCGGGGCATCCGACGGCTGGGATCGGCAGCGGTTGACCTGGCCTATACGGCTTGCGGTCGCTTCGATGGTTTTTATGAATACGGGCTTCACGCCTGGGATCTTGCTGCCGGGGTGCTGCTGGTACAGGAAGCCGGGGGTAAAGTATCTGACTTTAAGGGCGGGGATGATTATTTGTTTGGCGAGGAGCTGATTGCAGCTTCGCCGGCGATATGGGAGGACATGCAGGCGTGTATTGGGCAAGCAATTTAGGTTTCTGGTCTCAGGTTTCAGGTTTCTAGTTTAACATGTCCCATCGCTCAAAAAGTGTTGTATTTCGACGTTTATCGCGCTTTTATCCAAGAAATCCGGCTCAGCACAACAGCTTGATTAACTTTATGGGACAATCTTCCTTTTTCAGCGCGAAATGGAGCGGCTATGAATTTATCAGAAAACATACAATTGGCCTTCAAGGCTGTGCGATCCAACTGGCTGCGGGCCATTCTTACGCTTATGATCATTGCCTTTGGCATCATGGCCTTGGTCGGTATTTTAACGGCCATTGATGTGGGCATTAATTCGCTGAGCAGCAATCTCTCCTATTTGGGGGCCAATACCTTCGACATCGATCCCAAGGGAGAAGATGGCATTCACGGTAACCAAGGCGGGCGACAGGCCAAGCGGGGCGGCCCCATTACCTATGACCAAGCAGTGGAGTTCAAAGAGCGCTATGATTTCCCGGCCAGGGCATCGGTATCGCTCATGTGTACCGGTACCGCTACTTTCAAGTACCAGGACAAAAAGACCAACCCCAACCAGTTTATTTTCGGGATAGACGAAAACTACTTGGAAGCCAAGGGTTTCGATATTGAAATGGGGCGCAATTTTTTGCCCAAAGAAGCGCTACAGGGAGGCTACATCACCATCATAGGCCATGAAGTGCTTAATGATCTTTTCGATGGAAAACCCGAAGCAGCACTCGATAAATACATTTACGCCGGGAAAATCAAGCTCAAAGTAGTTGGGGTACTCAAGAGCAAGGGGTCGAGCATGAACCAAAGCGAAGACCGCCGCATACTCATCCCTTTGCAAATGGCCAAACGCTATTACGGCACCCCAAATACAAGCTATAATCTATTGGTAGCGGTGGATGATCCCACTCAGATAGACATGGGCGTAGAATTTGCTACAGGGCTGTTACGCAATGTACGCAAACTGAAAGCCTCCGAAGAAAACGATTTTGAAATATCCAAAAGCGATAGCCTGATCGGGCTGATTCGGGAAAATACCCTTTATTTCCGCATAGCAGCCGTAGCTATTGCACTCATCACCTTAGTAGGTGCAGCCATTGGATTGATGAACATCATGTTGGTATCCGTCACCGAGCGTACCCGCGAAATCGGTATTTGCAAAGCCATTGGCGCCACTCGCCGATCTATTATGGTGCAATTCCTTTCAGAAGCCGTTCTGATCTGCCAAATGGGCGGTATCGTAGGCATTTTGTTGGGCGTTGGCGCGGGCAATCTGGTGGCTATTTTAACCAATGGCAGCTTTATTTTTCCCTGGGCTTGGGTAACGATTGCGGTTATTACCTGTACTTTGGTGGGGCTGGTATCGGGCCTGTATCCGGCGCTAAAAGCATCGCGACTGGATCCGATCGAATCCTTGCGTTATGAATAAAAAAAGGCTGCGAATTGAAACCAACCGCAGCCGAAATTTACGACATGTATGAAACTTATTATCAAGACTTTAGTCCTTACTTTATTCTAAAGTCTTGATAATAAGTTTTGTGCGCTGTTTTTACTTGAAAAAGGTAGCCGCCAAAAGGCAGGTCTTCCAAGCGATAACGCCTTTCTACGACCAGTACGTTTTCCAAATTTTCTCTGACCAGTTCGAATCCATTCTTTTTGTTGACGATGGTGATTTGTACATCGCTGATTTTGTTGTTGTAGAGCGACAAATCAATGTACCCATCTTTTACCTGGATGACTGGTGCATAGTATTCTTTTTGCTTGCTAGAGTCGATGTAAGCCCCTGTTTCCTTCAAGTCAATGGGTTGAACCGTCTCTTTTAGACCAGTCGTGATGTGAAAGTAATAAGCACCTTCAGGCAACTGCTCCAGATTAAATACTTTGGCAAAAGGGCCTTTATTGATTTCCTGCTTGAGCAAAACATCCCCATTCGCGTCTTTGAGTTCCAGGATTGCGGCTTCTTTCAGCCCTTCAATATTGACAGAAAATTTTTTCTCAGCAGGCACATCTTTGACGGTAATTACCGGAAAACTGGTCGTTGTATGACTCGCAAAAGCGCTGTGCACCATAAAGCAAAAAAGCAAAATGACAAAAGTGTTGTTTTTCATGGCTTTTACTTTTAACAGCAAGGCAATTGGGCATTTGGAACGCCTTTTATTGCAAATGCTGTGTTGTTAGCAAATGATATGTTCATGAACGGTGCAAAGATACGGGCGGATAGGAGGGAGAAACTACAGCTATTTTGCCCTGTTTTGATACTATATTAACTTAGTTGACGGAATATTATTTGTTTTTAGCATTAGTTAAAAGTATTTCTAGGTATAAAATATTAATTCGTTGCTATTTTCAAAATTATATGTTTTTAACAAGTGTAAACCAATAGAATGTTTGGAACTGGAAAAAGGAGGTATCTCCAAACCACAGAAATGGCCAGCGCACCAAAGAGATACTTACCCTCGTCCAGCCATACGACCCGAAACTGGCCGGATGTCGGCAGCAAAGCGAGGCATTTCCTGATTAAGTCAAGTGTGCTATTCCTGGCAGGGGCTCAGACCTACAATGGCTGGCTAAGGCTAGACCGCATATACTAAGTCAAAAAAACGATTATATTTGTATCATCATATTCGCATTCAAACCAAATGCGCATAACCATAGCTATACCTATTTTCCTGTGTTTACTTCCACTTTTTGCTTTCGCACAAAAGGCAAACCTCCAATTCTACACCACACAGGACGGCCTCTCAGGCAGCTACACCCAAAGCATCGCACAGGACAGGCAGGGCTTTTTATGGGTTTTTAACGACTACAAGTTGCACCGATTCGACGGGCGCCGATTTGAGTTGTACACCCCGCCGGCTGAACTTTCAACGGCAGACGACAGGCTGACCGGTGCTTTCATTTACAGGGACTCGTTTTTGGCTTTTTTTGGAAAAAAAAATCTGTTTTTGCTGAATACTGAAACGGCAAACTGGCTGGCCTACCCACTCCCTATTGAAGATAGCGGGACTGAAACTGCCGCTTTCCCGACCAACAATTACTGGCGCGACCAATTGCCCATCTTGGTCAAATATAAGAACTGGGAGAGGTGGGAGCTTTGGTCGTTCAGCGATGGCCAGTTTTCACCTGCCCTGCCCCACCAGAGCAGTTCCATGAATGATCCTTTCTCACTCCTGGGCGCTGATGGGCATCTTTATCTATATCCTAACCCTTATCTCCTCCGTTTTAGAGATAACCCTGAAATAGAAGTATGGTCGCTCAAGGACAAATCAACACGAACCTTTCAGGGGGCATTGGAGGGCAGCGGCATCCTTCGGGTAAATCAGCTCAAAAACGGCCAATTGTCCGTATTGCTGCGGATAGATGATGGTAACCAAGGTCATACGCAACTCCAGTTGATGGACATGCCTTCGGGAAAAACCACACCGCATCCCGCCAACCGCTTTTTAAAAAATCTAACCGCCTATCTAACGAACCAACTCCCGCTGGAAAACGGCGACTATTGGTTCTGCGGTATTGATCGCCAACTGTATTTCTATAATTTTCAAAAGGATACGCTGATTGATTTTTCGCCGAACCTCAAATCCTTCATTCCCAACAACACCGACATCATGTACGGTTTTGAGGACAAGAACGGGACGGTCTGGTTTGGTACCCGCCTCGGTCTGCTCAAAGCCTCTTTGCAGGAATCTGCGTTTGAACATTTTTTTGACAAACCACTCGAGATTTGTGGCGGCGATTGCAGCTTTCGGGGCATGACCGAAGATGCACAGGGTAACCTCTATGCGTCTTTTTACCACGGTATTGTTCAATTTACGCCCAAAGGCGGAAATCCAAAATTTTTCACGCCTACTCCTTACCAATTGCTTCCCCTCCCCTCCAACCTCCACGCCGATGGGCAGGGCCTTTGGCTGAACAACGGGATGCTGATGGACACCCAAACCGGTATCGTGAGCCCCCTCAGCGGGACAAACCCGAATTACTTTGGGGAAAGTGGCTTTTTGGACAAGAGCAAGGACGGCCATTTGTGGTGGGCCAATTACCATACACTGTTTTACCGCCACGATGTAGGCGAGGAACTGCGTTGGGAAAAAGCGCTCGACCTGCCCCATCAGGGCGATGAATATGCGACCGAGGCCTTGTATGTGGGGAAAAAAACGGGTTTTGTTTATGTTTCCCAGTTGGGCAGGTTGCTCCAGTTTGACCCCAAGTCCAAAAAGGACACCTGGTTTGACCTAAGGGAATTAAATATGCCTATCTCCCGCATCCTCGCCATTGAGGAGGACACCGATGGGCTGCTTTGGCTGGCCACCGATGTCGGGCTGGTGCGGTACGACCCTCAAAACCAGCATGTTAAACTTTTCACTACCGATGACGGGCTGCCCAACAATTTCGTCTGCGGGATACTCGCCCAGGGTGATTCCTGCCTATGGCTCAGCACCAACCACGGCCTTTCCCGTTTCCACATCGCCAGCGAATCTTTCATCAATTTTTATGAAGAGGATGGCCTGACGCACAACGAGTTCAACCGCAAATCCTACTTCAAGGCCAAAGACGGGCGGATGTACTTCGGTGGCCTGCGGGGCCTCAACGCTTTCTACCCCGACGAACTGATGAACAACCTCCGTCGCCAGAACGAGGCGGCACAGGTAGCCTTTTCTTCCTTTGAATATGTGGACGAAAAAAAGGACTCTACCTTCCGGCAACTCGATTTTCCATCGGCGCCGGTCATCCACCTGTACCATTGGCACCGCTCCTTCACCTTTGAGTACGTGCTGACGGACTTCCGAAACCCCACCGAGGTGACGTACAGCTACCAGATGGAGGGCTACGAAGACGTGTGGTCGACGCCATCGAAGTTCAATTTCACACGTTTCAGCAGCCTGCCGCCGGGCGAATATGTTTTCCGGGTAAAAGCAAAAGACAGCCACGGTCTGTGGCACCCGAACCAATTGGAGGTGCAGGTCATTGTACACCCGCCGTGGTGGCGAACCTGGTGGGCCTACCTCACCTATACCCTCCTGTTCGGCGGCACTGCCTTCAGCATTTTTTCTTTTTTGAAAAAACGCTGGAAACTCCAAAACGACCTGAAAATGGAACAGGCCGAGGCCACCCGGCTGAAAGAACTGGACAGTTTCAAAAGCCGCCTCTACACCAACCTGACGCACGAGTTCCGCACGCCGCTCACCGTCATTTTGGGCATGGCCGGGCAAATCAAAAACAATCCCGATAAATATCTCCAAAGCGGCACCCGGCTCATCGAAAGCAACGGCCACAACCTCCTCAAGCTCATCAACCAACTGCTCGACCTCTCGAAGCTGGAGGATAAGTTGTTCAAACTCAATTTACAGCAGGGCGACGTCGTATCTTACCTGAGGTACGTCACCGAGTCGTTCCAAACCTACGCCAATAGCCATAATCTCTCCCTCCGGTTTTTTACCACTTTTGAAAAACTGGACATGGATTTTGACCCTGAACAGATCAAGCAGGTGATGACCAACCTCATTTCCAATGCGGTGAAGTTTACACCTTCGGGCGGGGAGGTGAAAGTACTCCTGAACTCCCGTTCAGGAGACAAGCTTCCGAACGGGAGTTCGGAAGTACAGGAGTTCGGGAGTACATTGGCCATCACCGTCACCGACACAGGCATCGGCATCCCCACCAAAGACCTCCCCCACATCTTCGACCGTTTCTACCAAGCGGACGGCTCGCATACCCGAAAAGGAGAAGGCACAGGCATTGGCCTGGCGCATACCCTTGAACTGGTAAAGCTCATGGGAGGCACTATTTCGGCGGAGAGCGAACTGGGCAAAGGGACTACTTTTCAAGTAGTGCTGCCCATTACACGCAATGCTGTCGAAGGTAAAAATAACATGGCAATCGAAGCTTCGCCAGAAGTGCTTTCCGGCCATGATGCCACATTGGTACACATCCCTCAAAAACCAGACATCAGCCTTCAAAATGCTCCATCTCTGCTCATCATCGAAGACAATCCAGATGTGGTGGTGTATATCAAATCCTGCCTTGAAGGGTTGTACCAATTGGATGTGGCCTACAACGGCAAAATCGGCATCGAGAAAGCACTGGAACACATTCCCGATTTGATCGTCTGCGACGTGATGATGCCCGAAAAAGACGGCTATGAGGTCTGTGATTTTTTGAAACACGATGAGCGCACCAGCCACATCCCCGTCGTGCTGCTGACCGCCAAGGCCGATACCGCTTCCAAAATCGCGGGCCTGCGCCGTGGGGCGGACACGTATTTGGCGAAGCCGTTCGACAAAGAAGAACTGCTGGTCTGGTTGGAAAAACTGCTGGAACGCCAGCAGCGTGTAGCCGCCTATTTTGCTAAAAAAATAAATGGTACGGAACAAGGCAGCCTTGCCGAAATGGATATCCAAGAAGCCATCGAGGTGGAAGACGCTTTCATCCAAAAAGTGCGGCAAATCGTGGCCGACAACTTCGATGACGAAGGCTTTGCCCTGCCGCAACTCTGCCAGAAAATCGGCATGAGCCGTTCGCAGCTATTTCGCAAGATGAAGGCGCTAATTGACGAATCGCCCTCCGACTTTATCCGCAACTACCGACTTACAGAGGCCAAAAAACTGCTCGAAACGACCGACTTGAACGTGTCGGAAGTGGCCTGGAAGGTGGGGTATAAGTACCTCGCGCATTTTTCAAATTCCTACCAGGAATTTTTCGGCGAACCGCCGAGCGCAACCAAATAACGTACTCCTGAACGGCACAACGTACTCCTGAACTCCCGTTCAGGAGAGGTTTCCCGAACAGTACTACGTACTCCTGAACTCCCGTTCAGGAGGTTTCCCGAACGGTACTACGTACTCCTGAACTCCTGTTCAGGAGGTTTTCCGAACGGTACTACGTACTCCTGAACTCCCGTTCAGGAGGTTTCCCGAACGGTACTACGTAC